>CBDUOF010000609.1:0-1515 GCA_965368765.1 uncultured Anaerolineae bacterium | reverse complement strand
TCATCATTGGTATAAAGCGAGGTAGTTGCATACTGAGAGTCGATGATCCGCTCGCCTTGCGTGCTGCCATAGGCAAAATCAAAGTAGTCCCAATCGAGAAATGGCGTCAGTGTGGCGGTGTCGTCTGATGTTGGGTCTGTACCCTGGAAGTTCATCAGGGAGTAAAGCTGCTTCACATTAGGTAGCTGCCAATCGGTATAGCCAGCGTAGTCCAACGCCTCACATGCTGCTGCGGCGGCGCTGGAGGAGAGCTTATCGTCCGAGGTGATATCGCCATCGTTATTACCGATGCCTTCCATATCCGGGCTTTTGGTCCACATGATACCCGTGACGTTATCGGTCACTGTCTCGTCACCATCGTCAGTGGTATTAATGGTATAGCTCTGGGCATTGCCATCGTTTTGTGCATCCTGGCCGTAGAAATCACCTGAATCTGGGCAATCAATCGCTTCGCTGTTGTCGTAACAGGTATCCTGTGCCGTATCGGCGACAGAGGAGGTTAATGTACTGCTGGCTGTCTCAGATTCGGTTGCGGCGTCTGTTTGGGTTACGGCCGTATCTTCTGCTACAGAGTCAGTTTGTTCTGCTGAAGATTCAGCTTCTACAGAGCTGGTGGAAGATGAATCATCGGATTCACTGCAAGCAGCCAGACTCATTACCAGAACGAGTAAGATTAAAAAGGTTGTTGTTTTTTTGAACATTTTCATCTCCAAATTATTGTTTTTGTGTGTGTTGTTTTCCAGAACGCAAACGCCACGTTTGTCATGCATGAGCAGAGCATAGGGAAGCGAGATTTAGGCCGGGTTTAGAACTTATAAAGATTCGGTATAGGTTGGATGACTGGTGTCGTTGACTGGAAAAGCTGTTTTGTAGGGGAAACGGCCGTTTCCCTACATTGAAAAGAAAAAGACCAGCTTCGTTACACAACAAAGCCGGTCTGCATTCGATTGCGCCTAACTGGGAGAGCTGGCAATCTTCTTCCGGGAACCCTTCGGCACAAACCGATGGATCAACATTCTCAGCAGGGCAACGACAGCGACGGCCAGCCCAGTTTGACCCACGATAACCGCCGACCCGCTGAACAATTGGCTAACTGTACTACTTTCGCCTTCGCCCTCTGCGCCACGTGAGAGACCCTTTTCCCTTTCGCCGTCTTCGGACAATTCTCTGTCCGGGGCGAACTCACTCCTGCCGTCCTGCAACGTTGATTGGTCGGATGAGGTCATGTCGTAAGCGTACCAGCTTGCACCAATCACACTGGCTGCTAATAAAATGATAAATATACGTACAATTATTTTTCTCATGTTGATTTCTCCAATTGGCGCGTGCGCAGCTTGTTCGCGTTGGCGATCTGGCAGACCGCGCCCCAACTCTTTACGTTTAATTTGTCAGTCCAGCCTTTGCTTCAGGTTGCCGGGATGGGCGAATGCGTTGGCCTATTGGGGCAATCACATACCGTTTAACGGCATTCACAATCCAGCGCCAGTGCAGCGCCACGTGCAAAGCGGTTAGCCA
>CBDUOF010000608.1:0-1537 GCA_965368765.1 uncultured Anaerolineae bacterium | reverse complement strand
ATTGGACATTTTCTAATAGCCCGTGTTCATAAAAGGCAAGAGCTTTCATAGCTAAGCGTCCCACACTTCGTCAAGATTGTCTTTGTAATAATCGAGCGGATCGGCATAGGCAAGGATGTTTTCATCGCTGGTGGTGTCCAGGAGCAACTCCAGCAGTAGCTGAACGGCCTCATCCTCGCGCCCGTCGCTGTAATATGCCAAAGCCAGGAAGGTTTTGCCGCTGTTGTTTTCAGGATATTCGGCCACCGCCTTCTCTAATATCTCTACGGCATCTTCAAAGTTGCCCACATTACGGTGGCTGCTGCCCAGGCAAACGAGGCACTCCTGCAAATCGTCGCCGTCGAGGCCAGCCTTGATCGCCTTTTGGTAGTATGGAATGGCTTGCTTCTCTTCGCCCATTACATCGTAGGAACCACCTACTTCATGCAAAACGAGGGGATCATTGGGGTGCTCAGCCAACAGCCCGAGCAATATTTCTTGCGATGCTTCCAACTCATCTTCGCGGCGCAGCTCTTTGGCGCGGGCGATCGTTTCTTCAATCACTATTTCTTCTCCAATATCAATAATCGGGCCGCAGGTTTAGGGTCAAAGGATGGCCAAAAACAGACTCTGCAGCGGCCTGGGGGTTTGGTCTGTTGCTGAAGAATGATAGACATGGCGGGCGAAACTGGCAACCTGAATCTTGCCGGTTTACGGCCGTTTTGGTATCGTCACACAATCTAGAAACGAAGAAGCTTAACGGAGCACTTTTATGGCAGGAGCAGTGGGGCAGCACGTGTGGGGGCAATTGTTGTGGGAGAATGCGGCGGCGCAGGACGGCCGTTTGGCATTAATTCTCATTGATCCGAAACCAGAAGGGGAAGCCGCGGCCTCGCTGATAGTGCGCTTTGCTTTTATTACCCTAGGCAAAGAAGAGCATCTTTTTCCAGGCTTTCTGATTGATGATTGGGGCGGCGAGGTGCGGGGTACGGCCGTTTACCGCTGGGTGCGGGACAACGGCAATCAGTTTCCCAGAGCGGAAATTTTTGGCTTTGAGCGTCAAGGGGCGTCTGTCCAATATTTTGTGCGCGAGCTGGAGCTGTACGCCAAGCTGCCCTGCTACGTCTTCCCCGATCGGCATACTCCGCTAGCTGAAGGCAAGCTGGTCAGCGCCATCTTGCTGCCAGATGCAACCACCACGCAACCAGAGAAAATAAAACGGCCGTCTGAGTTGAAACGGCCGTTGGCTTCAGCAAGGGTCAGCTGGTGGCAAGTGCCACCCTGCCTCACCCAGTTCGATTTCAGCTTGTTAGACGCCACTCACTCTTTTTAGCCTAAACTGGGGTTTCACGACGTCTAAACATATTCTAACCGGGGAAAGATTTTGGGTATCGTGGGATGCTTCCTAACAAAGGGCTGTTGGAGTTTTTAGCTCCAGCAGCCCAACAAATTGGCTACATGTCCAACGCGTCGTAACCAGGTCCTTCGGAGAAGAAGTCGTAATTTGGCGGGATATCTTCCGTCAGGTCCAAAATTTCGCCGCCCTGGAGCTGTTTAG
>CBDUOF010000607.1:0-1578 GCA_965368765.1 uncultured Anaerolineae bacterium | reverse complement strand
TGTGGTGGTAAACAAAATTGACCGCCCGGCGGCCCGACCCGATTATGTGGTGAATGCCACCTTCGATCTCTTTATCGATTTGGGCGCCAGCGAAGAACAGGCTGATTTTCCGGTCGTCTACACGCGAGCGTTGGAAGGACGTGCCGGGCTTGAAGCAGATGAGATGACGGATGATTTACGGCCGTTATTCGACGCCATCGTCGAATATCTGCCCGCTCCCATGATCGATCCGGATGGCCCCCCCCAAATGCTGGTCACCACCCTGGAATACAGCAGCTACGTCGGCAAGATCGCCGTGGGTCGCCTCACCAGCGGCATCATCAACGACGGGCAGCAAATCATGCACATTAGAGCAGACGGGCAAATGAGTCCCAGCAAGATCACCAAGCTGTACACCTACCGCGATCTACAGCGCATGGAAGAAAGCCAGGTACAGGCAGGCGACATCGTCGCCATCGCAGGCATCCCCGACGTCGGCATTGGCGATACCCTGGCCGACCCCGACGATCCGCGCCCGCTGCCTCCCATTAAGGTAGAAGAACCAACCGTTCGGATGACCTTCCGCGTCAACGACAGCCCCTTTGCTGGCAAAGAGGGCAAATATGTGACCAGCCGCCAAATTCGGGAACGGCTCATGCGCGAGTTGGAAAGCAACGTCGCCATGCGCGTCGAAGAAACAGACAAAGCAGGCGAGTTTATCGTGTCCGGGCGTGGCGAGCTCCATCTGGCGATTCTCATCGAAACAATGCGCCGCGAAGGGTACGAGTTTGCCATCAGTCGGCCAGAAGTCATTTTCAAAGAGACGGAACATGGGCTTACCGAACCGGTAGAAAAACTATTTATCGAGGTGCTTAACGATTATCTTGGCGCTGTTAGTGAAATGTTGGGTCGGCGCCGTGGCTTGATGAAAAACATTACTTACGGCGAAGATGGCACCGTTTATGCCGAATACCTGGTTCCCACGCGCGGCATTTTGGGCTTTCGCCAACCCTTCCTCACCGCCACACGCGGCACGGGCATTTACCATCCCTTATTCCACGCCTATGAACCGGTGAAAGGGGCTATTGAAAACCAGGAATTTGGTTCATTAGTTGCCATGGAGTCCGGTACGGTAAGCGCATACGCGTTGCAAGGGCTGCAGCAGCGCGGCACTTTCTTTGTATTGCCAGCTGATGAAATTTACAAAGGTCAGGTCGTGGGGCAGCACATTCGCAATGAAGACCTGGTGGTAAACGTGTGTAAAACAAAGGTGCTTACCAAAGTCCGCAGCGGTCCAACCGCTATTGTGGAAGCGCTGCACACGCCGCGCATCATGTCCTTGGATGAATCGATTGAGTATTTAGCCGCGGATGATTTGCTGGAGGTGACACCAATGGCTCTGCGCATTCGCAAAAAAGAGCTGCGTCACGAAATTGGCCAAAGGGACATTAAACGCGCCAAAAAAAAAACGTAACCCTGCCCTGTCATGCGGAGGTCCTCCAAAGCATCCCTATACTTTTATGATGCAGGTTTCTCACTGAGGCAAACACTTCACCAGATAAGGTTTAGAGGAGTTCTTCACCAAGAACGGCTCAGAAT
>CBDUOF010000606.1:0-1627 GCA_965368765.1 uncultured Anaerolineae bacterium | reverse complement strand
CTCACCGCTGGTGACGTAGGGCAAGTTGGCCACTATCAGGTCGATGGGTCCCTCGATGGCCTGCAACAAATCGCCTTGCCGGAACCGAACCCGATTGGGAGCCAACTGCCTGCCGTTTTGCTGGGCAATGGCAAGGGCATCGGGGGAAATGTCTACGGCCGTAATTTGCAAATGAGGCAGCTGACGTGCCAGCGCAATGGCAATGCAGCCGCTGCCGGTCCCGACGTCTACCGCCTTCAGTGCCGCCTCTGAACCACGCCCTTTTGCCCAGGCAACAGCCAACTCTACCAATTGCTCCGTCTCTGGCCGGGGAATCAGCACGCCTGGGGCAACGTAAAGGTCAAAGTCAAAAAATGGGGCGTGGCCAATGATGTATGGAATTGGCTCTTGCTGTTGGGCGCGGGCCATGAGTTGGTGGTAGCTTTGCACCTGGTCTGCTGTTAGCGGCGTGTCATGGTGCATTACAAGCTGGCTGTGGGAGACGCCAAGCAGGTGCTCTAGCAAAAGCCGGGCATCTAGCTGAGGTGTGGGAGAGTGAGGCGCGAGTTGGGAACGGCCGTAAACCAGAGCTGCCTGAATATCCATAGCCGGGAAGCATAATGGCAGCCCATTAATAAAGCAAAAAAAAGAGATTGAAGATTCGCGGGTAAACATTTCCCGCTCCAATCTCCAATCTCTTAGAATCAGGCAAAAATTGATGCCAGCTGCTTATGCTGGTTCAGTAACTGGAATCAAGCCTCGTTTTTCCAACTCGCCGATGATAAATGCGGCACTTTCAGCAACGGTTTGCTTGTCGGTGCGCACGTGAATGTCCGGGCTTTCTGGCGCTTCAAACGGGTCAGAAATACCGGTGAAGTTGGGGATTTCGCCTGCCAATGCTTTCTTGTACATCCCTTTCACATCCCGGTCGATGACAACGTCCAGCGGCGCATCGACAAAAACTTCCAGGAAGTTGGTGGTATTGGCACGCACGCTGTCACGGATGGATTGGTACGGCGAGATAAAGGAGCAAATGCAGCCCACACCGTTGCGCGAGAGCAGCTTGGCAACAAAGGTGATACGTTCAATATTTTTGGTGCGATCTTCTTTTGAGAAGCCCAGATCGCGGGTTAGGCTTTCACGGACAACATCGCCATCGAGCCGCTCCAGACGCAAGCCGCGCTCGGCCAATTGGTCCAACATTTCTAAAGCAATGGTGGTTTTACCAGCGCCAGACAGGCCAGTCATCCACAGTACAAATCCTTGATGTTCGGTCATTGTGTTGAATCCTCTTTTATGTAATGTTTAATAGCTATTGGTAATTCGTAATTGGGTAATTGCCAATTACGAATTACCAATTTCATTTAATGGTTAGGGCGAATAAACCCTTTATCCAGCAGATGGGCCACAATTCTGTGGGCATTTTCCTCAGCGGTGTGACCAACAGTGTCTACGTGGAGTTCCGGATGGCGCGGTGCTTCGTATGGATCGTCGATGCCGGTGAACCCTTTGATCTTACCGCTGCGTGCCTGCGCGTACATTCCTTTTGTATCGCGACGCTCGCATACTTCTAGCGGCGTATCGACAAATACTTCGATGTAATGGTCGTTGTCCATCATGCTTCGTACGTCGTTGCGGGTGGCGCGGT
>CBDUOF010000605.1:0-1641 GCA_965368765.1 uncultured Anaerolineae bacterium | reverse complement strand
GAAGCCGCCATTGCGTTGCCGTCTGGCATGGCGGCTATTCATTTGGCACTGCTGGGGGCTGGGGTGCGGGCAGGCAGTCAGGTGGTGGTGGCGGCAGACGTGTACGGAGCGACGTACTCGTTGGTTAAAGGCATCTTTGCCGAACTGGGCGTGACGGTGCATCTGGTGGATGTGTTGGATGTGGCGGGGATGGAAAGGATTTTGGAGAAGGAGAAGGTTACGGCCGTTCTTGTTGAAACCATCTCAAACCCCCTCATGAAAGTGGCCGACCTGCCCCGCCTGGCTGAAATCAGCCACGCACACGACGCGCTCCTGCTGGTAGACAATACCTTTTGCTCCCCCTACCTCTGCAATCCCATCCAGTTTGGGGCTGACATAGTCATCCACAGCGCTACCAAATTTATCGGTGGCCACGGGGACGTGATGGCCGGGATTGTGGCCACCAGCGCCGAATTGAAAGCCGAGATGGTGCGGCTGAACAAGCTGCTGGGCAGCAGTCTGGGCCCATTCGAAGCGTGGCTGGCCCACCGCGGCCTGAAAACGCTGCCGCTGCGGATGCGCCAGCAGTGCCAGAACGCCCTGGAAATTGCCATCTGGCTGCAAAGCCATCCCAAAATCAATCAGGTGCATTACGCTTTCCTTCCCGACCATCCTCAAATTGAATTGATGAACCAACTCAGCAACGGCAAAGGCGGCGGCGCAGTCCTCTCGTTTGAGGTGCGCGATGCGGGTAAGCCAGAAATCTTTGCCCTGATGGACGCCTTACAGCTTATCCAACCCGCCACCTCGCTGGGCGATATTTACTCGCTGATGCTCTACCCAGCCATCTCTTCCCACCGCAGCCTGACCCCGGCCGAACGTCACAACCTGGGCATTGGTGATGGCCTGCTGCGCCTCTCCGCAGGTATTGAAGATGTGGCGGATATTCAGGCCGATTTAGCGCAAGCGTTAGAAAAAGTAGCCGTGCTTTCTTAGCCCGAGGAAGCAAAGATTGGCATCCTTGGTTATACCAATTAGCCGTAGGTCAAGTTTACAAACTTGACCTACAATGAAGATCAACAGATTTTGCAGATGGCGCAGTTTGCGCTCGCAGATTTTTCTCTCTTTTCTCAGTGCACCTCTGTATCGCCTCTGCGCAACTCTGTGTCCCACTTATCTTTTTTTACAGGAGAAAAGCACATGACGCATCAAGCACAGGTAGTCATTATTGGTTCCGGGATTGTGGGCTGCGCCGCGGCGTACCACCTCACCAAGTTTGGCTGGAAAGATGTTCTGGTCATCGACAAGGGAGAGCTGTTTGAAAACGACGGCTCGACCTCCCACGCGCCTGGGGGCGTGGTGCCGCTGAGTCACAACAAGCTGATGACCCGCTTTGGCGTCTACACGGCCGATCTCATTGCCAGCCTGGACCATTTTCGCCCCGACTACAACACCTTCAATCGCTCCGGTCAGCTCGAAGTGGCTATTTCCGAGGCGCGCTGGCAAGATTTGATTCGGCTGCACGGCACGTCCAAGGCGTATGGCTGCGATTCGCACCTGCTGACGCCGCAAGAAACAGAGGCAAAGCTGCCGCTGCTCGATCCAAACCAAATTGTGGGCAGCCTCTTTATTCCCAAAGGAATGATTGTGAAGGGGTCGCAC
>CBDUOF010000604.1:0-1732 GCA_965368765.1 uncultured Anaerolineae bacterium | reverse complement strand
GCAGCGTTGTCTCATCGGGCTGGGCCAGGCGGCGCTGGATGGTTTCGCCGACGACGTACGCGCCCAGCAGGGCAATGCCGGTGAGGTAGCCGGAGTGCATGTTGGCCCAAACGGCCGTTATCAGCGGCAAAACCAAAAATATCCTGGAGCGCCATCCCGTCACCCTGACCCCTTCTACCACATACACAAACAGCGCCAAGAACAAAATATTGACCATCTGCGGACGCACGCCAAGGGGCAGTGCGGCGGTGAGGTAGGCTATCAGGGTAACAAAAGCGGCGAGATACGGCCGTCCCGCACAACTGGCAAATACCAGCATAAAAGCCACCGCCACAATCGCGGCGAACAGCAAACTCAACCCGGCCAATCCTGCCAGCTCATACATCAGCCACATGCCCACATCGGTCAGCCACTGCTGCACAATCCACACGTTTTGCGGTACGGTGTAGCTAAACAGATCAAATTGGGGGATGGCCCACATCTGCCAAATTGCTTCACCCGTGCGCAGATGCCACCACATGTCCGGGTCCAGCGTCTCGCGCACAGACATGACAAATAGGGCAAGGCCAAGAAGAAGGGTGAAAAGGCGACGGGTAGTTAGCATAATTTGGTGGCAAGTGGCACGTGCGAGGTTGCAAGTTGCCTGCGGCGAGATTCACTTGCCACCAGCAACTTACGACCTGCAACCCATTTATTCGCGAATAAAAATTTGGGCGCTGTCATCTTCATAAGCTTGGGACCAATTGGGGCTGGCGGCGAGAACGGCCGTTAACGGCGTTCCCCGCTCCATCAGCACATAATCCACATGGTATTCATCCAGCGGCTCTTGCCAGGTGGAACGCACTTCAAACGTTTCGCGGTAAAACAACAAGAACGGATCGCCGTATACGTCGGCACGGCCGTCTACAAAAACGGGCACGCCGCGCCAGATGAGATAGCCGCCCCAGTTGTAGCTGTTGTAACCACGCGCTTCGTCCAGCCCGGACGCTTCCAGATAATCGACCGCCGCTACCGGATACCGGGCAGCAATGGCCGTCTCGTTATTGTCGAATTTGGTAATGGACCAGAGAACGGCCGTTCCCACCGCCACGAGTAAAATCAACCAGTTCAACGCCACAAACAGCCCAGACCCTAAGGGTTTTGCCTCTTGGGGCTTTTCTGCTTTATCTATTAAACCCTTAGGGTCTAACGCGCCCAACCAATGGCGCACAATGATTGGTGTGGCGACGATGGCAAACAGCGGAATGTGCCGCGCAGACACCAAGCCCGCCGCACCCGTACCTAAAAAGAGCAGCAGTTCAGTAATCGTTGGCTGTTCTTTGTTAAAAATCCAGCCCAGCACACCCAGTGCCAGCATCCCGGCAAAGGGCCAAAAGTAGGTCTGGTGAAAATCGGGGGAGAGCCATTCCTGAATGTAGGCCTGCATGGCTCCGCTGCCCAGGGTGAGAAAGGGATAAATCCACAGCTCGATGCCGCTGGGATTGACGGCGGCGGCTAGAAAACTCACTAAGGTGACGGCGAAGAGGTGGGTGACGGCCGTTTTCCCCAAAGTCCGTTCTGTCGGCGCGGCGAGCCAGCGCTGCGCCACATCCCCCACGGCGTAGGTGCCCAGCAGCACAATGCCCAGCAGGTAGCCGCTGTGCAAATTGGCCCAGAGTAGCGTCAGCGGCGGGAGCCACCAAAGCACCCGAGTACGCCATTGGCCATCTTTCACCCGCTCAACGATGAGGAC
>CBDUOF010000603.1:0-1772 GCA_965368765.1 uncultured Anaerolineae bacterium | reverse complement strand
AACTGCTCTAGCCCAATTTTGATGGCCGGGATGTTCAGATAATTTACCGTACCATCCTCAAAGGCTGCTTCGTTTTTAGACAGGATATGGGATTCGGCCTGGGCACTGACAAAATTGACCGTGCCGCCAGCAAACCAGGGGCGATGCAGCTTGCCCAGAACTGATTTACGAATAAAGAGCGCCCCCAGACCAGTGGGGTAGCCAAACATCTTGTAAAACGACATCGCGACAAATTCTGGCTTTACCTGGCTGAGGTCAAGCTGATTGGTCGGCACAAAGGCAGCCGCATCCAGACAGACGTCCCAGCCTTGTTCCTGGGCCAGGGAGACCAGGCGCAGCGGATGCTTGACGCCGGAAAAGTTGGATTGTGCCGGGAAGGCGAACAGATTGGGCTTGGTCGTATCGGCCGCCGCCAGCAAATCAGCCAGCCTATCCTCATCGATGCGAAGTTCTGGGGAGGTAAGCGGCACATAGGTGAACGCCGCACCTTTGTCCCGAGCGAATTCACGAATGCCGTTGACAGAGTTGTGGTTGTCGTAGGTCAACAGGTATTGGCTGCCTTCTCCAAAAGGATAGGCTTCCCCGGCCAGCTTTAATGCCCCGCTGGCGTTTTGGGTAAAGACGACAATGTACTCATCCGGAGAGGCGTTAAAGTAGCGCAAAATGGCAGCGCGGGTGCCTTCAACCAGGTCTGTCATGGCCATAGAGGTGGGGTTGGCGGAGTGGGGGTTGCCCAGCACCCGGGTTCTCAGGATGGTCATGTGAGCGTCCAGCTGGCTTTCGGCGTAAAGACCGCCGCCGGTATAGTCGAGGTAAATTTGGTGATTGGTATCCAGACGGCCGTAATCCGTTTGCCGCCATTGGTCCAGCAGCTGCGTTGTTTGGAACGTTGGGTAATCCAGCAGGAACTGTTGCAGAAGCGCGGTCTGCTGTTCGGCATCATATTGAGGAGCCGTTTGTTGGGTCGCCATCGTGCTTGTTGACATAATTACTCCTTGGCTGATTGGGATTCTGGGAATAAAGTGGTTTCCAGGCTGCGGGGGTGATCGATCTGAACAAAATATTCCTGACCCATTAGCGTTTTTAGGAACGCTGCCGGGAACATATCTGGCTCTATGGGATATTGGGTGCGGTGTTTGGTCAGCGCCAATATCTTTTGTTCAATGAAATCTGAGACATCAATATGCAGCGTTGCCGCTGGCTGCTTACTGCTGGTGACCATCTCTTCTGCGGCAAATTGCGCCTCTTCACCACGGCCGGCAAAATTGGTGGGCTTGCCGGGCGAAAAAACAAGACAGGTTGCGTTTCTCACCGCCACAACATGGGCGTTACGCGGCTGACCATAGGCAATCCCGGTATCACCAATAAAGGTGCCAGGCCCTAAGCTTTCTAACAGCTGAAGATTACCGGCCTCATCTTCGCGCAGCACATTTACGCTGCCGGAAAGCAGCAAATACAGTGAGGTAGCCGGTTCGCCCTGCTCAATAAGATAGAAGTTGGCCGGGTACCATTCCACCTTGATGTGATCGCTGGCATAGCCCAGCATGGTGGATTCATCGGCAAACAGCATAAGCCCGTGCATAAAATCTTCACTGCCGCGAAAACGAGCGTCCAAACTTTGTAGCCATTGCACAATCAGGTCTAGCAAGAGCAGGCCGCTCTGGGGAAAATAGGTATGGAATAAACGGGGGGGGGCAAAGGGAGCCAGCTCGGCCCTGAGCTGGTCTGCAAATTGCTGGCTTTGCCCGGCCAGTTGGCACGCGTTGGTTGTG
>CBDUOF010000602.1:0-1795 GCA_965368765.1 uncultured Anaerolineae bacterium | reverse complement strand
CCTCGATGACCCGCGCCACCCGCATCGGCGGTGCGTTTTCCTGGGCCAGCGTTGACCCGCTGACCATCACGGCCAGCAGCAGGCTCAGCAGCAGCAGCTGCCGTCCGACCCTCCGCAGCCGGGAATGCTGCTTAAACATAGCTATCTGACGAAAATCGGGTGGGGGGGATGTTAACTTCATCTTGATTCTCCTGTTTTATATAATTGCGCAAATAATTGAGAGAGTATGCTAATTGATTGCTGTCATTTATGAAGCTATTGGCACATCATAGAAACACACTTAAAAAGCCCGCCGGCTTAAGATGTTTGAGTTTATTCCTTTTTCTAAGGAGGACAGTTGCGCATTATCGTGGCTTTTCGTTTTGAACTGATCGTATATTCCAGTCTCGTTTCAAATGTAAGGCAGGCACAATTCGTTCAGATAGTCCGCAAAGACAACCATATCCTTGAATCTTGAAGGACAAATCTACCAAGGCTAAAAGATAGTTATTTCTACCAAAACGGGCTAACAATTTAGCTTACAAAAAGGTGTTTGCACCCATGAATCTTGGTCGGTAACGGCATCTTCGATTTTGTGGTTTACCGAAAAAGTTGGCGTTAAAATAAAAAGTATGCGTCGGGGATGGTTTTGGCTGCTGAATGGGCTGCTCATTTTGCTTTATTTGTGGGCGTTGGGGGAAGAAACGGCCGTTTCCGTTCAAGTGATCAATGGCCGCTGCATTGCAGCTGTGCCAGAACGATATGTCGGTATCGACTGCCCGCAAATGGGTGCAGACAGCCAGGTCGGCTTCTATGCCAGCAAGCCCGTCAGCGACCGCATGATGTTGGCAACTTTCCCCCCACTTCGCTGGCTGGCTCCCCACACCGCCTGGGCAGACTTATCACTCTTTTCGGCCAATGGTCAGCCACTCTGGCAACAAACCTTTTCCAAAACAGCATGGGACGAATGGCAAATCATCAGCGGTGGCTGGACAAGTCGTGGCGGCGAGCTGCATGGAATTGTCGGACAGAACGGCATTGTACTAACTGAAACCATCACCGATGACTTTATCCTTACCAGCACCTTGCGCCGTGCGGAAGATGAGGCTGGCCTGTTGCTAATGAATCCAGATGGGCACACCGGCTTTGTGTTTGTGGTGGATGGCGCAGATCGGCGAGGTGTCTGGTGGGAATGGGAAAACGGCCGTCCCACCCAACCTATCATCGGCATCCCCTTCCAAAAGCCGCTCTTACAACAGGCACAATCCCTCCTACGTCTCTTGCTCACCGGCCATCAAGCCGCGCTCTTGCTGCTGGCAATTACCTGGTTGATCAGAAAAGCAGGGGCACAAACGGCCAAAACAACGTTACGAAACAACTCCAGAAAGCAGACGACTTCATTAAGCCTGCGCTGGCCAGGTTCCAGGCGTCTGCCTTCACACAAGACCGCCCTCCTCTTGCTCACGTTTCTGACGTTTGCGGTTACCAGCTGGATTGCCAGCGACGTGCTGGCTCAGGTACCGCACGTGCAGGATTCGCTCACCTATCTGTTCCAGGCCAAAACATTGGCGCAAGGCAAGCTGTGGGCACCTGCCCCTTTGCTGCCAGAATTCTTCAAGCAAGAATTTCTACTGGTCCAAGACGGCCGTTGGTTCGGAAAATATCCTCCCGGTTATCCTGCCATTTTGGCTATCGGCGTACTGCTAAAGGCTCCCTGGTTGATCAACCCATTGCTGGCTACGCTGACGGTGCCGCTGCTTTACCAGGTAGGGCGAAAAATGGTCACCGCCCGGATTGGCCTCCTAGCAGCTGGGTT
>CBDUOF010000601.1:0-1798 GCA_965368765.1 uncultured Anaerolineae bacterium | reverse complement strand
AAGCGAAGCGAATAAAGTCCCGGCCCGCAGCCCAGATCGAGAACGGCCGCTCCGTAAGACAAAGCCAGTTCCCGAATGATCCAATTAACCGTGCGCACAAGGGTTTCTGGGCGGCGGCTGGCCGCATCTAGATTCGGATTGAGATGCGCCGCCAGCATTTGTTGAGAGATATGCGGGTCATTCCAGAACAAGGGTTCCCCAGGTGCATAGGGCTGGGGCTTTTCTTGCAAATTCCGCAATTTTTCAATAGCAACTTTGTTATTTGTTAGCATATTATTTTTTATCATCATATTCTCGCTAAAATTTTACGTCTAGGAAGGTACGGATGATCGACAATACGCGCTCTGGCGATTCACTTTTGCTTAAAAAGGCCTGAACATCAGTGCTAAGGGCCAGTTGTTCAACTTCTGGACGGCTGCTCATGGCGATGATTTTTAGAAACGGCCGTTCAACCTTCAACAGCCGTACCAATTGAGCCGCAGGCAAACCGGGCAGCTCCCAATCCAACAGCACCCCATCTGTTTCCTTCTCAGTGACCGCCAGCAGCAACCCTGTGGCATCTGCGGCTTCCCCAACCACCTGGAAGGCTGGCTCTTGCTCCAACAGTAGACGCAGCGCTGAACGCACCCTTATTTGATCATCAGCCAGTAATAAACGCATCTTTCTCACAAAATCCAAGTTTGCCTCTGGTGGCAAAGCCAACAATAATCACAGTTACCAGAAGCAGCGGCAACAAGAACATTGCGGCTTCTTGCACCACAGTGTCGCGGTTCATGCTCATACGCCATTGAAGGCCGGATGGTATTTAACAACACCAGTGATGCCGGCCAAGGCATTCTCAGCCAGCGCCGCCACCATAAATGCCTCTTCTGGCACATCATGTTCCCATTGAATGCCCAATGGTTTGGTGGGCACAAAGCCAAAGCGCGGATAAAAAGTAGGATGCCCCAAAACAATAGCAATGGTAAAGCCAGCTTTTTGGCACGCCAACAGCCCATGCTCTACCAGTTGGGAGCCAATGCCCTGACCCTGATAATTGGGCCGCACCGCCATTGGGCCTAATCCTATCGCTTCGGTTACTCCTTCACTAGATTCAATCTGAACCGGACTAAACAGGATGTGCCCAACTATTTGCCCGTCTTGAACTGCGACGAGGGAAATGACGTCTTCTACGGCATCACGCAGCACATCGACCAAATTGGCTTCATTCTGTCTGGCAAACGCCAGCTCATTCACCTGGCGAATCGCTGCCTCATCACCGACGCTTTCCAACCTAATTTCTAACATAGCTTTCCTACCTCCCACTTGGGTACGTCTCCGCTAAAATTGTCTCGGTCAAAATGTGGTGCAGGGTCGAAAATTGCTCAAAGGCAACCGAATGCCCGGCATTGTTAAAAGTGTAAATTTGTTTAATGGGTGCTTCAAGTTGATCGTACCAGGCCAGTGCCAGGTCTCGCCGCGCGGCTAATTCTGCCTCACCATCCAAAATATAAACCGGTACGTCTAGTTGGGGCACATCCTGCCGAAAGTCAATTTCCTGAAGCTGTGGGTACATCACCGTGAACATATCGATCAGGCCGCGCAGGACGTTTACTTTTTCTACCAGATTGTACTCGCTGCCCAATATGCCCCACGGCCCGACGTTTGCGGCCGTTCCCCGTTCAATATAATCCTGTGGCGGGGTGTAAGGTTGGCCAAGTGCTGGGTAATGACCCATGACAACGGCATTGGGATAGGGCGTATCGGCATAGGGCGGTTCGCCAAAGGCCAGCATTTGTTCCGTCAGGGCCGTGTTGCC
>CBDUOF010000600.1:0-1814 GCA_965368765.1 uncultured Anaerolineae bacterium | reverse complement strand
ATCGACAGGGCCTTTCCTGTTCTCTTAAACGGGCAATCAGTTGAGCATGCCCGCTTGCTGAACGATGGTGATGTTGTGCAAATTGGCGAATTACAGACGATTTTTCAACTCGCTGCCTAACGCTGATTGGCCATAATTAGCTAACCCAACAAGAGTAACCTGTTCGAGAGGGTCAGTTACTAAAAAACCGTCTGCACCCTTCCGCTAACTTATTTGCGGACAGTCACTTAGAAACTGTTTAACTTTATCTCAGGTTTGGTTTAAGTTTGGCCGCTATTCTAATAATCAGAAGTCGCCAAAAGAAGTGTTTCGACCCCGGTTCTCCCTCCTGGCCGGGGTCGAACGCTGTTTGGTGGGGACGTGACATTGTTGGACCTTATCACGTCTCTTTTTTATTCGGTCAGGTACAGGCGCGACACGCGCGTGTTGATATTTGTCAGCACTTCGTAAGGAATGGTTCCCGCCCACTCGGCCAGCTCTTCACAGTTAATCGACACTGTGCCATCCTCGCTTTCTCCCAGCAGAATGACCTCATCGTTGTTGTAGGCACTGTCCCACTCTATGTTGACCATGAGTTGATCCATACAAATACGGCCGATTACCGGATACCGCTTCCCACGGATGATCACCTGTGCCTGACCCGACATTCGACGAAAATAGCCGTCGCCGTACCCAACCGGCACCGTCACCACCCGCACCATGTGGTCACTTTGCCAGGTGGAACCGTAGCTCACCGGATGCTCTGGCTGCACGACTTTGAAGTAAACGACCCGCGATTTCCAACAGAGCGTCGGGCGCACGACAATGGTTTTGGCCACGTCGTCGGCAGGATAAACCCCATAGAGCAATATACCAGCGCGCACCATGTCGAAATGGCTACCCGGTAACTGCAAGATGGCCCCGGAGTTGGCCATGTGGCGCAGCGGTGGTGGGGGCAGTCCGCGTGATTCATAAAACGACAGCACCTGGTTGAAGCGGTCAAGCTGTATTTGGGCAGAGTGGAGTACGGCCGTATCCGCATTGGCAAAATGGGAATAAATGCCTTCCACCAGACAATGTTCACAGCCCAGCGCCGCCTCCAGCAGCGAATCTGCATTATAATAATGCACCCCAATTCGCTCCATCCCGGTGTCGATCTTAAGGTGCACCTTCGCCCGGACGCCCATCTTTTTGGCAGCATCATCAATCTGAGTAATCTTTTCTACTGATGAGGCAGTGACGGTTAGATCGTGCTGTAAAAATAGGGGCAACTGATTACCGATGATGCCGCCCAATACCAAAATCGGCGCGGCAATGCCGGCCTCACGCAGCAAAATGCCTTCTTCCAGAAAGGCCACGCCCAGGTACGACGCACCCAGCGAAACAACATGCCGAGCCACTTCTACCAGCCCATGTCCATACGCATTTGCCTTGAGAATGGGCATTACGGTGGCCGGCGCCACCGCATGTTCAATTGCGCGGTAATTCTCCGTCAGGCGGGTCAGGTTTACTTCAATGTAAGTCGGGCGCAGCACGCTGCGGCTGCTGATGGTCGGTTCATTAAATGTCATGCCCCGATTTTACCCAAGCTGGCACGTTTGGCGATGTTGTTGCTGCTCCTAGTAATTGTAGTTGAGCGTTTCATCACCTGCCTCAGGATCTTATCCATCGCTGAGGCGTGAACATCACCACGCCGCCAACGATTTTCCCAGAATTTTTGTGATACGTATGCAATTGGTTTCCCGGTGCCTATCCCTGCGGCAGTTCAAGCCAGAAGTTAAGGATTGTCTTGTTCTGTCGGCGTCACCTCAGGCACAGCCCGCCGGAACAGCCAG
>CBDUOF010000599.1:0-1845 GCA_965368765.1 uncultured Anaerolineae bacterium | reverse complement strand
TACTACTGGCGGCTCATCCGCTTTCAGCCAAAATATTACGCCACGGACGTCATCACGATTTCGCTCCAGTTTGCCTTCACTACGGCGTTGGGTCTGATTTTGCGCGCCTTTTTCAACTTTCTTACTGGAGAATCAAGCTTTGCCCTGCCGCTATGGCCCATCGTTGGGTTGCAGCTTGCCTACGCCCTGCTTGTGGGCCTCTCGTCGATGGCGGCTGGCTGGGCCTTTATTAACTTTGAATATATCTCCTTCGACCTGCTGATTCGCAATATGCTGGCGCGGGTGCTGCAAATGCCCGGCTCCCGCCCGCTGCCAAAAAATGACGATGGCACAACGATGTCAACTGGGCAAGCGATTAGCACTTTTCGGGATGACACCGCTCAACTGCTGTCGGCCATCGTGGCGGTAGATGACGTGATTGGGCTGCTCATCAGCGCAAGCATATCAGTCACCATCATGCTGCAGATTAGCGTACCCGTGACCTTGGGTACATTTTTGCCTCTACTGGTTGTGGTGGCCATCGCCCAGAGGCTGGGTGAGCGCGCCAAGCGATATCGTCGGGCCAGCCGTCTGGCCACCAGCCAGGTGACAGGCATGATTGCCGATATGTTTAACAGCACCCAGGCACTCAAGGTGGCCAATGCCGAGACGCGCATTATTGACCGCTTTCGCCAGATCAATGCACAGCGCAAGGAAACGATGGTACGCGACAAGCTGCTGACGGAACTGGTAGACGCCCTCAGTACGGGCACGATTGAACTTGGCATGGGGCTCATTCTGCTGATGGCGGCAAGGCAAATGTATCAGGGGGCGTTTACGCTGGGCGATTTTGCTCTGTTTGCCGCCTACATTTGGCCCACTACCCAACTGTTTCGCATTTTTAGCCGAATGATTACCAGCTACAAGCAGGCGGGCGTCTCCACACAGCGCATGGAAACGATGATGCAGGGCGCGCCGCCTGGTGCAGTGGTGGCTTCGCAACCGCTGTACCTGGATGGCAAGTTGCCCCCGCTGCCCTATACGCCAAAAACGGCCGTTCATCAGCTCACTGAGCTCACAATCAATAACCTAAACTTTACCTACCCCGGCAGCGAGAATGGCATCCACGATATCAACCTGGCGCTTAAGGCAGGGCAATTTGTGGTGGTAACGGGGCGCATTGGCGCAGGTAAAACGACGCTGCTCAAGGTGCTGCTGGGCCTGCTCCCGGCGGATAGTGGTGAGATATTCTGGAACGGCCGTCCCGTCCCTGATCCCGCGAATTTCATGGTTCCGCCTCGGGTGGCGACTACCATGCAAATCCCCCGCCTGTTCAGCGAATCGATTCGGGACAATGTTTTGCTGGGCCTGCCAGAGGCTGAAATGGAGGTGATGGAGGCGGTGAAAACGGCCGTTTTCGAGCAAGATTTGGCCGAAATGGAGGAGGGGCTGGACACCATCGTCGGGCCGCGCGGCCAGCGGCTGTCTGGCGGGCAGGCACAGCGCGTGGCCGCTGCCCGCATGTTTGTCCGCCAACCAGAGCTGCTCATCTTTGATGATTTGTCCAGTGCGCTGGATGTGGAGACAGAAAAAGTTTTGTGGGAACGCGTTTTTGACGCAAAGGTGCGCTCAGAGAGCGGGCAAAGGGATGAAGGGGGCAAAGAAATGCAAACATGCCTGGTTGTGAGCCACCGGCGGGCGGCTTTGCGGCGGGCGGATCATGTGATTGTGTTGAAAGACGGCCGTATCGAAGACGAAGGCACACTGGAAGACCTATTGACCCGTTGTGAAGAAATGCAGCAGCTGTGGCAGATGGATACGGCCGTTAACGAATAAGCTGCTTTCAGGAGGAAGTGGGGAAAGAAT
>CBDUOF010000598.1:0-1856 GCA_965368765.1 uncultured Anaerolineae bacterium | reverse complement strand
CGTCGGCTATGGCGCTTTGGTGCAAACGGCCGAAGCCGCCCATCGGGCCAGGAATCTCGCCGCCTAACTCACCCATCAACTGTTTCAAATGGTCGTAATATTTAGGATAGTTTTTCATCTTTTTTCCCTTTTTCTTTTGCTAAAAGAACAGTATTCCACAATGATTCGGTTGTGCCGCCCTTCAAAAGAAAGGCATCGGCTCCTGCCGCCAAGGCTTGTCGGCGGCATTGCGGGTGGATCGTTAAGATGATGATTTTTACTTTTGGCCATTGGCTTTTGATACGCCGCGTGGCTTCTAGCCCATCCACCACGGGCATTTGTGCATCCATCAGGACCACATCTGGCTGGTAAACGGCCGTTAAATCCATCGCTTCCTGCCCGTTGGCCGCTTCCCCTACCACTTCAATCTCGGGAAGGCGCGCCAATAATGCTTTAAGTCCTTGCCGAGCTGAACGTTTATCATCTGCGATCAGCACACGCACCTCATTGTTGCTCATTATTTATCTCTCAATATTGTCAATGGATATCATCTTGCTTCAAGCATACTCGGATACTCGCCGTCTGTCGTCGGCCAGATGTTGATTATGGTCTCAACAAAAAAGACCGCCTTAGGCGGTCCTTCTCCACACATGTTGATGCAGGTTAAACTGTTTGCTGCAGGGTTGTTTTAGCGGGGTGGCATTTTACGATTCTTCAACATCAGAATCAGCTTCCAAGGTGGTCAGCCCTTCACGCAGGGCGTATAAGGTGGCTTGAACCCGGTTGGCGAGGTGCAGTTTGCTCAAAATGTTGCTGACGTGGGTGCGGATGGTTACTTCAGCCACCGATAGCTGGTCGGCCATCTGTTGGTTGGTTAGCCCTTTGGCGACCAGTTGCAAAACTTCTAATTCGCGCTCGGTGAGCGGGTCTGGGCCGGGGGATGGTGTTGGCGCTGGTTTGGCCGGGCGGCCTAATTCTTGCAGCACTTTACGGGCCATGCTGGGATTCAATGAGGGTTCGCCCCGATATACCTGATGGATGGCTTGTATCAAATCTTCCGGATCGGCATCTTTCAACATGTAGCCTAAGGCGCCTGCTTTAATTGCCGGAAACAGTTTGTCATCGGCGGCAAAGCTGGTCAGCGCCAGGATGCGGCAGTCGGGCTGGCTGGCAGTAATCAGGCCGATGGCTTCAATACCATCCATCTCTGGCATCATCAAGTCCATTAAAATGACGTCCGGCTGTAGCGCTTTCGCCTGGGCGACGGCTTCTTTGCCGTTGCTGGCCTCACCCACGACGACAAAATCGGGGATGCGGTCTAATAAGGCTCGCGTCCCTTTACGGACGATGCCGTGGTCATCGACGATTAAAACTTGAATAGGTGTTTGGGTCATGCTTTTACCTTCTACACTAATTTCTGAACATTGCTTACTGTCCACTTCTTACCGTGATGCGTAGTATTGTACCCTGCCCAGGCGTGCTTTGGACAAGCAAATCGCCGCCGATTTTCTCTACCCGTTCCTGAATTCCGCGTAGTCCCATGCCGCCTGAATGACCAACGGCCGTATCAAAACCCACGCCATCATCCGCTATCTCCAGGCAAACCTGAACCTCATTAAAGCGCAAGGAGATGTTGACCTGGTCAGCGCGGGCATGCTTGACCACGTTCGTGAGGGCTTCCTGGGCAATGCGATACAGCTCTATCTCTAGCGGTAAAGGCAACCGCCTTTCGCCGCTCGTATGAAAATCGGCATGGACGCCGGAACGGGCTTCAACCGCTTCCAGACGCGTTTGCAGGGCAATCACCAACCCTTCTTCCTCTAAGACAGGCGGCCTTAACTCAAAAATGAGCAGGCGCATATCGAGCATCGCTTCCC
>CBDUOF010000597.1:0-1887 GCA_965368765.1 uncultured Anaerolineae bacterium | reverse complement strand
TCCGTTGGAGCGTTATGAGCGCGTTGTCAATCGATCGATCTTAGAAACTGTGCACCGCTCCCTGGCAACTCAGCTCAATGCGATGTTTATTATGGTTGCTATTTTGTTGTTTGGGGGCGCCTCCATTAAACCATTTATTGCTGTTCTTTTTGTCGGCTTACTTAGCGGAACGTATAGCTCCATTTTTACGGCCGTTCCGCTGCTGGTTGCCTGGGAAAAGAACGAAATCCCCTTTTTGAAAGCATAACGCTGTGCGTAAATTATGGCTTCTCCTTCCGTTGCTGATAGCTGGGCTGCTGGCTGGCTGTAACGGTACGGCTCCAGAGCAGTCAGCCCTGCCCACGCTTCCCGTACCCACATCTCCGGCCATTCCGCCGACCTTTACGCCGATCCCTGCCGCCAGCCGGATCAACGCCATTCCTGTCGTGACCGTCACCCAGCAGCCGCTCCCCACGACAGAAACCAGAACCCCAGTGCCCTTTGGAGCCAACGTTGTAGAACTGCGCTTGACCATACCTTCCGTTGGGTTTGACCGTCGCCTGCAGGGCAGCGTCAACAGCCAGATTATTTTGGTGGATGAAAGCAATGGTTTTTCTGTGCAGCGCGACAATCAGGCCAGTGTTTTGCTCGATTTACAGCAGGTGCTGCCGAAGCTGGTGCTTGAGCCCGTGCCAGATGGCTGTGAGGGCTGTGTGCAGCTTACCTACAACTTGCCATTTTCCGGTGTGGTTGGTGAAGGTTGGCTGCGTGATTCTGTGCTTCTGGCAAGTTTAGAAAATTATTTCACTACGGTATTGGGCCCTCATTTTCCCGCTGGGGCGATGATTGGCTTACGCCGCAGCGCGTCCCCCTATGCCCCGGCCCACTCGATGGCAGTGATGGAAGACGGCCGTTTGCTTCGATGGCTGGCCACTGATAGCGAAGTTGGGCCAGTGAGCCAGGCGTCGCCGGCACTGTTAGACGCCTTTGAGGCGCTTGATTCGCAGGCGTTGGCCCAGCAATATGCCGCCCCATGTCCCGGTTCGCCGCTGGAGTCGCTGCTGCTGGCTGACCGGGAAACCGAGCGACTGATTGCCCTGGTTTGCCCGGAATTTGCCTTATCTGCCGAGCTGCAGCCGCTGTATGTGGCCTTGAATGATGCCCTTGCTGAACTTTTGGCGAACAGCGAGGCAACGATTGCGCGTCCGCCAGCTGGCTTTCCACTTACGGCCGTTCTCGATTATCAACGGGTGGACGAGGCGCAGCTTACCATTTTTATGGACGGTACGGTCGTTGCCAGCAGCAGCGCCACACAGCCCATATCCACTACCTTGAGCAGCAGCCAGGTCATCAGTTTAACCACAGAATTGTTGGCCAGTGGCGCATTGCGCACCGGACTGACCACATTTTTGGCAGACGACGTTGCCAACGGAACGTCCACGCCGGCTGCGCCACGTTCCGTGGTGCTGCTGCGCGGCCCTGACGCCGTGTATGATGCCCAGTGGTTTAACACGTCCGATTTACCACTCCTGGCCGATCTGAATAGGTTGCTGAATGAGCTGCTTTTGAGCGTTACGGCTGGTCCAACGGCAACACCAGAGGGCGGGTCGGGCGATCCGGCGCCCACGGGCGAGCCGCCCTCTGAAAGTACACCAACTATTGAGGCAGCCGCCACTACTTCACCCACGGCCACACCGGCCGACGAATAAAACTGGAGCCGAGTCGTATGCAGGCACTTTATTGCAAGAATAATCAAATCACATTGTGTGACAATTATCCGCTGCCACAATGTCAGGCTGATGAGGCAGTGGTCAGGGTAACGCTGGCCGGAATCTGCGCCACCGATCTGGAATTGGCCAGAGGGTACGTGCCTGGCTTTGCCGGGGTACTGGGGCATGAATTTGTAGG
>CBDUOF010000596.1:0-1940 GCA_965368765.1 uncultured Anaerolineae bacterium | reverse complement strand
ATTGATGTCATGCTGTTAGGGCATTGGCTGGAAATGCGCAGCGTACGTCAGGCATCTGGAGCCCTGGATGAGCTGGCGAAATTGATGCCAGACGAAGCGGAACGAATCGGCGCAGACGGCAGCACAGAAACGGTAGCCGCTGCTACGCTGCAAACTGGGAATCAGGTTTTGGTGCGCCCCGGATCAACAATTCCGGCAGATGGCGAGGTCTACGAGGGCAGTTCTGACGTAAATGAAGCAATGATCACCGGTGAATCGAAGCTGGTTAAGAAGGAGCCGGGCAGCAGAGCTATTGGCGGCACGGTCAACGAAGGCAACGGCAGCTTGCGCATTCAAGTCACGGCTACGGGCGATGATACGGCACTCTCCGGCATTATGCGTTTGGTAAAGGAAGCCCAAGAGAGCAAATCGAAGACCCAGCTCCTGGCAGATAAGGCAGCCGCGTTTCTGTTTTACGCGGCTTTAGGTTCAGCAGTGCTAACGGCCGTTCTCTGGATAATCGCCACCGGATTTAACGTTGAAGTGCTGAAGCGGGTTGTCACGGTGTTGGTGATCGCCTGTCCCCATGCGCTTGGGTTGGCAGTCCCCCTGGTAGTTGCCCTAACCACCGCCATTTCTGCTCGCAACGGCATTCTGGTGCGCGATCGCCTGGCCCTAGAGGCTGCCCGCGAGCTTGACACGATTATCTTTGACAAGACCGGCACCTTGACCAAAGGCGAACAGGGTGTGGTAAGCATCATTACCCAGGAAGGCGTGTCCGAGATTGAGGCGCTCGCTTTGGCAGCGGGTCTAGAGAGCGATTCTGAGCATGCTGTTGCCCGGGCTATCGTGGCGGCAGCGCAGGAGCGCGAGGTTGAATCAGCTGCCGTGAGCGACTTTGCCGCGTTGAAGGGTCGTGGGGTGCAGGCGGTGGCGGATGGAACGGCCGTATACGCCGGTGGGCCTCGTTTGTTGGAACATTTGGAAATCCAGCTGCCTGCATCCATTGCCAACTTCAGTCAGGAAGCAGGTGAAAAAGGACAGGCTGTTATCTATCTGATTCGTGATGGCGCGGTCATCGCTGCCTTTGCTCTGGCAGATGTGATTCGTCCAGAAAGTCGGGAGGCGATCCAGAAGCTGCATGAGATGGGCATTGAAGTGGCAATGCTCACAGGTGACAGCCAGGACGTAGCCAAAGCCGTCGCCGCTGAGCTAGACATCGATATCTACTTTGCCGAAGTGCTGCCTGAAGATAAAGACAAGAAAGTAAGCGAGCTGCAAAAGCAGGGCAAGAAAGTGGCCATGGTGGGCGATGGCGTCAATGACGCGCCAGCGCTGGTCCGTGCCGACATTGGCATTGCCATCGGTAGCGGTACGGACGTGGCTGTGGAGTCAGCTGGATTAATTCTGGTACGATCTAACCCACTGGACGTAGTGAAAATTATCACCTTGAGCAAGGCCAGCCAGCGTAAAATGGTGCAAAATATCTGGTGGGCAGCCGGGTACAACATCATTGCCATCCCGTTGGCAGCCGGCATATTGGCCCCATGGGGCATCGACCTACCGCCAGCGGTTGGCGCCCTGGTCATGTCGCTGAGCACAATCATCGTGGCGATTAATGCCCAGACGCTGCGCCGCTTATCATTTGCCTAAATCAAATACCCGCCAAATGGCCTATGGGCAATAAGCCATATCGCGCTGTTTGGCGGGTATGTATCCACCTTTAATTAAAGTGTCGCTGTGGCGACATTTTTTGTAATAAAGAATCTAACCATGCGCTACTTACTGATTTTGACTTTCTTTCTGGTTTCTTGCCAGCAAACGACAACACCCTCCCTGAATATTGCGGAGGAAACAACCGTTCCGCCCAGACCCACTGTTAGTCCTGAAGAGATTGCCCTTGGAGAGGATGTTTATGCGCTCCAGTGTGCCAGCTGTCACGGCGTAAATTTGGAAGGCCA
>CBDUOF010000595.1:0-2015 GCA_965368765.1 uncultured Anaerolineae bacterium | reverse complement strand
TTTACTCAGGGAAAACGGGAGAATCATTATTTTTTAATTCAAAGAACTTTCCCGTTTTCTCCTAAAAACTCTTTTGACAGAAAAACTTCGCATTTGTAGGACTAAGAATATCAAACCATTGTACGACTAAACCAGAGAGGATTCAAGCGTCCCACATGCTTTCTGACGTAAAACTTACCATTCTGGCTGCTCTGGTGGATACACTGGTTGGGATTGTATGGGAATAGGAACGGGGAGTGGCGCTGGCACGGGTTCCGGGGCAAATGCATCCAGCATGCTTACCAAAATACCGCGCAGGTTGCGGCGAGCGTATTGCAGACGCTTTTTTACCGTGGTGAGGGGCAGCTCTAGCAGCCGAGCAATCTCTTTTTGGGAGTAGCCATTCAGGTAGAACATCCGGGTGACGATTTGTTCCTTTTCAGGCAATGCCTGTACGGCCGTCATTACTTTTTCTTTTAGCTCATCATTTTCCACCAGAGCCACAGGCCCTGGCTCCAGCGTAGCCATATTCTGGCTCAGATTGATCGCGTGGGTAAGCGGGCGTGTGTCACGAAGCAGGCGATACGTTTGGCTGAGCACAATTTGCTTGAACCATCCAGCAAATGCCTTTGCTTCTTGCAATTGATGTAGCCGTTGGTAGGCAATGACAAACGCTTCTTGAACTGCATCCTGTGCCAGATACGCATCATGCAGCCGAGTGTAGGCCCACTGGTAGGCGGGCTCATAAAATGTCTCAACCAACTCCGCAAATGCTTGCTGGCGGGCGTCCTTTGCGATTCTGCCATTTCTGGCGTTGTTGACTATTTGCTCTAGCTCTTGCATGTTGCACTCCAACGGCCGTTTCAGATCCATTCACACCGGGCAAGTTACTGTTTAGATTTGGCCAAGTGGCTCAACCTTACCCATTTATGCTCGGTCTCTTAATTTATTAGAGCCACATTGTAACAAAAAGGTGACAAATTCATCTTCTTTTTAACAAGACAACCCAAATTACGCGACTTTCTCTCATCCATGACTTACCAAGTTAGGGTGCGAAACAATCGATTCTTTTGTCGATTAATCTCTCATTTTCTTACTTGACAGTTTCGTGTAAAATATAGACATAAGATCAACTAAGACCTTTCAACATGCTGTAAATAAAATCATCGAAACAATTTCATGCGATCAGACTATCAGGAAACAAGTTGGGAAAATGAATCGTTCGATTGGCTGAGCCTGCTAGGCCGCAATTTGCCAATTGTTCTTTTTTTGCTGCTGGCCTTTATTGGTATGGGCGTTGTTTATTGGTATTTTAGCCCGGCTGAAGCGACAGCGGAGATGATTGCCAACAGCAGCAGCAGTGCCCTTTCTGCCCCGTTTTACAAGCCCGTTCCGGTAAAACCTGTGTTACAGCGGCTGCCGCAAAGTCCCGGTCCCATTCGCATTGGCCTGATTGCCGGCCATCAAGGCAGCGACAGTGGTTCAGTCTGTGACGACGGGCTGACCGAAGCAGAAGTAAATATTAATATTGTGGAAAAAGTAGCTGGGGCTTTACTGGCGCAGGGGATACATGCCGATATTTTGGATGAGTTTGACCCGCGCTTGGGGCTTTATGGGGGAACGGCCGTTATCTCTATTCACGCCGACTCTTGCAGCTACGTGAATGAGTTGGCCACCGGGTTCAAAGTGGCAGGATCGGGCCGAACTGATTCAGCCCGACTGCAAAGCTGTGTAGAATCTGCTTATCAACAAGCCACCCAGCTTTCCTATCATGCCAACACCATTACCCCGCACATGACCGATTACCATGCCTTCCGCACTTTGCCAGATGGCGTTCCAGCAATCATCCTGGAAACTGGTTTTATGAATTTGGATCGCGCATTGCTAACCACCAATGCAGATATTCCGGCTGCCGGTATTTTAAACGGCATCCAATGTTATTTGGACAGTGTGCAGCAATGAGCGTCCTCTCTGGCCCTGCCACTTCCGCCCCAACTTATGATTCCCTATTGAAGCAGGCCAAAACGGCCGTTCAG
>CBDUOF010000594.1:0-2025 GCA_965368765.1 uncultured Anaerolineae bacterium | reverse complement strand
TGGCGTTGTAGCCCAGGGCCGACATCCGCCGCTGGTTGTCGCGCACGCCCTGAATGGCGGCGATGTCCTTGATGCGGAGCAGGCTGCCCGAGCGGATCGGGCCCGGCTTGGCTTCCTTGCTCGCACCCAGCATGGGGGCGGCTGCGGTCAGCACCAACGTCAGAGCGGATGCGACCGCGAGCAGGAGCCTGGGTTTGACGACCATGGCGTATCCCTCCTTCACGATCTCGATATGCGCTATCTCATCCCTCTCGTCTGGCAGCATTCAAGGAATTGACGAAGCCTTACAGTTATGACCCCAGGCCCGCATTTCGTGCCTGGATGACAGCCTGAACCCTATCTGTCACCTGCATTTTGCTAAAAATGTTAGAGAGATGATTGCGTACCGTTTTATTGGAAATCACTAATTTTGTGGCAATGTCCTGATTGCTTAAACCTTGCGCCAGCAAGTGCAGCACCTCCTGCTCTCGCTCTGTTAAATCCGGAAAAGCGTCTGAGGCAATCGTTTTGCTGCGGCTGAAATAGGACGTCAAGCGCTGGGCAATGGGTGCTCCGAACAGAGCCTCGCCCCGCGCAACGGCGCGTATGACGCGCAGCATTTCCTCTTGGTCGGCACCTTTTAGCACATAGCCTCGTGCCCCGGCACGCATGGCGGCAAATACGGAATCATCGTCTTCAAACATGGTTACCATGATGACGCCGATGTGCGGACTGGTTTGCACAATCTGCCGCGCTGCGTCGATGCCGTTAATGCCCGCCATCTGAATGTCCATAAGCACCACATCCGGCTGGTGCAGTTCGGCCAGGGAAACTGCCTCCTGCCCGGACTCTGCTTCACCGACAACGGCCGTTTCCGGCAAAGAATCAAACAACGCCTTCAGCCCGCTGCGAAACAAAGCATGATCATCGGCAATGAGAATACGAATCGGTTCCATATATTTTACGCTTTTGCCCACCCCACTCGATTTTGTACTGTAACACAATTTAGTGTTGACTATAAATGGCTATACGAAGTTTAAGTATTGATTCCTTTGCTTCTCTCACATTCTACGGCTGGGCAACCGGTAGTTGGACAGTCACGGCCGTTCCCCCACTCCCTACCGATGCGACGTGGAAGGCGCCACCCAATTCGGCCGCCCGTTCCCGCATAGAAGCTAAGCCAACCCCAGCCCGATAGTCAACTGGCAGGCCGCAGCCATCATCCAGAATTTCCATCGCCAGGCTAGTTCCCACATGCAAAGAAACAGTGCAACTCCGGGCACCAGCGTGGCGCACACAGTTTGTCATTGCTTCCAATGCTATCCGATAAGCGGCAACTTCCACGGCAGCGGGCAGCGGAGAGAACGGGTCAGGAGCCGTGACCGAAATGACCAGGCCATTGACGCTGTTTTGGGCGGCGTATTCACGAATGGCTGAGACCAATCCCAGTTGATCAAGGGCCGGTGGGCGTAAATCGTGGGCCACGCGCCGGATGTTGCCAATGGCAATCTGCAAGTCACCTTTAAGCTCCGCCAATAAATCATCACTTGCTGCTGGATTGTATGCCAACTGATTGCGAGCCGCGTCTAACTTCAGATTAAGGGTCGCCAGCTGCGGCCCCAGGCCATCATGCAGGTCGCGGCGCAGGCGACGGCGTTCTTCTTCACGGGCAGTCACAAGCTGTTCCCGAGAACGTTGCAAATCGGTGGTGAGCCGGGCGGCGTAAACGGCCGTTCCCGCCTGCCGCGCCACATTTTGCAAGAGGCGCATCTCTGCCTGGGTAAACGCTTCGCCTATGCTGCGGGGCGCTACCAGCAGTTGACCAATCGTTGTAGATTGATAAACAAGTGGAAACGTTTGTAACGGCAGGTCACCAGCTTCTCCCACCGAAGCAATAATCTTAATTTCTTCTTCTTTTGTATGAGCAACGGCCACGTAGGGCAATTTAAGCGTTTGGGCAATTGTTTCCACAAGCGCGGGCAAGGTTTCGCTGGGAACGGCCGCATCTTCCAGTCGCTTGCCCATTTCGGCCAAAACCGTCAGTGG
>CBDUOF010000593.1:0-2036 GCA_965368765.1 uncultured Anaerolineae bacterium | reverse complement strand
AGGCTTGGGTTAGAGCCGTGACCTCGATGGGATCGCCAATACGTGTGCCCGTGCCGTGTGCTTCTACATAGTCAATCGTGCTGGCATCAATGTTGGCCAGGGCAATTGCCTCGGCAATGGCTCCTGCCTGACCATCGACGCTGGGCGCTAAATAATTCACCTTACCCGAACCATCGTTGTTAACCGCTGACCCCTTAATGACGGCATGAATTGTATCGCCATCTTCAATGGCATCTGCCAGGCGGCGCAGCGTAACAACGCCCACACCACTGCCAAAAATCGTCCCGTCCGAATCAGCATCAAAGGAGCGGCAATGGCCGTCAGAGGAGAGAATTTCGCCATCCTGGTAAATGTAGCCTTGGCGATGGGGCATCTCAATTGTAACGCCGCCAGCCAGGGCGATATCGCATTCTCCGCTGAGCAAGCTTTGAGAAGCCATGTGAATGGCAACTAGCGACGTGGAGCAAGCCGTTTGCACGTTGACGCTGGGGCCGCGCAGGTTCATCAGATACGAAACGCGGGTCGTCAGAAAATCTTTGTCATTGCCAGTATGGCGCAGCAGGAAAAAGCCAACGGAAGCAACCAGCTCTGGATTCGTAAGCAAGTTGTAAGGCATGTAGGCATTGTGACCGGAGCCACCAAAAACGCCAATTGCGCCTTCAAACTGCTCGGCATCGTAGCCAGCATGCTCCAGGGCGGTCCAGGACATCTCCAAAAAGTTACGGTGCTGTGGATCCATAATGGCCGCATCACGCGGCCCAAATCCAAAAAAGCTGGCGTCAAACTGATCCATATCGTCCAGCGGGGCGCCGGATTTCACGTAGTTGGGGTGACGGAGAAGCGATTCGGGCACGCCGCTTGCTCGTAATTCTTCATCGGTATAAAAGGTGACAGATTCAACGCCGTCGCGCAGGTTGCGCCAGTAGGCTTCGATGTCTTGCGCTCCGGGAAAACGACCGGCCATGCCCACGACAGCAATTTCTGTACCTTCCAAGGCGTCTAAAATATCCTGCTTACTCATAATAGTCCTAACATTTTGACAATGATCTTACGGTTTATGGTAAAGAATGCTTTTGATTCCTGACAAGAACGATTACATTGCTCACGCAACGTTCACAAGCCGTTAAATGGGACAAAATCATTGGTGATCAGTTAATCAGTTGGTTGATCATATCGAAGAGATTAATTGGTTGAACGGCCCGCCGCGAAGCGCTCCAGAGATTCAATTACAATCCGTAACCTCAGGCGCTTCGGGCAGACAGGTTTTTGCCGGGGTCAGCGGACTCGCTGCCGTCTCTGGCGGCGCTGCATCATGGCCTCCCGTCGGTTAGCGGCGCGATCGACGCTTTGCTCAACGGCCGTTGGTGTGCCATTGCCGTTAGCATCTTCATTCAGATAATCAGCGAGGGTACGGATAGTGGGGAAGCGGAACATGTCGGTAATGGAGATTTCCTTCTCCACCACCTCTTTCAGCTGGCGATGCGCCTGAACTGTCAGCAGCGAGTGACCGCCCAGGTCGAAGAAATTGTCGTTCAGTCCAACCTGAGGCACGTTCAGCAGCCGCTGCCAGATTTCAGCAATCTTTTGCTCTAAGTCATTGGTCGGCGCGACGTAAACAGTCTGGGTTTCCGTGAGCACCTGATCGGGCGCGGGCAACGCCTTGCGGTCCGTCTTCTTGTTGGGCGTGAGCGGGAAGCTAGTCAACGGTATGTAAGTGGCAGGCACCATAAACTCTGGTAAATCGGCGCGCAATGTTTCTTTGAGAACGGCCGTATCTAATTTTTGCCCTGCCTGCAATATCACATAAGCCACCAGCCGCATGTCGCCTGGGGTGTCTTCACGCGCCATTAGGACTGCTTCTCGGACCGTTTCATGGGCGTTGAGCAAAGCTTCAATTTCGCCCAATTCAATGCGGTAGCCGCGCAGTTTCACCTGGAAATCGGCGCGGCCAAGGAAGTCGATGCCGCCATCGGCACGGTATCGCGCCAGGTCACCCGTAGCGTACATGCGAGCAGCCGGGTCATTATTAAACGGAT
>CBDUOF010000592.1:0-2064 GCA_965368765.1 uncultured Anaerolineae bacterium | reverse complement strand
GTGTGGCCCAGGCACAACTTGGCCTGGATCAGGCGCAAGCTTACCTGGATGATTTGCTAAATTGGGAAGCCGATTCGGATGAGATTGCACTGGCCGAAGCAAACCTGACAGCTGCTGAGGCCAGCTACAGCGCCGCACAGGGGCAAGCCTCCGCTAGCTATGCCAGCATTGCTGTGAGTGGCATCAGCGTAGACCAGGCAGAGCGGGATTTGGCCGATGCCCAGGGAGTTTATGACACCGCCTACGATCCCGGGCGTGATTGGGAGTTGAATGATCCACGCCTAGCAACGGCATTGGAAAATGAACGGGAGCGGGCGGCGGATTCTTTGCTGCGTGCCCAGGAATCGCTGGAAATTGCCAACCTGAACTACAACTCAACCGTTGCCAGCAGCAGCAGCAGCGGTCCAGCCAGTGCGCAGAGCAGCCTGCTTTCGGCCCAACAAGCGCTGGACACCGCGCTGAATGGCCCAACTGAGGATGAGATTGAGACAGCAGAAACGGCCGTTCGCCAGGCAGAATTGACCTTACAGCAAGCCCTCTTAAACCAGGAAGCCAACAAAATCACCCTATCGCAGGCCGCGCTGGATTTACAGACGGCTGAAGAGGTGGTGTCTGCCACAACGTTGACCGCTCCCTCCGCTGGCACGGTAACGGCCGTCAATGCCAGCGTCGGCGAAACGGTTGGCACAGACCTTATTACCCTGGTGGATTTGTCTCTGCCGCTCTTAGAGGTGTACCTGGATGAATCTGACCTAAACATGGTTGGCGTTGGCTACGAAGTTGAAGTGGTTTTTGATGCGCTGCCCGATGACACGTTTGCCGGTACGGTGATTCAGGTTGATCCCCAGTTGGTAACCGAATCGGGCATTACGGCCGTTCGCGCCCTGGTGCAGCTGGATGCTGCTTCTTTCGCCAAACCGCAAACCTTGCCGATTGGTTTAAACGCCACGGTTGAAGTGATTGGGGGGCGTGCAGACAGTGCCGTGCTGGTACCTGTCGAAGCCTTGCGCGAGTTGTCTGATGGTGAATACAGTGTCTTTGTGATGGAAAATGGCGAACCGCAGCTGCGGTTTGTAGACGTTGGCATCATGGACTTTACCTATGCCCAAATATTATCTGGTGTTGAAGCGGGCGATGAAGTAACAACCGGTATTCTGCAAACTCAGAGCGAGTAAGGCAGCGTGCCGAATAGGATGCAAAGCATGAAATCAATAATCCAAACAAACGATCTGCGTAAGGTTTATGGCATGGGGGATATTCAGGTTGCCGCACTCGCTGGCGTGGACATCCGCATTGATGAAGGTGAATTTGTGGCCGTGATGGGGCCCTCTGGCTCCGGCAAAAGCACGTTGATGAACATTCTTGGCTGCCTGGATCGACCGACTGATGGCCGATATCTGTTGGCCGGAGAAGATGTAAGTGGCCTGGATAAGGTGCAGTTGGCCAGCATTCGCAACCGACGCATTGGCTTTATCTTTCAATCTTTTAACTTGCTGTCTCGAACCTCAGCCTTGCGTAATGTGATGCTGCCACTGGTGTACAAACGAGAAAATCAGCTTTCTCCGGCCCAGCGTGAAGAAAAAGCAATGGCTGCCCTGGAATCGGTGGGGCTGGCAGACCGGGCGCATCATGAACCAAATGAACTGTCTGGTGGGCAGCGGCAGCGAGTAGCCGTTGCTCGCGCCCTGGTCAACGACCCGGTTTTGATTATGGCAGATGAACCAACCGGTAATTTAGACACCAAGACAGGCAACGAAATTATGGGTTTGCTGCACAGGCTGCACGAGCGTGGGCGAACCATTGTGATGGTGACCCATGAGTCGGATATTGCCAAGCAGACTGAACGCTCCATTGTGTTGGTCGACGGGCTGGTGGCCTCAGACGGCCGTACCCAATCTGGAGGTGCTGCATGACTAGCGAAACAGCAGCTTTAGCCTCACCCGCCGATGTGGTGGAAGAAACGGCGGAAACGGCCGTTTCTAGCATTATCAATCCGCTGGAAATTAGTCGCATTGCCTGGGAAGGGGTGGTGCGTAACAAAGTGCGCTCCTTGCTCACCATGCT
>CBDUOF010000591.1:0-2083 GCA_965368765.1 uncultured Anaerolineae bacterium | reverse complement strand
AACCAACCTACCTACCCTCATTGAAGTGCCCGTAGGTGATTTGCCTAGTGTAGATCGGTTCCGTAAACTGCCAAAAGTGCGGTGAACGGCGGTCAGCAAACGGTAATTGGTGAGAAATTACCAATTACTAATTTCTAATAACGAAAAATGATTGCATCCAACCACCAACCCATCTGGCAGGCGGCACGGCCGTTTTTACAAACGCGCAGCAACGAACGGCACACACTGTACTGCTATGTCTTTGGCCAACAGCTGCTGGCGCTGCATCCAGCCGCCGACGCCGACGTTGTCTTGCCCGCCCTGCTGTTGCACGACGTGGGCTGGAGCACCGTGCCAGGCGACCAGCAGCTGCTTTCGTTCGGCCCCAACATGCGCTTCCCAGAGCTGCGCCGCCAGCATGAGACGGAAGGTGTACGAATTGCCACAGAAATTTTGTCCGTGTGCGGTTACGATCAAAAGCAAATCGAACCGATTACAGCTATCATTGATGGTCATGACACGCGCCAGGAACCACAATCGCTGAATGATTCGCTGGTAAAGGATGCCGACAAGCTGTGGCGCTACACGCCGTTTGGCCTGGAGACGGTGAGCGGCTGGTTTGGTTACAGCACGGCAGAACAGCTCAACTTATTGGAGAAGTGGCTGGGATATCGATTTTATACGGAAACGGCCGTTCACATGGCGCATGGTCTCTTGGCCAACCTTATTCTTCACGTTACCGAACATGAATAAATCGAAGATTTCGCAGATTTACCAGATTTTCTTTATTCTCTGCGCCGCCGCACCTCTGCATTAAAACTTTCTCGAAGGTACTAAGATGCTCGTTATTCCGATCTCATCCAATTTATATAAAGTGGTGCGGGAAATAGTGCATTCCAGGCGCATGATCTTCGTTACCGGCATACCGGGCGTTGGCAAAAGCTTGCTCATCCAGCAAATGGCGCTGATCGCCAACGAATTCGGACGCAAGGTACACCTGCTGCGCTACAACTTTGCGCGCCAGCCATTCGAGACAGAAGTTAACATAAGTAAGTATCCCGAAATTGATGGCGTCACCGACCCTGCCATTCGCAAGGCGGTGGGGCTGTGGGCACGACAGGCTGTGCCCGCCTGGCATAAAGCCCATCCTGACCCCAACCACTTGCTCATTGGCGAACTGCCGCTCATCGGCAATCGATTGATTGAACTGGTGGAACCCGGCGAAGACGAGGCGGAACACTTGCTTACCAGCAGCCAAACGCTGTTTGTCGTCCCCGTTCCCTCATGGGAAGTGCGAGAGGTCATTGAAAAAACGCGCAAGCGCACCCTGGCCGATCCACAAAATGAGCAAGAAAAGCTGGATGCACCGCCGAACGTTTTGCAGTTCATGTGGCAAGCGGTTAACGGCCTGGCTCGGGAAATCGGGTTGACAAAAGCCAGTCCACAAACGCCATACAATCCTTACATTTACGGCGGGGTGTTTGAAGCCTTGCTGCAGCATCGCCCCAGCAAATTGCTGCTCATTGATGAAGTGTTACGGCCGTCTCGCTCCGTTTACGATCTGGATGTACTGGACAGTATTTTGCAGCCCACACCCGAAGAAGCCAGTGCGATGATGGCTCACGTGGAAAGCCAGTACGCCTATGCTGAATTGGCAGAGTTGGTACAAAACTGGCACGCACTCATTACCGACAATCCCATTCAGCCCGACCCCGGCCCAGAATTGCGCCTGCCGCTGCCAGACACATTGACCGGGGCGCCAGAGCAGACAACGTTAACGGCCGTTCAACAAGCCGCCCTGCAAAAAATCATGGCCCTGCCGCTGGATGCAGCGCCCAGCCAAGTCGTCGCAAGGCTTGACGCCGCTTTGGTAACGTTGACCCTGGAAACGGCCGTGACCGCCAGCAACGTCCACAAATTCGACGTTTACGACAGCTATTTCAACGTCCACCGATCCAGCGAACAAAGCGGCGTCACCTTCCTGCGTGGACTGCTGCAAGCGTATCGCAACGTCCTGATCGACCTGCAACAGCCTCCCTTCACGCTTACCGTCATCGAACTACCGCTGCTGCGTATCGCCATGGAAACGAGCCTGCGCCAGTTT
>CBDUOF010000590.1:0-2092 GCA_965368765.1 uncultured Anaerolineae bacterium | reverse complement strand
CCCGCGCCAATGGCGCCGCCTACCAGCAACAGCCGCCAGACGGACGGCCGTTCCGCCAATCTAAGGGTGAGCAACACGGTCAACGTAAAAAAGAACGTGAGCGGCGTCTCTACCATTGCAGCCGCACCGAGCCGAAAAACCAGCGGGAAGCTAAATAACAGCAACCCAGCTAGAAACGCTGTTTGCCGATCAAACAGGCGACGGCCAATAAGGTAGGTGAGCCATCCGGTGCCCAGGGCAAACACGGCCGTTATGGTACGCCCAGCGAATTGGGATGTCCCCAATAGCCGCATCCCTAACCCGTACAGGATTGGCACAAGAGGGGGATGCTGCTTGCCCAGCCAGGGGCGACGGTCATAGTTTTCAAAGAGCGCCCGGATACCATCCTTCGCCACCACCGATGACGCCAGCAAGTTTCCTTCTTCATCAAAGGCCCAAACCCGCTGCTGCGCGGCAAAAATTAGTAGGATTGTGCCAATGAGCAAGCCGGCCGCCAGCAGCAGTCGCGTTTCGGAACGCGCCAGGCGATCCGTATCGAGCGGTAACCAGGTTAGAAAGCGATTGGGCAAAAAGTAAACGGCCGTTCCCAACCCCACAGTCAAAATGATGAGCGGCAGCAATTTATAGGTTGCCGTCGTTGCCCCGGTTATCCAAATGACGCTTAGCCAGCCAAGCTGGAGAATTGTCATGAGGGCAAGCAGCCTTCCAGCCGTGAGCCAACGAGCCACGATGGGAGACGGCCGTTCCACTAAAGGGGTTTGTGTCGACAGTGTGCCAGGCATCCTGTGTTATCGAGCCCTCAACGCCAATTCATACACTTGCTCCAGCCGTTCAATTTGACGCGACCAGGCATGTTCTGTTTCTGCTTCTTGCCGGGCATTATCGCCCAATCGGGTCCGCGTCGCTGGATTTTGCAAAAGATGGAGACAGGCTTGTGCCAAATCCGCCACGTCGCCTGGTGTCACCAGCAGGCCATTCTCATTGTGGCGAATCACATTCTTAATTTGTCCCGCAGCAGAGGCAACAACCGCCTTACCCGCAGCCATATACTCGTACAGCTTCAAGGGTGAGAACCACATCTCCTGGGGCAGTTTGGGATACGGCACCGTGACCACATCGGCCACAGCCAGCAGCTTCGGGATCCGTGCGTGGGGCTGAAAGCCAGTAATCAAGACAATCTTTTCCAGATCGAGGCGGCGAATGGTTTCTTCAACAAACGGCCGTGCCGGGCCATCCCCCACCAACAGCAACCGTACCTCTGGCAATATCTTGGCAATGACGGCGACCGCTTCCAGGAGTTTGTCGAGCCCATGCCACATTTGGAAACCACCGACAAACATAATGATGGGCGCATCGGGCATGCCCAACTCTGCCCGCACCTGGACCGTATCGACGGACTGCTGGAACAAACCGACGTTGACGCCATTCGGAATGATGGTAATTTTGTCGGCGTCAACCCCCCAATTTTGAACCAGATTCTCTTTGGTGGGGGTAGAAACCGTGACGATTTGATCGGCAAACTCATAGCTTTTGCTCGCCGCCCACTGCGCCGCTTTGCGCCGTACGCCGGTAATTGGATCACCCATCACGTCAGCTTCCAGCAGCAAATCTGCGTCGACGGTAATCACGTAAGGAGTGCCTGTTTTTTGGCTAGCATATGCAGCGCCAACGCTCAGCAAGCCAGCATATTCATGGCAGATTTGGTAGTTGGGCAAAGTGCGTCGACAAGCTTCATAGAAACGCCAGGAGTCGAAGCCCGCCAAATAGGGTAGTTTCAGCGCACCATGAAATTTGCGCAGACCGCCTTCAAGCAGTTGAAACGGCCGTTTGCCACTCAACCCCAATGGCGCACGTCGCTGCTGCGTCAGATCAGCTAGCTGCGGATAAGCCACCACCTCGCGGCCCTGTAAATTAAGCAAATCAACCGCATGGCCGCGCTTTTCCAATCCCTGAATCGTTTGGCGAATGAGCATCATTTGCCCGACTTCTGCCGCCAAATCGACGCCCACATTTTGCATGACGTAGGCCACATGGTAGCCCGTTTGGGAGGAAACGGCCGTTTCAGTTAAGGGCATCTCAGTCAAAACATTCA
>CBDUOF010000589.1:0-2136 GCA_965368765.1 uncultured Anaerolineae bacterium | reverse complement strand
TTCAGGAAGACGCCCTGCGTCTGGTGGCCGCCAAAGTGGCCGCTGCTTTGCGCGTCAATGGTGACACCGTCGGCGACGATACCCTGGCGGAGCTAGATGACCTAACATCCGGCGACCTGGTGGCCACACTGGCCAAAATTATCACCGGCGACGTGCAGATTGAGGCCCACAGCCTGCAGCAGGCTTTTGCTGAAGCCAATGCCAGCCTGCGCCAATCCAATACCATTATTGGCGACTACCAGATTTTGGAAGAAGAGCCGGAAGATGGAGAGGCTGTTGTAACGGGCGGCAATAGGTACCTGAATGGTGCTGGTCAACGGCCGTTATTGGCGCCAGACCACCTGGTCGTGACCAATGGCCACAATGGCCGTTCCCCCCAGCAGGCATCGCTTTTCACCAATGGCCACGGGCAGGAAAAGCCCAACGGTGCTGCGGTCATCAGTACGCATTTGAACGGAAAGCTGCCGAAGCATGATGACAGCGACGAAGCACACGAACCTGCTGACTTGCTTAAATCTGCGCCGCCGCCCGTGCCGCGGCCGCGGCTGTTTACTTTCGCAGCATAATTTACAACAGCAGAAAGATGTCACAACTCGCAAATAGCTCGGATGTGCTACAATAGCTGTGGAAAAATCTGCTGGTGGCATAGGATAATTTAGCTAGGATGGTGGCGATGACTGACGATATCCAACCCCTCAATGAATATGAAGGCCTTCGGCGCATATGGGATGAAAAATCCGGGCGCTGGTGGTTTGCTGTTGTAGACGTGGTGCAGTTATTAAGTGAAGCAACAGACCCAAGCCGTTACTGGGCCGATATGAAGCGTCGGGACGAGTCTGGACAACTTCTCGCACTTTGCGAGAAATTCCCCATGAAGAGCCGAAAAAACAACCGGACCTATCAGACAGAGTGTGCCAATCAGGAAGGGCTACTGCGAATTGTGCAATCTATCCCTTCTCCCAAAGCAGAACCTTTTAAACAGTGGTTAGCCAAGACCGGCAGCCGCCGGCTGGATGAGATTCAAGCCGATCCACTTGAAGCTGAGCGGGAGAAATACCGCCTGCTTGGCTACGACGAAGATTGGATTAATGCTCGCATTGGTTCCATCACAACTCGCAATCAGTTAACAGATGAATGGCAAAAACGCAATGTCCAGGGGCGAGAATACGGCATTCTGACCAACGAAATCCATCAGGGCACCTTTGATAACATGTCCGTGAAAGCGCATAAAGAGCTTAAAGGGGTTGCCAAAGGAAATTTAAGGGATCATATGACGCCCCTTGAACTTGCTTTTACCATTTTGGGCGAGGCGTCCACACTTGAGGAAGCCAAGGCGGCTGATGCACAAGGCCTTGAGGAAAATAAAAAGGCAGCCCAGAAAGGTGGTCAGAATGCTGGAATAGCGCGCAAATCATTTGAAGAGGCTTCTGGCCGCCCTGTGATTAGCAATAAATCATATCTGGAATCGCGCAAAAATCTTGAAGCAGGTGACAACCCCGATGACAAGCTTCCCTTTTAAGATGTAAGGTCATGTCCAGTTACTGATTTTTCCCCTGAATCCTTCCCGTTACTCTCCGGGCAAATGGAGGGAACTCGTATTTGTAGCTCCCCATAAAACTCTACTTATAGAACTTCTCGCAAATTGCGAGAAGTTCTTCGAGATAGGGTGTTGAATAGCGAAAGCGGCCATATTTTCTCATTCAAGCGAATATCCCATTTTGCCTAACCCCACCCAATTACCTACGGCGCTGGCAAATGGCCGTTTTTCCCGGCATTTACCGCCAATTGAAACCCATCCTCATTTTCCGGACGTGCCTATGATGATGATCGAATCTATCGTTTCGCAGCCCGTTTTCTCCCCTCTTGCTGCTGCCCCCGACAAGCTGTGGCCGCTTGTGCTTGCCGATCTGCGCCGGCAGATGACCAAAGCGACCTTTTACACCTGGCTGGTAGACAGCCACATCTTGACTGCTCCCAGTACCCCGACCTTCTGGGTTGTGGTGGTGCGCAATGAGTATGCGTATGAGTGGTTAACAAATCGTCTGTCGCCCGTCATCGAGCGCACCCTTGTTGGTTTGGTCGGTGGCAAGGTGATAATTTGTTTTGTTCCCAGAACTATGCGAAAGACATATCATG
>CBDUOF010000588.1:0-2236 GCA_965368765.1 uncultured Anaerolineae bacterium | reverse complement strand
TGGCAGAAAATATGATCCTCCAAGACTACGTCCGCGCACCCTTTAGCAAAGGCATCTTCCTGGATTTCAAACATATTGCCCAACACGCAGGGACCTTAATCAAAAATTTCCGCGTTAAGACGCCAAGCCAGGAGACCGCCACCAAGAATTTGTCCGGCGGCAACATTCAAAAGCTCATTTTGGCCCGCGAATTGGCGCGGCAACCGCGCTTACTCATTGCGGCTCAACCAACGCGCGGTGTTGATATTGGCGCGACAGAATATATCCATAACCAGCTGCTAAAGTATCGGGCAGAAGGGCTGGCAACCTTGCTCATCTCAGAAGATTTAGATGAGGTCAAAGCGCTGTCTGACCGGATTGTTGTCTTGTACGGCGGCGAAATCATGGGCATTGTGGACAATGACGAAGTAACAACTGAAGAATTAGGTTTAATGATGGCTGGTGAGAGAGTCACCAGTGAAAAGATCACGCTTTCCAGCCACGAAGAGGAGGCACAAGCATGAAATTTATACTCAATGGCGAATCAATGGAGTTTGATGGCAATCCAGAGTTGCCGCTGCTCACCTATTTGCGGGAGGACGTAGGCATTCTCTCTGCAAAAGATGGCTGTGCCCCTCAGGCTGCTTGCGGCTGCTGCACCGTGCAGCTGGACGATAAAGCCGTGCTCGCTTGTGTAACGAAAATGGGCAAGGTAGCGGGAAAAACGGTCACCACCACCGAAGGCCTGGGCGAATATCGCCAGGAAGTGTTCGCCAATTCCTTCGTTTCTTGTGGCGGCGTACAGTGCGGTTTTTGCATCCCCGGCATTGTGATGCAGTCCAACGTTCTCATTAATAAGAATCCAGAACCCAGCCGGGCTGATATTGAAAAAGCGCTGACGCCCAACTTGTGCCGCTGCACGGGCTATAAAAAGATTGTCGATTCCGTTGAAAGGGCCGCTGACGCCATTCGAAAAGAAGAAGAAGTGAAAATCCCAGAGGGAAACGGCCGTATCGGTTCCCGCCAGCCCAAATACCACGCGGCCGACCTGGTGCTCGGCCAACACCATTACACCGACGACATTCGCCTCCCCGGCATGAAAGAAGGGGCCCTGAAGTTTAGCGACCACCCACGCGCCAGGGTCCTCAAGATAGACACCAGCCAGGCAGAAAAAATGGATGGCGTCATTCGCATCCTCACCGCCAAAGACGTGCCTGGTGACCGTGTCATTGGCCTAATTCGCCAGGATTGGCCGTTGATGGTTGCCGAAGGCGAAACCACGCGTTACGTTGGCGACGTACTGGCCCTGGTTGTGGCCGAAACAGACGCCATCGCCCGCGAAGCAGTCAGCCTCATTCAAGTCAGTTACGATGTGCTAGAACCACTCATCGACATGCATCAGGCATTGGCGCCGGGCGCCCCCCAAATTCATCCCGAAGGCAATAAACTCTCCCGCAGTTACACCAGTCGGGGTGACATAGCCGCTGCCGAAGCCAGCTCGGCCTTTACCGCAGAAGGTGTTTTTGAAACCCAAATGATTGAGCATGGCTTTATGGAGCCAGAATGTACGGTTGCCCATCCGATTGAAGATGGCGTCGAAGTCTTTTCCAGTGGTCAGGGTATCTTCGATGATCGCAAGCAAATTGCCAAATTGCTCGGTTTGCCGCTGGAAAAAGTGCGCGTCATTTTAGTGCCCAACGGCGGCGGCTTTGGCGGCAAAGAAGATTTGAGCACGCAAGGGCACGCGGCCTTGGCCGCTTTTCTTATGAAGGTGCCCGTCAAGGTACGGCTTACCCGCGATGAATCCATTGCGATGCATCCCAAACGCCACCCCATCTGGATGGATTACCGCATTGGCTGTGACGCCGAAGGGAACTTCACCTTCGTTAAAGTGAAGTTCCTTGGCGACACGGGAGCTTACGCTTCGGTGGGAATGAAGGTATTAGAGCGTTCTGCTGGACACGCCACAGGTGCCTACGATGTGCCCGTCACTGACGTCGAGGCAATCGCTGTCTACACCAATAACATTCCCTGTGGAGCCATGCGCGGTTTTGGCGTGAACCAAAGTGCCTTTGGCCTGGAGTCGCTCATTGACGAGCTGTGTGAAAAAGGTGGTTTCGATCGTTGGCAGTTCCGCTATAACAATGCCCTGCAAAATGGCGATATGACCGCCACCGGGCAGGTCATTGAAGGCGGTGCGGGAGCACGAGAAACGTTGCTGGCAGTGAAAGACGCCTATGATGCGGCCGAATACAAG
>CBDUOF010000587.1:0-2245 GCA_965368765.1 uncultured Anaerolineae bacterium | reverse complement strand
ATCCTAAGGAAATATAAAATTACTACCAGAGAAGTGGCCTGCGCCGGTAGCCCTGTAGGTCTGGCCGTTTACGGTTCCGAGAACACCCTATGGTGCGGGTTGCAAAAGTTGACAGGTCTGTTATCATCATCCACCGTTGCACAGCAAAATTTAATATATCTGCTGCTTTCCGCTCTTAAACAAGATTTAGGGGCAAAGCTCGCTAGAGTCATTCCAAGGAAAGGAGGTAAGCAACGTGCGTGAGTACGAAGTTACCGTTATTTTTCAGACAAAATTAGAAGATGAAGCTCGCTCAGAATTAGTTGAGCGTGTGACTGGTTGGCTAACCCATGGGGACACCGACGATGATAAACCGGTGGCCAATATTTGGGGTCAGCGTCGTTTGGCGTATCCTATCCTTAATAACAAAGAAGGCTACTACATATTGTTCGATGCAAAATTGGACCCAACGCGCCTGACGGACATCGAACGCAATATGCTGTATGCCGAAGATGTGTTGCGCTACATGATCGTTCGTAAGGAACAATAGAAAGATTTTTGATATAGGCTGGTTGCTGGTTTCGCTGTGCAGCTGTCGGCGACCAGGCTGAAACTATTTTTAACAAGCGAACAACGGGTAAACCCCAATTGTTGGGAGTGTGTCATGAACAAGGGGCTGAATAAAGTTATGATTATTGGCTGGGTCGATGGTGAGCCAGAAGTGCGGCAAACGCCCAATGGCCGATCAGTGGCTTCATTCAGCGTTGCCACCTCTCGGGCCTGGACTTCCTCTGATGGAGACAGGCATGAAGAAACGGAGTGGTTTAACGTGGTTGCCTGGGGCAACCTGGCTGAGATTTGCCAAAAGCGTTTGAGACATAGCCAACAGGTCTATGTGGAAGGGCGATTGCAAACGCGAAGCTGGGATGATAACAGCGGGCGCAAGCACTATCGAACAGAAGTGATTGCCCATGAGCTAATTGCTTTGGTTGAAGACAGCGTTTAACGGCCGTTTGGCGGTGAACTCGTTTGTTGGAATCGTTGCCCACGGCATCGAATTGAATTTAAGAGGATATTGAAATGCGTTCAAGAACTAAAGGACCAAGAAAAAAGAGACCATGTAGCTTTTGCGTCGATGGTGTGAAGATAATTGATTACAAGCAGCACGAGATGTTGAGTCGATACGTGAATGAATACGGCCGTATTCGTCCTAGACGTCAGACTGGAACCTGTGCTAAACACCAGCGTGCCCTGGCTGTTGCCATTAAACGGGCGCGCCATATCGCATTGCTGCCCTTTGCAGACGAGTAAATTCCCAAAGACAAACACCGAGATGCTCTGATCGACATCCTCTTGAAAATCATATCTGGTTTTCGGGAGGATGTTTGCGGTCAACTCTTAGCATCGGAGCAATATAAAAATTATGGCAAAGAAAAGTGAATCAACAACGGCGAATGATCAGCGCCAAACCCGTAAAGAATTATTAATTAAGCGGAAACAAGACCAGCAAACACGCCAGATTCGTCTCGGCGTGGCTGTGGTGGGTGGTATGCTGCTGCTGCTTTTTCTTGCAGCTGCTATCAATGAACTGATCATAGCCCCAAATCGTCCCGTTGCCATTGTCAATGATGAAGAAATTTCGCTGCGTGATTGGCAAGACCGGGTCGTGTTTGAGCGGGCCCAACGAATTATTCTGCTGGAAAACCAGCTGGAAGCATTCCAGGGGAATGTGGGCGTGGTGCAGCAATTTGCAGGTCAGGTGATCAATGAGTTGCTCCAGCCTGAGTTACTTGGCCAAAATGCCCTCAATCAGATGATTGATGAAGTGGTGATTCGGCAGTCGGCAGAGTTACGAGGCATTACGGTCACAGATGCCGAATTGGATGCAGAAATTGGCCAGACGTTTAATTACTTTGGGGGGGAGCTGCCGACACCATTCCCAACCGGTACAGCGACGGTGGCGCCAACGCCTTCTATAACGCCCATTCCAACGGCCGTTATTACCGATGTGCTGCCTACGAATACGCCATTCCCCACCGTGACCGTTGGCCCAACCAACACGCCAGCCCCCACGGCAACGGCCGTTTCTGCGGATGCATTTCAGGAAGAGTTCACTGGTCTCATTGACCAGTTTGAAGCCCTAGGCGTCTCTGAGGAACAGTACCGTGAGATTGTGCGAAACCAGCTGTATCGGGAACGCCTAATCGAGGCGCTGTCCACTGAGAATGAGTTGTCTAACGAGGCCGAGCATGTGAGCTTCTTCGTT
>CBDUOF010000586.1:0-2314 GCA_965368765.1 uncultured Anaerolineae bacterium | reverse complement strand
TCGTTTTGTCTCGCGTTTTAAACACATCCCAGCCATCGGCCAAACCCGTTTTGTTACCAAAGGAATCAAACTGAAGTTCGTTGAACGATTTAACACCTGTATCCAGGACGGCGACGCCAATCCCCTGGCCGAGATTCCCTGCCGCCCAAACGGCCGCTGCGTTCATCGCTTCAAATGAATCAACTACGACAGGGGCAAAAGCACCTGTATTTGGTGCGTTTGCGTTTGAATCGCCTTGATCGGCCCCATTTTGGCCAGACTCATCCTGGTTGTCCTCATTTTGGCCAGACTCATCCTGGTAGTCCCCATTTTGGCCAGACTCATTTTCGCCAGCCACGTTTTGCGTCGGATCAGCTATTGTCGGGGTGTTTCCGTCTAGGTTACTATTTGGAACGAATCCTGCCAGCTGCAGTTCGACACAATCCATTTCCGCTTTGCCATTTGAGGGACCTGAAGCCAGGAACCGTACCTCCAGTGAGGCCAGATCTTGATTCGTGGTTAATATCTCGGCTAAGTTCAGGGTCAGCTCAATTTCGCTGTTATCAGAAGCAGCAACGTTAAGGTCAATCGGATACCAACTATTCGTGGAAGCCTGAAAAACGTCTACCCGAGCAGCGTCCAGCCTTCTCTCTTTAAAAATAAGGTGCAGATCAATGACGCCTGGAAAGGCCGCTGTAGATGCTGCTGGGGTAAAGAAGTAAGCCTGATAGTGTTCAGGATTAATGGCACCTGGCGTCAGATCATCGAGCTTATCTCTATCGCCATCGCAAGCTTCAATTTCTTCGAAATCGAATTTTTCGTCATTTGACTCAAATGCAGAGGAAGGTGGGTAAGTTGTTGCTGTGTTTCCACCAACGGCCGTTTGTACGGGCGCATCTTCCCAAATCAAAGTAACCCCATTCAGTTGTTCCAGGGCACTTTTTTGCTCGTCGGTTAATTGGGCAGCGACGGCGTTAATGATGCCTAGTTCATTCGTCACCATCCCGCCAACGGAGTGGACGGCCGTATAAACCGTTGCCACCTCATGCCCCTGCACAATGTAGCTGCTGGCCAGGTCGTTTTCAGCGACAATTGGCTGGCTATCTGCTGCAGCGATACCAATAAGCAGCATCATGCTCAATGTGAAAACGGCCGTTAAGCGACCTGCTCTCTGAGCGACTCGTTTGATATTCATCGGAGACTCCGATCGTTTGTAACACCTAGGGTGGCTCCCCGTTGGTGCAAATTCTTATGATTGGTACGTTATGCTCTCTAAGTTAGGCGAACCTGCTTACCTGAATTGTTACAAAGGCCAAAAAATGAGCACATTAGTATTTAATGGCTATTCAGGTGACCGACGAGTCATTTTGAACCCATCGTGCAGCGGCAGAACTCTGGCAAAACACGCCGGGCGCGTTCAAAATCAAGACTCAGCTAACCGGCCTGGTCCGCCTGCCTGTACAAGGCATTAATCTCACGGTGCTCGGGCACATTCTCAATATAGGCGTCCCGTCGTGATGCCTCGGTAATCTTTTCTGCATAAAGCGTCAGCGCTTCATATGCTTCCTGCAAGAGGGTCGCGGCATATGGGTCGTCGCTGGCTGCCAGGACTTCATAGCAGACCAGGTAAATATAAAACGGCCGTGACGCACCCATGGGTGTGTTGCCCGCCAGCAAATGAGCCAGCACCGGCTGAATGTGGGCCTTCGCCTGGGCTAAATTATCTTGCCGCAGCGCGACCCGGGCCAGGCCCGCCTGCATTTCCAATAGCTGCAGGGGTTGGGCCAGTTCCTGCCAGATTGCCAATGCCTGCTGGTACGTTTGCCCAGCCGCGCCCCATTGTTGCTGCTGCACCTGGACATACGCCCGATCCTTCAGCGCCATGCCCTCCAGCGGCAAGCTTTCCATTTCTTTCGCCAGCTTCAAGGCCGCCTGGCTGTAAATGTCTGCTTGTTGGGCGACCTGCAAGTAGTGGGAAAATAGGCTGAGATTTATCAAGTTAAACCCCTGGCCAAAGCGCAAATCGATCTCACGACAAATGGCCAGCGCTTCCTGGCTGTACGTCAGACCTTTCTCAAATTCTCCCAAATCCAAACAGACCGAACTCAGATTGGTGAGAACGCGGGCCGTGCCTTCTTTATCCCCCATCGCGTGGTGAATCAGGCGGGCCTGCTCCCAATGGCTCAGGGCTGCAACCAGTTGATTTTGCGCATATGCCACAATACTGAGATTGTTCAGCACGGTGCTTTCCCCTCGCTTATCTTCCAATTTGCGATAGAGGGTTAGGGCTTCTTCATAATAAAGCCGGGCCTGGTCAAATTGACCCAGCTCTGAG
>CBDUOF010000585.1:0-2335 GCA_965368765.1 uncultured Anaerolineae bacterium | reverse complement strand
ACCAATCTCAACTCATTCATCATTCATATTGAAGGGTGCCGGTCTGAGCCCCGCTCCTAGACCACCACAATTGTACAAAAAAGCCTGGGAGCTGAATCCCAGGCTTTACTCAAAATTTACTTCATCCTCAGGGGCAAACTAGGCGTGAATTGCTTCACCTTCAACCGCGTGGGCCGCTTCCATCAATGCCTCACTGAGCGTGGGATGGGCATGCACGTTGCGCGCAATCTCTTCGGCCGTTAACTCAGCATTGTGCGCCAGCGTCAATTCCGGCAGCAGTTCCGTCACGTCTGGCCCAACCATGTGGGCTCCCAGGATTTCACCATACTGCTTGTCAGCAATGATCTTGATGAAGCCATCCTTCTCGCCCAGGCCAAGTGCCTTACCATTTGCAATGAAGTTAAATTTGCCAATATTCAGCTCATAGCCAGCTTCTTTGGCCTGCGCTTCGGTGTAGCCAAAGCTAGCCACCTGCGGCACGCAGTAGGTGGCCCGCGGCATCATGCGGTAATCTAGCGGCGTGGTCGGATGCCCGGCAATCGCCTCAGCAGCCACTATCCCCATCGCCGAAGCAATATGCGCCAATCGATACTCGGTCGCCACATCGCCGATAGCATAGACATGCGGCACGTTGGTACGCATTTGGTCATCGACAGCAATGGCCCCGCGCTCCGTTAGCGCCACGCCGACGCTTTCCAGCCCGATATTTTTTACATTGGGCATAAAGTTTATGGCCAGCATCACCTTGTCGGCTTCCAGTTTGGTGCCATCGGCCAAAGCCACCGCTACCCCTGCTTTTGTTGTCTCAATTTTCTCGACGCGGGCATTAAGGTGCAGGTTTACATTCAGCTTTTTGTACGCTTTTTCCAGCACCGTGCTAATTTCTGGCTCTTCACTGGGCAGCAGATGATCCATCATCTCTACAATGGTGACTTCTACGCCATAATTGGCCCACATGTAGGCAAACTCCACGCCAATCACACCGCCCCCAACCATGATCAGCCGCTTTGGGGGCGAATCAGTCATGATCGCATCCACATAAGAGATGATACGGTCGCCGTCGAATTCAACCCCAGGAATGGAGCGGGGATGGGCGCCAGTGGCAATAATGATATCTTTGCCGCTTACCATTTGCTCGCCGCCATCGTTGAGGCTTACCTGGATGGTGTTGGCGTCGGTCAGTTTGCCTGTGCCCTCCAAGACATCGATTTTGTTCTTTTTCATCAGGAATTGAACGCCTTTCACTAATCGGGCAGAGACTTGACGACTGCGTTTGAAGGCAGCGCTGTAATCTAGCTGCAAATCAGTAAAGGAGAAGCCAAATTCTTTGGCGCGATGCTGCAGCGTATGGGCCAGTTCCGCATTTTTGAGCAACGCTTTGGACGGGATGCAGCCGATGTTGAGGCAAACGCCGCCCCAATATTCTCGTTCAATGATGGCAACGCTAAGGCCGAGCTGGGCAGCGCGAATAGCCGCTACGTAGCCTCCAGGCCCCGCACCTAAAACGACAAGATCGTATTGATTGGTCATAAATAAACTCCGTTTTGGGTTAATTTGTGAATTTTTGATGATTTCGTAGATAGTTTAATTAATAGTTCCAGTAAGATTATACCAGCGCCCAATCGTAAATCGTAAATCATTAATCGTCAATGTATAATTACCGCATGGGTTTTCCGATTTGGACTTTGGTAGGGATGGGCATTACGGCCGTTCTTGCCCTGATAATGACCATTTTTGCCTACGTGGCACAGTCGCCTCGCGCTTTGCTGCGCCTTGGGCTGGGTGGCTATCGACTCGATCTGCGCGTCAAGCTGTTTACTGGCTACGCGTTGGCCAGCCTCATCTTGCTGTTGGGCTTTTTTCTGGCAGGCGTGCCGCTGGATGACAGTGCCGGCACAACGGCCGTTGCCACCCCTGTCAGCAATACCGCCAGCAGTGAGCTTGCCCAGTTAGATTCCGGGGCAATGAGCGAACCACCCACACCTCTGGCAGAAGCGCAAACCACTCCTGGCAGCGACAACCCTGAAGCCAACAACGCCGACGGCACGGTACAAACGCCGGCCAGCGGTGCATTTGGTGGACCGCCGCCGGATGAAGCAGACGCAAACGTAACACAAGATGCCCCACCGTCGGCGACGCCGGAACAAGTCGGGCCTTCGGCAACGCCAAATAGTGCCTCAACGGCAACGGCCGTTTCCACTGACCCGGTAGCGACGTCAAATTCCAGCAGCGCCACAGCCACTCCCAGCCCGACCATGACGGCCACGCCGCTGCCCACGTCCACCCCGTCCCCCACCGTGACGCCGACCCCCATCGAAGGTAAAACAGGTTTGAT
>CBDUOF010000584.1:0-2386 GCA_965368765.1 uncultured Anaerolineae bacterium | reverse complement strand
GCCGGGGCTGAGGGTGCTAACTTGAACGGCCGTCCCCGCCGTCTCCTTCGTCAGAGAATGCGATAAAAAGCGCACGGCCGATTTTGTTGCTCCGTACAAGCTAAGGCCAGCCCGGGTACGGCCGTTGCTGCCAAACCCTTCCATGTTGTACAGATGCCCATGCCCCTGCTTTAACATGCCCCGAATAGCCACTTGCGAGCCAAAAATCAGCCCCTTCAGATCGATATCCACAACCTGATGCACCGTTGTCGCAGGAATATCCCATACATTCATCATGGGATGGCCAACCCCCGCATTGTTTATCCAGATATCTACCTGGCCAAATTTAGCCACTGCTGCATCCCATACCGCCTGATGATCTTCTGGACGAGTCACATCGCCCGCTTGCCCAGCCAACCGCTCGATACCATGAGCTTCCTTGAGCGTTCCAATGGCAGTATCCACGCTGGATTGGGAACGGCCGTTTACCGTCACCCCACACCCCCGCGCCAAAAACTGATGGGCCAACCCGTAGCCGATGCCACGGGTGCTGCCTGTAATTACGACTGATTTCATGATGAATCCATATTTCGTATTGCCTATTTCATAGCGCACTGTTTACGCTGTACGAAATAGGCAAGATGCTTAATAATTTGCGCCCAAAACTAACCCTGTCTCTTCCCACTTCATCACGCCAAAAGACATATATTGCCGCTTGTCCCCTGCCAGCCAATCCCACACGACACTCATGGTGTATCGATCATCGATGATAAACTCACGCCCCCGGATTTTAAGGGCTTCGCCAAAGAAATGTTGGGAGGTGTAAAGGGAACGGCCGTATGCAATCCCATTGCCCAGCACATCCGGTCCTTCAAACGTGTGGCGAATGCCGTTACGTGCCCGCTGAAACGCATAGGTCCGATTGATGACACCGCTAATCTTAACAACCATCTCCGCCCGCAACAGCGAGAGCGGCTTGTACGCCATCTCAACCTGGTTTACACCAACTAATTTCTGCTCACCGCTGTAGACTTGCATTTCGCCCGTCCATTTGCCCGCATGTTTCATCGGCAAGACGTGCGGTTTTTTGCCGTCCACCATTTCCTGTTCAGTAAACGTGTCAATCCGTTCTTTGGTGGCTAAATTGGTGTGGTAATCATAGGCGACCTTGTAAATACCGTTAAACACGCCATTGATAGCTGGCCCATCATACAGGAGCGAGGAATACACCTGTGTCTCACCGTCGGGCAAGATGTGAACCATCGTCCGCAGGTCACTCGTCCAGCCCGGCGAGTAATAATGGGCATCGACCAATGTGCCAAATGGATGGCCGGCACCGACAAAATCTGGCCCCATGTAAACACGATTATTGCCCTGATCATCAACGCCGAAGGCGAATTTATCCGCTTCAAATCGGGCACGCAGCGGCCCAACAGCATCCAGCCGCGTATCCATCGTGTAGGTGACGCGATCGCCCTCAAAGCTGCTCTCGCGATACACTTTGTTGTAGCCAATATGGTTGCCAGCAGCGTCAAAAATTGAAGGACGGCCGTGCCATTCGCCAGTGATTTTTTCTTGCCAGGTAGAAGGTTTTTGTTCAGCCATGTTTATTCCTTGGATTTGTTTTGCATTGTGTAGCAAATCACAGAAAGCTCTTTGAAAAACGGAGCGCGATTTCTCTGTGATTTGCTCAAGTAAAAACCAATTTCCCACTCATTCTTATTCAAAATTCTTTTTAGTTTTCACCATGTTTCCGAGCGAACTCATTCGCAAACTATTCTTCAACTAAACGTTCTGCTCTATCAGCAGCGCTCTCAATTCCTCACTAACCGCCTCCCCCAACAACCTGTCAATTTGCGCCCAAACTGGATCGACTGTTGGGTTAAAGATAGCTGCGCGATTTCGCTGATCCCGCTGACTAAAATTACGGTTGTCCAACCCTTCAAAGGTTGAGACTGACAATTTCGTTTCCACAACATTGAACCAATGTGCCAGATACTGCTCTACATGCTTGTCTATCTGGGCAAACGCTTCTTCGGTGGCACGGTAGGCCAACATCCAGGGGGACATGATGGCGTATTGGCGCGGCGAAAGGTGAGCCGGGGTTAAGCCTTCAATATCCTTGGCTGAATCAAAAATTCCAGTCAATGGCTGGAAAAGTTCATTTAGGTAAGCCAGATTCGCGCCTAAATCGACACGGGGAATCATATCCAGGTGGAAGGCGAAATGTGGCCCAGCCAGCACCGCATCCAGCGTAAAGTGAGGCGTCGGGCTGTCTGGCGCAGTGAAGGCAAAGATCATATGTGAATCGAGGCCAATTTGTTCCACCGTCAGGCCAATGTAGACCATCTTATGCACAGGACCTCCAGAAAAGAGCCGCACCTGCCCCACTGGCGCGGGTGACATT
>CBDUOF010000583.1:0-2410 GCA_965368765.1 uncultured Anaerolineae bacterium | reverse complement strand
TCTCACGCTCCAAGTCGATGGCCAGGAATTCAACCTGACCACCGGCGCAGCAACCGTGCGCGAACTGTTAGCCGAAGCAGGCGTCACCGTAGGAGAGTTAGATGAGGTAGATCCGCCGCTTTTCACGCCACTGTCCGCAGAAATGAACATCCGGGTGGTGCGGGTTAGCGAAACGGTCGATACCATCAGCGAAAATATTCCCTTCGAGCGCAAGTTTGTGCGGACCGATAGCATGAGTGCCGATGATGCTCCTCAGATTGTGCAGGCGGGGCAAAACGGCCGTAAAGAGATTACCATTCGCATCCTGTATCAGGACGGGCAAGAAGTCAGCCGCATCCGCACCAATGAGGTCGTTTTGGAAGAGCCCCAAGATGAACTTGTCATGATTGGCATTGGCGCCAATCGGGGCAACGTGAATTTTAGCGGCTTATTGGCTTACCTCAGCGGGGGAACGGCAGTCATCATGCGGGGCAGTACGGCCGTTCCAGAAACCATCAACACGGGCGACGGCCTGGATGGACGGGTCTTCAGCCTCTCCCCTAGCGGCAGCCACCTGCTTTACACCCGCGTCCTCACAGACGCCACAACCTTTGGCAATAGCCTGTGGGTCATCGGCACAGAGCGCGGCGCCCAACCACGCCAGCTTGGTGTTGACAATATTTTGTGGGCCGATTGGAATCCCAATCGCACCGATTTACGCCAAATTGCCTACACAACTGCCAACCCCATCGATCAGCCACCCGGTTGGGAAGCCAACAACGATCTCTGGTTGGCCAACGTCTTTGAAAATGCCGGCACGCCATTTGAGCCAGAACAATTCATAGATACCTATCCCGCCCTCAACGGCTGGTGGGGCGGCAACTACGCCTGGTCGCCAGACGGCCGTATGCTGGCCTACGCTTATGCCAATGAAGTTGGGCTGATAGACACCTTCGCCGAGGAAGACGCCTTCAAGCGACGTCAGCTGCAGCAATTTACTGCCTACAACACGTTGGCCGACTGGGTTTGGGTTCCTACACTCACCTGGTCACCAGACGGCCGTTTCGTGGCGGTGACCAATCATGGCGGTGACGACGATCGCACCATGGAATTCAACAGTTGGGTTTTTGACATCTTCTCCAGCCTCAACCAGCAGCTTATTGACCAAACAGGCATGTGGGGTCATCTGCACTGGGTCACCAACCCCAATCAAAGCTACATTGCCTTCCTGCGCACCGCCGATCCGGTAGACAGTCTGCGCAGCAACTATACGCTGTGGCTGATGGATCAGGACGGCAGCAACGCCCGCCAACTTTATCCCCCCGTGGGCGAAAACAGTGCCTTCCCCCGCGACCGTCAATTTATGGCCTGGGGGCCAAGCGGCCAGGAGCTCGCCTTTATTTTCGATGATGATTTGTTTATTCTCAATTTAGAAACGGCCGCTTCTGGCAATGGCCAGTCAGTCGCCACCCAAATCACTGCCGACGACACGCCAGCCAGCCAACCCACCTGGGCACCCTACGGCCTTGGCCTTCGGGCACCATCTCCCAACACGGCCCCAAACGAAGAGCCAACCGCAACGCCAAACGGCCGTTTGCTCCCAGACAATTAACCAATCACCAGGATGGCACGCTTGAGCAGCCGCCCTTCGCCCCGTCCTGGCCGTCATGATGGTGTACAATCAGCAAATAGTTGGAGGACTCATGAATTCAGAACCATTAACCCAAGAACAAATTCGCGCCTTTGTTTTGCCCGCCCACGGCAATCTGGAGGTCGTCAAACAGCTGCTGGCCGCCGAGCCACGGCTGCTCAACGAAAAATACCTCGAATTCGACGAAACCGCCCTGGAAGCCGCTTCACACGTTGGCAACCGCCCTATCGCAGAGTTTTTGCTGGCACAAGGGGCACCGATGAACCTTTACACTGCCGCCATGTTTGGCCTGAAGGACGACGTGTCTCGCTTTTTAGCAGAGGCACCTGAACAGGTGAATGGCAAGGGGGTGCATGGCATCTCATTACTGTATCATGCAGCGCTCAGCGGCAACGTAGCCTTGGTTGAGATGTTGGTGGAACTGGGCAACACGCAAAGCCCGGACCAGCCCTTGCTGGCTGCTGCGGGATACGGCCGTATTGAAATGGCAAAATGGCTTTTGGCGCGTGGTGCAGACAAAACCACAACCAACTTCCAAAACAAGACCGCTCTCGACATCGCCCAGATACGTCAAGACGAAGCAATGATAACTCTGCTGAACAGCTAAGCCATAACCAAACAAATCGAACCCTAAACAGACGCCCGATTTTTCAACGACAACCAGCTAAAAAAGAGAGCTTCTTGAAATCAGGAAGCTCCTTTTTTTGCGCCAGTTGACTCCTCCAAGCTAATAATAATGTAACTTTATTTGTAAGTCTCCCTACATATAGTACCTTGATA
>CBDUOF010000582.1:0-2412 GCA_965368765.1 uncultured Anaerolineae bacterium | reverse complement strand
CTAGGGCCTTCATATCCGCCTGATCACTGTCAGTGTTGCGGGCCAAAATGCCACCATGCACCGCCGGGTGCAATGTTTTCACCCGACCACCCAACATTTCTGGTGCCCCCGTTAATTCAGAAACGTCCTGAACCGCCAACCCTACCTCACGAATCATGCGGGCGGTTCCGCCACTGGCTATCAGCTGGAAATCCAGGCCAATCAGCGCTTCGGCCATTTCTCGTAAGCCGCTCTTGTCGGAAACAGACAACAAGGCTTGCTTCTTTAAAGACATCGCTTAACTCCTAAAACCCATACTTGAGACAGCACCAATTGGCAATCTGAGCACACCGTGGCCTCCTTTTAAACGTGAATCACTTGATCACGCCCGGGGCCAACTGACACGGCCGTTACCGGTACCTCTGTTTCTTTGGCAATAAACTGAATGTATGCCTGGGCATTTTGGGGCAAGTCAGCCAGAGCACGTGTGCCCATGACATCCTCTTGCCAACCGGGCAGCGTTTCGTAAACGGGTTGGCAACGACTGAGCGAGGGTAGGTCACTCGGATAATAATCAATCGTTTCCCCATTAAGCTGATAAGCATTGCAAACCTTTATCTCATCCAGCCCGCTCAAAATATCCAGCTTGGTAATAACCAATTCAGTAAGGCCGTTGATGCGGGCTGCGTGACGCAACATCACCAGATCCAGCCAGCCCACCCGGCGTGGCCGTCCGGTCGTCGTGCCGTATTCATCCCACGGCTTGTCGCCGCTGCCGCGCAGCCGCGAAGCCATCTCGCCGTCCAGCTCAGATGTAAAGGGGCCGCCGCCCACGCGGCTGGTAAACGCTTTGGCAATACCAATAACGCGCCCCACCATCCGTGGCCCAACGCCCAATCCTACCAGCACGCCGCCAGAGGTCGGAGCAGAGCTGGTGACAAAAGGGTAAGTACCATGATCCAAATCAAGAAAGGTGCCTTGTGCCCCTTCAGCCAACACGGAACGGCCGTCGCGTAATGCGGCATCTAAATAGACTGGGCCATCTACCAAATGATCCCGCAGCCGCTGAGCATAAAGGGCATATTCGGCGGCAACTGAATCCGCGTCCAATGGTTCTGCGCCATAAATCTTGGTCAATTGCTCGTTTTTCTCAGCAATGTGCGCCTTAATTTGGTCACCCAATGCTTCCGGATCAGCAAACAGCTCGGCACGTAAGCCGATGCGGCTGGTCTTATCAGTGTAGGCAGGGCCTATACCGCGCAGCGTGGTGCCGATGGCGTCGTTGCCGCGCCGAGCTTCTTTGGCTTTGTCCAAGGCAATGTGTGCCGGGGTAATGAGATGGGTGTTACGACTAATCTTCAGCCGCCCTGGACCCACATCAATGCCGCGAACGGCCAGGGCATCCATCTCACGCAGCAGCACGGCTGGATTGAGCACCACGCCATTGCCAATGAGACAGGTAACCTGCGGATGGATGATCCCCGAGGGAATAAGATGTAGCTTAAAGACTTCACCCTGAACCGTGACCGTATGGCCTGCATTATCGCCGCCGCTATAACGCGCCACAATCTCTGTTTGGGCTGCCAACAAGTCCGTAACCCGACCTTTGCCCTCATCGCCCCACTGTGCACCGATAATCATGTCGAGTGGCATTCATTCCTCCTGAAATCGTATTAAAAATAGATAAACCCGACCTGCCGGGGCTGCCCCAATGTGGTCGGGTCTATGGATTATGCAATATGATCTTTTTGACCATGACTAACCCGCATCGCTCGTCTTCGCGGTTTAAACAATACGCACAGAGTCTTATAACCTTAACCAACTGCCAGCGTGGGCTTTTCCCTGAGAACGGGCAACGACTAAAGCGATCTTAATCCTGTGGTATTGTTGACGATTACCAGGCAAATCACAGTAAGTTCTTTGAAAAACGAATCGTGATTTCTCTGTGATTTACTCAGGGAAAACGGGAGAATTACTATTTTTCATTCAAAGAACTGTCCCGTTTTCACTGTAAACGCCCAAAATGATATTTGAATTGAACGAACCCAGAAAGGGTCATTCAAACGACATTGCGAGCCAATTATAGCAGAAAAGAGACGGGGTGGGATTGGGAATGATGCCAGAAGATTGCCTGGAAATGCAAGATTATCCCGGCAATTCACACAGAGGACTTCGTAGCAAAGGCGTACAGGTTTAATTATTAATAGTGGACGTTCACTAGAGTGCCGATAGTGGCAAAATTATAAATAAACCCAGCATCATCAGTCGCCAAATTAACACAACCGTGGCTCATGGGTGTACCAAAGTTGTTGTGCCAGTAGGTACCGTGGAGAGCATAATCTTCAAAGAAGTACATCACATAAGGCACATCTTCCAAATAATAATCATAGCCCAGCAAACGGCCGTCCATTGTTTGGCTTTCAAACTCCAGCC
>CBDUOF010000581.1:0-2445 GCA_965368765.1 uncultured Anaerolineae bacterium | reverse complement strand
AGGTATTCGACAACGGCCGTCCAGTTGATACCCCTATGGCGACTGCCTTGGGCGCCGTCCGTAAAATAGGTGTCCCCGCCCAGCGCCTGGAACCACAGCGTCAGCTTTTCCTGGTTGCTCCACGGCTCGTCATGCACCTGGCGATAGATGAGCATGGCGGCGGCCGCGTAAGCGTCTTCAGGATAGGCGTCCACCACCTGACCCCACAGGGCCACCAGCGCCCGGGCAATGTTGCGCTGCGACTGGTGTTTGACCATCAGGGGCAGCTGCAGGCCCGGCCACTTCTTGAGCGTCAGCGCGCAATCCTTGATAGCCTTGGCCGTCAGCTTGCCGGCCTCATTGGCCAGGATAAAGATAGAGAGGCCGGTGCGCTTCGGTTCGGGCACATCGGCCACGGCTGTGGCCACGCTCATTGGGAGTTCACTAGCGGCGATACGCTGCGCCAGTTCGGGTAGAATTTCGGTCAGCGCCAGATGATTGCGCACAAACTGCACGTGCTGGCCGACGTTGCGGGCAATCTCTTCAGGCGTCGCGCCAGCAGCTACCGCCTGACGGAAGCTGTGGGCCACGCCCAGCATGTCAGGCTGCTCACTGCCGTAGTTGGCAGCCTGCAGCGCCAGTATCTGTGCCTTCTCGCCGCCCTCAAAGGTGACAAACTCGACGGTTTCGTCACCATATTTTGTCAGCAAGGAGGCAATCACCTGCTGTAGCGTGCCCAGTGATTCCACCAGGGTGTTGATCATCGTGCGCACCACCTCGATGGAAATTTCCGTATCGGAATGCTCTTTGGCCCAATCCCGCAGGGCAAAAGAGAAGAGCTGGGCCATGTGGCGGCGGTGGCCGCTAACGATGTGGTAGCCCTCCCCGTTGGGTGAGGCGACAATCGGCTGCCAACTGTCCAAACCACGTTCGTAAACTTGCAGTGTTAGCGAGGCCAGCTTCTCCAGGTCATAGGTGGTGCGCATCTGCGCCGGGTGGGCCTTCAACTGTTTGAGGGATACGGTATGCATTTTAGTTTTCTCCGGGTTGGGTTGAAATAGCAAACGGCCGTAACGAACCATTGGCTGTTACGGCCGTTTTAACTGCATTTTGTGGAGCAGCTCTTTAACTGGATGTGCCAGGGTGAGTCAACAACTCGGGTAATTAAGGTCAAAAAGCTCGAAGAATATCAAGCGTTAGCGCCTGATGATTAGGCTTGCTTTGCAACTTTGAATGGATTGCTGAGGAGGCTTAGGATTCAAGGTTGTCTAGCCAAAGAAGGATTTCTTGGGCAAACTGGGGGAAAGCATGAAGGCCTTTTTGAAGGCTGTCGGCAACTAAAGCGGGATCGATTTCCTGGTACATATGCACGAGAACGTTGCGAAAGCCCCCCAATCCTTTGATCTGATCGAATAAGGCTGAGGAGATGACACCTTTGTCACGTAAGCCCAATAGACTCTCTTCATAGCTATTGGCGTAGAAACCGAAATGACCAACAAGGATATGATCAGCGATGTCCAGAATCAGGGAAGCCGCCGCGATAAGGCCGCGTTCCACGATCCACCGCTGGCTAATTTTGGTACGAAGCGTTTCCGGCAGAATATCTTGGTGCTGCTTAAGTTCATTTAGGACAGTATCCAGCTCTTTTAACCGTTCTAGGATACTGCTGTGTTTGATGACCACGCTGCCATTCTCCTTCTGAGGCCTTCTTCTTGCTTTTGGCGTAAATAAGCGGTGTCATGGTATTTGCGTACGACACTTAACTCGAATTGCAACTGCATCTCTTCATCGGCTGCGTATACTATCTGACCCGAACGAATAATTTCGAAGCAAAAGGCAGGAGAAGCCCGCTTCAAATCCACAATGTCGAGTCGCTCTGTTCCCAAAAAGGTAATTAGCTCGTCGCGAAGAGAGTAGGGGAGGGTGTTCTCTGTCAAAAGGGCGAGATCAACATCATTACCCATCTTGCCTTCTGCCAGTGATCCAAAGAGGTACACTAGCACCACGTCGGTGGTGCTTAATAGCTCAGGTAATCGTTGTAGGGCCGATTGAATGGTCGGTGATAGTGAGGCAAACCCTTTCCATTTTTCCATGCTGCCCATGATGACTCCTTAGGGATTACATTACCAAAACTCATTTCGGTTTCTTTCAAGCGCATTGTACCATTTTTTGAGCCCGATCAATATTCCGAAGGCAGAAGTACAGTTGTGGCCGACCGATCCGCCTCGGTGAGTATCCAGATTCGTTTTGTCTCACCTTCCTCAACGGGGATGGTATAGACGGACAGGATGCGATACCCTTCTTTGACGGCTGTATCATTTTGCCTTCTATCGAAGCTGTCTAAATCGTCGCCCCAGTCACCCTGGGCGTGCCGGGCCAAATAGGGTGCAAAATCTACGCCCAACTCAGCCACCCCCGGCGTCATGACTACATGGCCCAGCTCAAACAAGGCGTTGGGCTCACCCT
>CBDUOF010000580.1:0-2459 GCA_965368765.1 uncultured Anaerolineae bacterium | reverse complement strand
ACCGCCACGCGGGTCAGAAACAGCTCGACCATCCCTGGTTCGAACTGAGTGCCTAGTTGAGTGGGCGGGGTGGGGGCAACGGGGGCGAAAGGAAAACTTCTTGAGGTGTTTGAAGCTGCGGCTGCAGCCAGAAATGTATCATCAGCAGGATAATGCCTGCCGTGAGCGGCGCAATCGGCTGGGCAAAGTTGGTCTGTACGGCCGTATCGAGCAACTTCGCATCACAGGTCATCTGAAACTGGGCAGGAATGATCGTTTGGCAGCCAAAGCCAGCCAAGGGCGATCCCATCAGGATCACGCTCATCAGCAAGATGGCCCAACCGGTGTACGCAACGTTTGTCTCTTTCTGCATTGGGCGGGATTATAACGAGAGTCGTTATTCCTGACAGGTCGCGTCTGCAAATGACGCTGCCACGTTAACTGAGTGGCTACGCCGTGAGCAGTTTTGTCTTGCCTGGCCGCACCCGGTTGAGCGTGCTAGCCGCGCCGTGCCACCATGATGAGTAAGCCGCTGGCAACCAACAGCACAGCCACAGCCCCAATGAGCAGCCAGAGAACGTTGCTGCTTTGCTGCGCAACAGAAGCAGGGTCTGGTACGGGCGAGACGGCCGTTTCCGCACTGTCTACTGCCGCAACTTCCTGCGTCGGAACGGCCGTTGGTGGCACGATTGCGGTGTTGGTTGGTGCTGGGGTGTCGGAGGCAACAGCTGTGGGCGAAACCGTTGGTGACGCAATGGCGGTCACGTCAGTGATGCGCAGCCCCAGTTCGGGGTCTTCAGAGGAACCCCCCACCGTTTCTGGACGGGGTCTCATCCCTACCACGACCTCCTGACCCAGCTGCAAGAGTGCCCCTTCCGCCAGGCCGCTAATTTCGTATAGCTCTGCCAGAGTTAAATCGTATGTGCTGGCAATGAGCAGCAAAGTGTCCCCACTGCCCACCACGTGGACTATGGTGCCGTCTGGCTTTACCCGGGCATCGGGGAAGCCTGCCAACGGGGTGGAGCCATCGGGCAGCACGGTGTAGCCAATGATAAGACTTTGCCCCACGGAAAGCAGGCTGTTGGGCAGCAAATTGTTCCAGGCGTACAGATTATCCAGCGGCACATTAAAGCTATCTGCCAGAACGATAAGGGTGTCGTTGGCCTTGACGGTGTAGAGGATACGGCCGTCTGGCTGTGCTGTGGGCGAGGCAACCGGCGTCGCTGTGGGTAGCGGTGTTGGGGTCAACGTTGGCGGCAGCGGCGTCGGCGATGGTCCTGGCGTGGGCGAGGTCGTGGCGGTGGCGGCGGCTGTTGGCGTGGCATTGGGGTCTACGGTTGGCGGGGGAGCTGGTGGAGGCGGAGCCGCAATGCTGCCATTTTTATAGGCGGCGCTTAGTTCAGCCGTAAGCTGAAGGTAAAAGTTGCCATATTCCGTGCTTGCCTCTAGCTGGCTGCCTTCTACCCATTCATTAAAGGAGGTAATGATGAGCATGTCGGGCGAACTGGCGGCTGCACCGCCAAATGTTGAACGATAAAAATCACCATTTGCCCGATCACGTGGTGCGGTGCTGGAACCAATCAGGCTTGCGTCCCAGCCCGGCATGGCGGTGCCGACCCAATACTTGTAGCCACCATAGGTGGCTGCTGCGGCGCGCGTGTTGGCTGCCCAGGTTACGGCCGTACCTGCTGGATTGCCCGACCAGGCAATATTGTACAAGTGTAGGCCATCAAATGCGTCCAGGTACGTCGTATCGCCACCTTCGGCAATCCATATGCTGTTGCGATCCGGGTCCACGGTGGTGCGAATCGTTACCCATTCAGCCGGCGATAGAATCCAGTTTGCCCAGAAAAAGATAACTGGCTTGCCATCTACCCGTAGGTAGCCAGGATGGGTTGCGTGCGTTGCAAGGAGGGTACGCAGTGCATTGATGCGATCTTCATTGCTGGCAAAAAATGGTCCAGCGGTCTCAAAATCAACTGCAGCTTTGAAGCCGGTGGCAGAGGCAATGTTCAGCAGTGCCTGAAAATTTGTTTCTGTTTGATTGTTAACGACTTCTGGTCCATACCAACTTTGCACAAACCCGTCGATGCCAGCAGATTGTGCCTCATTGACCTGCCGTTGAATCGTGCCGGAATCACTGGAAAAGTAAGGCGCAACTGGCTGGAATGGGGTAATGCCTGGGCCAAAGCTGCTTGGACTGTACCAGGCATAGTAAAAGGCCAGCACAAGCCGGGTTTGCCCTTGCGCCTCGGCAGTTGGCGGCGCAAATGGCCTGCCCAGCAGCAGGGCGGTCATGCACAAACTCAGTAAGAGCAGCCCAATATGCCAGCTGCGGGGAGATCGTTTTGTTTTAGAACTCATAGCCGCCCATTATAACCTTTGCCAATCGACCTGTCAGGTTCAGGGCATTTCTTATGTTAGGATCCTAAGGAAATATAAAATTACTACCAGAGAAGTGGCCTGCGCCGGTAGCCCTG
>CBDUOF010000579.1:0-2471 GCA_965368765.1 uncultured Anaerolineae bacterium | reverse complement strand
ACCGAGCCACTCACCGAGTCAGAGCTTCGCCTTTTCCTCGATTCTTCCCCCACTGAATCAGCAGAATAATCGCCTTGTCTTAAACAGTTTGGGTCGTTACTATTGCCCAGGCTGTATTCCGAGTCTCAGTTCGGTCTTGGACTACGCATTATCAATAAACCTGTCTACGATGGAGTAACGTTCATGCCGGAGGGGCCAGAAATTCAGCTGGCGGCCGATGAGGTTGCGGCAGCAATTGCGGGACGACCAACAACGGCCGTTTCTTTTGCATTTGATGTGCTGAAACAGTACGAAACAAGATTGTCCGGGGTGGTGGTGACGGCAGTTCAGGCGCGGGGCAAAGCAATGGTTACCCGCTTTGCCAATGGCTGGAACATTTACAGCCACAATCAGCTCTACGGCAAATGGGTTGTGCGTGACGCCTACGACTTCCCCGATACAAATAGACAGCTGCGTTTAGCCATCCATAATGAGGCAAAATCTGCGTTGCTGTATAGCGCATCTGATATTGCCGTGCTGCAGGACCATGAGCTGGAAAGCCATCCATTTTTGGCCAAGCTGGGGCCAGACTTGTTGGATACGGCCGTCACCATCTCTCTGGTCAGTGAAAGATTGGAAGCCGATCGATTTCGACGGCGGCGGCTGACCTCGTTGCTGCTGGATCAGGGCTTTTTAGCGGGCCTGGGCAACTATTTGCGCAGCGAAGTGCTCTTCGTGGCCCGGGTTCATCCGTCGCTACGCCCGATGGACTGTACAACCGAGCAGATTGCCGCGCTGGCAGAGGCGGCCGTTTCTCTGACGCGTCAATCGTACCAAACAAGAGGTATTACCAATGATCTGCAACTGGCCGAGAAATTAAAGGCAGCCGGGCACAGCTATGGTGATTATCGCTTTTGGGTGTTTGATCGAGACGGCCGTTCCTGTTACAACTGCGGCACGCCGATCATCAAAGACACCATCGGCGGGCGGCGGCTTTACTACTGCCCAACCTGCCAGGTTCAATAATCCGCAGATTACGCAGATTAGCGCAGATTTTCATTGTGTTCTCCGCGTCCTCTGCAAAAAAAGAGGGGATCACCATGACCCAAAATCAAGTCACTATCGACGTATGGTCAGACTTTGTTTGACCGTTTTGCTTTCTCGTCTCCTCCAGTTTGGAGAAGCTCAAGGAATCGCACAATGTTCAAATCCGCTGGCGCTCTTATGAGTTGCGTCCGGCTGGCTCACCCCCTATTTCCCTAGATTACCGCGCCCGCATCGAGGCCGGACGGCCGCAAATGGAGCAGATGGCGCGCGAACGGTATGGTTTGGAAATCAATACCGGCCCATTTGGTATCGACAGCCGTCCGGCGTTAGTGGGGGCAAAGTTTGCCGAGGCACAGGGCGTGGGCGAAGCGTTCCATGATGCTGTTTTTCGGGCCTACTGGCAGGATGCACAAAATATTGAGGATTTGGACGTGCTGGCGGAATTGGCAACGGCCGTTGGCCTGGATCGCGACCAATTTTTAGCCGCCCTGGACGACCCGCATTATCAGGAAGCGATGCTCGCCGACGTGCAGCAAGCGTTTCAGTTTGGCCTCAGTGGCGTGCCCGCGCTGGTCTACAACAATAAATACCTCGTGTCTGGCGCACAGCCGTACGAACTTCTGGCTGAAGTTGCGGAGAAGGCAGCGGAAGAGGCGTGAATAGCGGTCAGTGAAAAGTAAAATGTACCCCACTTCTCACTTTTTACTCAAAGAATGGTGGCCCCTGCGAAACCCGCTGCGCCACCGACTGCTCACCCTCGGCCGTGCGCGGCAGCTCCCAGCGGGTTTCTAACCACCAGGTTGCACCCGCTTGGGCAAACGGCCGTATCACCCCTGCTGCTTCTTCCGGTTTATCCCCTGGCGTTTCCCCTTCTACCACAATATCAAACGGCTCGTTAGGTTTCTTTTCCTGAATAAAGGCCGCCATTTCGGCTACTGCTTCCGGCGTGAGCGGCTGATGCGTTTTCTCCGCATCCAGCACGTTGGGCAGCAAGCCGTCATAACGCAGCGCCCGCGCCATACTTTTTGGCCAGTTCCAGGCCCCCACTACCCAGATGGGAATGCGCGGCTGCTGCACGGGCGGCGCAGGCGGGAGGAAGTCGCATTCCTCTATTTGGTAATGCTTGCCGCTGTAGCTAAATGGCTGACCACGCCACAGCCCAGTGAGGATATCAAGCCCTTCGTCCAGCAGTTCGGCACGGGTTTTGCGGTTGGTGACCTCGCCAAACGCGCCGAAGCCTGTGTCGATTGCACCCAACCCAACGCCCAAAATTACGCGCCCGCCAGAGAGGTTGTCCAGCGTGGCCGTTTCGCTGGCCAGCTTCCAGGGGCGCATTCGGGAGAGTGGGGTGATCATGGTGCCCAGGCGAATGCGTTCCGTCACCAACGCGGCGGCTGTGAGGCAAATCCAGGCAACCACACCCCAAACCGGCTCCCACACAAAAA
>CBDUOF010000578.1:0-2486 GCA_965368765.1 uncultured Anaerolineae bacterium | reverse complement strand
CGCCTGATTGGTGGCGTACATCGCCTGGATCACGGCTTCGATTTCTTCGGGGCCGTTACCACAGTTCCCCCCCAGGGCGGCCAGATTCATGGCGCTCAATTCGGTAAATGCCTCCACGGGGGTGATACCCATCATGGTACGGCCGTTTGTGTCAAAGGTCATTGTGGCCACAATGGGCAAGTCGGTCGTTTGCCGACACCCCGCCACAGCGGCGCGCACCTCGCTGACGTCGCTCATGGTTTCAATCCACAACAGCTCGGCGCCCCCGGCAGCCAGACCCGCCGCCTGCTCAGCAAAGGCAGCCACTGCCTCATCGTAGTCCATCGCCCCAACGGGCGCCATGATTTCGCCGGTTGGGCCAATTGAGCCCCCCACGATGACCACGTTAGGCGCGGCATCCGCCTCGGCGCAGGCAAGTTCAGCAGCAGCCTTATTAAGCTCAAAGGCGCGGTCTTGCAGCTTGTGCAGCTTGAGGCGGAAGCGCGTGCCACCGAAAGAGTTGGTCAGGATGATTTGGGAACCAGCTTCAATGTAGCCGCGATGAACGGCGCGAATGCGATCGGGATGGAGCACGTTCCACATTTCAGGCGGATCGCCCTGCTCCAATCCAGCATTCATCAACATCGTACCCATACCGCCATCAGCGATTAGGTAATCATTGGTTGCCAAGAGTCGTTCTAATTTGTTCATGGAAAAACCTCACTTCTAATGTATGTACGCATAGAAGCTTATCGTTATCTGAGGGTGTGTCAACCTTTAAGTGAGGGAAATTTAGTGAAAAGTGAAAAGTCATAAGTGATGTCTTTTTATCACTTTTCACTTTTCACCTTTTACTCGGTCGTGCCTGTTAATTCCATCAGGCGGTTAAGATCAGCTTCCAACGCTTCCAGCTCTGCCCCATAGGTGGTCCAGTCGCCGCTGCGCTGAGCGGCCTGAGCGGCTTCAAAGTGCGCATTGGCGGAGCTAATGAGCTCTTCAACGTTGGCATCGACGGGCGCTATTTGTACGGGTGTGGTGTCCGTTTCCGTGGAAACGGCCGTTTCACCTTCAGCTCCCTCCTCAACCACAATCTCACCCGGCGTTTCCAGCAGCAGCGCCGCCAAAGCCCCTTCCAGTGACGTGTCCATCGCAATACGGGTATCGGTGGCCACAATGACGCGTTTCAGTTCTGGCAAGGCACTCGTGTCAGCCTGCAGATAGATAGGTTCTACATACAAAAAGCTGTTGTTCAGCGGAATCACCAGCAAATTGCCCCGAATGACGTTCGAGCCACCCTGGTCCCAAAGGGAAAACTGCTGCGAGATGTCCGGCTCCTGATCGATCCGCCCCTCAACCTGGAGCGGACCAAAAACCAACTCTTGTTTGGGCAATTCATACACCACCAGTTCGCCATAATTTTCAGGATCATTGCGCACAGCCATCCAGGCAATCATATTATTCTTGCCTGTGGGGTTAAAGGGCTGGATGAGCAAATATTCACTGGTCGCTTCCCCGGGCAGCGGCATGATGACGTAATAGGGCTCCATCGGCTGCTGACTGCCCTCAAAGATTTCCTGGGGAATCTGCCAGACGTCTTCCTGATTAAAAAAGACGCGCACATCGGTCATGTGATAGCGCAAATATTGCTGCGCCTGCAGATTAAACAAATCTTCAGGGTAACGAAGATGGCTTTGGAGATTCTCTGGCAATTCACTGAGCGGCTTAAACAGGCCGGGGAAAGCGCGACTATACGCTTTCACGATGGGGTCAGAATCATCGGCAATGTAGTAGGTGACCGTGCCGTTATAGGCATCAACGGTAATTTTGGCGGCATTGCGGATGTAGTTGATTCTTGTTGCCTGGTCTGGCGTCGCATATGGGAAGCGATCGCTAACGGTAAAGGCATCCTGTAGCCATACCAGATTCCCTTCATCTGTCAAGACGATATACGGATCTGAATCCAGGGTCAGGAATGGCGTAATTTCTCGGATGCGGCCTTGAATTTCGCGGTGCAGCTGCACGCGCGTCTGGGTGTTAATTTCATCGCTCAGCAGGACGTTTGTGTCGCCGAAGCGCACGGCAAAGGCCAACCGCTTCAGGTAGTTGTCGAGCGGTACGCCGCCAGTTCCAGCATAGCTGGTGTAGACGTTTTCGTTTCCGCTCGGATAACTGAATTCGTCTCGGTCACTGCCCACAAATACCTCATCATTCGACAGTTCACCATAGTAGATTTCTGGTCGCACCACTTCAATACCAATTGTGCTCGCAGGCGGTAAATCCTGAATAAAGAATTCTGGTTGACCGTCTGAGGTAAAGCGATCGACGGGGTTCATGACAATGCCGTAGCCGTGGGTGAACTCCAGCTTTTCATTGACCCATGAAAGGGAGGGGAGCTGGGTTTTGTCCAGTTCGCGAGTGGCCAGCATCACCTGGCGGGTTTCGCCGTCGATCTCGTAGCGATCAATATCAATTTCACCAAAGACGTAATACGGCCGTAACGCCTGCAA
>CBDUOF010000577.1:0-2494 GCA_965368765.1 uncultured Anaerolineae bacterium | reverse complement strand
CCAACTGGCCCCATCATTAGGACCAGAAACAAAATTGGCGAAATGACCCAGGGAGAGAGTTTGCGCAAACGGCCGTCCAGATAGACCCAGCGCCCCACAAACAAATCAAAAGCCAAAAAATGCACCCAGGCAATCGTTGCCCCTGCTGAGCTTCCCAGCAGCGCGGCGATACCCGCTAACGTCGGGTCGGAGACGGCCGTAAAAACTGCACCAAAGCGCGGCAGCACCAACGCCGCATACATCAGGGCCGCGGGAACTGCCACCCAGGGGCCGCGCATTAAGCGTTCCGTAACGCGCCAGCGCGGCAAAAAGATCAGCAGGAGCCAAAATGGCATCACGAGCAGGCTGCTGAGGGAGAAAAGTTGTTCCATTTTGAACTCCTTTTGAATAGCGGGAGGGAGATCAGCTTAATTGTGCCAATCTCCCTTCCACAGTCAAACGATTAGCGCTTCACAAATACGGCCGTTCCGGCCGCTGCAACCGCACCGACCAGCGCGGCTAATGCCACTAACGTCAGACTGTCTGGGGCGATGAGCGGCTGGGCACGTAGTGCCTGCCAAAGAAGCAGCAGCACAAAGCCCAGGTAGCCAAAGCCACCAATCGCCACCAACGCGGTGCGGCGGCCATCCGACAAACGATTGCGCAAGCGACGATTGACAAAGATGCCCAACAGCGGAATGATTTGCAGCGCGTGCAGCCCCACGAAGTGGGCGGCGCGAATATCGCCCCCTTCCGTGCTCCAGCCCACAAAGGGCAAGCCTGCACCGCCATCGCTCACGCCTACGCTGTGCGCTCCGACGATGGTCACCACCTCACCAGCTTCCATAGCGGCAAGCTGCGCGGCGGTGGGTGAGGTCATAAAGAAAGCCAGGATGGTGCCAACGGCCGTTACCAACAGCCCCAGCCGCAAAGCCCAGGCAAAGGGTCGATTGTCCATCTTTTGCCGCATCAACAAAACGGCCGTGGCAATGTTCATTAACCAAATCACCATAACAAAGCTGCCCATTAAAGAAAAGATCGTCGCGTCGAACGCCGTCCCCACGTTAAAATGGCTACCAACACCACGGGCGGCCTGAATAAAAATCCCAATCAGCTCTACGGCAAAGCCAAGCGCCGTCAGGCCGCCAATCCAGCGAACCAGGCGCGGATGCCCTTTTACAAAACTGAGCATCCAGGCCAGCGTGGCGGTGTACAGCGTGATAGAAATGGCAAATTTCATCGGCTTAATCCAGGCGGGTGCACCAGTAATTAGTCGCGAATCAAAGATTGACAGCACAATCGTGGCCAAAAATAATACAAGGCTAACAATGACAGCGATAGTTAAGAAGCGGTCGGTGCCAAAAACGCGCCGCCACAGGTCTGATTCATTTGACTCTCTTTCTATTCGAGTTGTAAGTGTACTCATGTTTTACCTCCAGGTTTCTTTCAGTTGGTGATTTCCATAGCATCACTGTAAGGGATGCATGGTCATATTCAGAAGTGCCAGTCGTCATATGCAGGTCACATGACCCAGGACCGGCTAAATGGAACCAAACAGGCAACGCCAACGTCTCAGGACCAGAACAAACTCAGAAATAGGAGACTGAATCATGACACAAGCCAACTACGACCGCTGTCTAATCATCTTTGCCTTTGCCATCATCATTTTGGCACTGGTTGCCGGTTGAACCGAGGAATTTTCTGTAAACAGATTCAACTGGTCAGCCCCACCGCCCCGCCTTACAATTGCAGCATGACAGACAATTTTCGTGCAGACAACTTCGTACTCTATAAAAATCAGGCGGCACGGGTCGTCACTATTACTGCTAAAAAAATCAATATTGCCTTACAAGACGGAACGGCCGTTTCGGTGCGTCCCAAAGATATTGAACTACTACACCCTGGCCCTCTACGTCAGTTCAATGAACTTGCCAAACCTCAGGGTGAGCTGCTTACTGCCTGGGAGCTGTTGTCCGGGGAAACGACGACACTCGAAGAGCTTTCTGAATTGGCCTACGATGATTTTACCCCCGCCACAGCCTGGGCCATCTGGCAAGCCGTGGCCGATGGACTTCATTTTAGCGGCAGCATGGCAGCAATCTCGGTTCATACCGTTGAAGCATTGTCTGCAGAACAGGAGGCCCGGGCTGCTAAAGCAGCCGAAGCGGCCACTTGGGACGCCTTTGTAGCCCGCCTGAACCAGAACCAATATTTGCCAGAAGACGGCCGTTTCTTGCAAGAAATCGCCGCGATAGCGATGGGGCACCAAGAGCGCAGTCAGGTGCTGCGCAAGCTCAACCAGGATGAAACGCCAGAAAACGCCCACGCGCTATTGCTGCGGCTGGGTTTCTGGGACGAATCTGTCAATCCTTACCCCAGCCGGATAGGGGTCAACATTAGCCAGCCAGATGCCCCCTTGCCCGAGCTACCTCTGGAAACACGGCGCGATCTCACCCACCTCACCGCCCTGGCTATTGACGACGAAGGCAGCCGTGACCCGGATGACGCCTTAAGC
>CBDUOF010000576.1:0-2503 GCA_965368765.1 uncultured Anaerolineae bacterium | reverse complement strand
AGATCAATGAAAAATGGTGCAAACTGGTGCCAAAACGGCCGTTTCCCTGAGCCTTACGAAGTCGATTATTATTCAGAAGCAAAAAACCCCTGCTTTAGTTGCTCGACACATTTATTGGAGGCTGTATTCGCAGGCTGTTCTTGCATGTTAGCATTGATAGCGTAACTGTCTTTCTGCAAAAACTGGCTGAGACGATTGATGATGAGGGGTTGTGGGAGGGGTTTGTAACGGCCGTTCCCGTCCGCGCTGTCTTAGAAAATAGCGCGGTCTAAATATGTTCAAAGCCCTTACTAAAAAGTGTGTTGCATCAGCTTACTAATGAAACACGAGTCGAAGGCCATCAGCGCGGTACTGTTCAATTTTTTTGTCGTGGGTGATCAAAGTAAAGTCGTTTGAAATGGCTTGCCAAATTAGCAAACGGTCAAAGGGGTCTCGGTGGTCTTCTCTGCGTGGCAGTTGATGGTAAGTTGCCAATAAACGGCTTTCCAATTCAGAAACTTCAAATCCAGCTTCGAGCAACGTATCTAAAATCTGGCTTGGATCCGTACCACCAAATTCAAGTTTGCCAAGCGAATATTTGAGCGAGATTTCCCACAAATTGACACCTGATATGAGTTTGGTGTCTGTGTCATTTTCAAGGATCTGACGTACGGGCTCGGCAATTTTACCTGGCTCAAACAGCGACCAAAGAATATAGTGCGTGTCAAGCAGGTAAATCATAAGCCCAACAACTCTTCTTCTGTCATTTTGAAGTCATCGTGAATTTTGAGCGATTTGTCCTGCAATAAACCCAGTCGAATCTTTTTGGTTTTATAGGAAGCATATGGAATGAGAACAGCAACATTTTCTTTTTTCTTACCATAGCTAATGATAATTTCTTCACCAGCTCGGACGCGCTCTATAATTTCTGAAAAACGTCCTTTGAATTCACCAACTGCGTATGTTTTCATGTTTGCAGAATAGCATTATCGTGACAACTTGTCAAGAACGCCGCTTTCCCCAAACCGTATCTCAGGGAGACCAATCATTCCTATTTTAGGAACGGCCGTTTCCAATCAATCCATCCTCGAACCAAGCAAACCTGCCTAAAAAACCCCACGCCAAGCCCTCTAAAAACTGTACCTCTTGCACACTAACCACTCGCATCTCTTGCAACGCAATCTCCCAACTAACCGAGTGAAAAAACGCTCTCGTTCGCGTCAGCACTTCAGATAAAGCACGAAGCCCCAATGGAAAATTTTGGTGAGGCTGTTTTAAAGTTTGAGAAGGGAAACGGCCGTTTCCCTTCATTGCCTTGTCAATACGATTGATGATGAGGGATTGCGGGCGGGGTTTGTGGCGGCAAATCCAGTTCGTACCATTTTAGAGAAAAGCGAAGCTACCTAAAATGGACTTTCACTGAGTAGGTTGAAAAGAAAAAAGCACCGCAATTGCGATGCTTTTTGTGTGCCCCCACGGAGATTCGAACTCCGGTCTTAGCCTTGAAAGGGCTACGTCCTGGTCCCCTAGACGATGGGGGCAACGGGCAAAATTCTATCATTCTGCGGCAGATGGGTCAAGAAGTTTGTATAATTCGGTATGAATATGCCGAACTGGCTCGTACGTCCCCCGCAATTACAAGATGCCGCACCGCTTGCAGCCATTGCCACGGCCGTTTCCAAACCCCACGCCGTTATCACCTCTAACCAAATCGCCTGGTCTATCCAGCAAACAGACGGCCGTTTCTGGACCATTACGCAGCAGCAGGATCCTATCGGCTATGCCACCCTGCTGCCCCTGCCCGGCCTGCCGGGTCTGTTCGAGTTGGCCGGCGGCATTGCCCCTGAATTTCAACGCCAGGGCGCAGGCAGTTATTTATGGCGACACATGCAGAAAGATGTGGCCGGAACGGCCGTTCGCCAAATTGGCTACGCCGTCGACAGCCTCAATGATCCGACCGCCCGCTTCTTATTGCGTCACCAGTTCATCCTGGAACATGAAGAGTGGACCATGGTGCTGGACGATTTAAACACCCGGCATTGGACACCGCCCGCCGTCACGGGTCAGCTACAGCGCGTTGGTCGGCAAACGGCCGTACAAACCTTGCCTCGTCTCTACGACCAGTGCTTTGCCGACACGCCCTGGTTTCAACCCTACACGACCGCTGAAATTGTCGCTACCTGGGAACCGGATGACCAGCTCTATTACCTTGTGGTCGAAGGCCAGGAAATTGGCTTCGTCTGGCTTCATTTCCCGAACCCTGGGCAGGCAGAGATTGAGCCAATTGGCATTATGGCAGAAAAGCAAAGCAGCGGATACGGCCGTTTTCTCCTCATCGAAACCCTGAACCAACTGCAAGTGCAGGGCAACAAAACCGTTACGCTCGGCGTCTGGGCCAACAACCATACCGCCATTCATCTCTATCAATCGCTTGGCTTTGACCACAGCAGCAGCAGTTACAGCCTGGCTTATCACGCCGCTGCAACATGAGTTATTCCCTAGAACCATCTTTACCTTTTGCCCA
>CBDUOF010000575.1:0-2545 GCA_965368765.1 uncultured Anaerolineae bacterium | reverse complement strand
CGGGGCAGCAATCCCCATTTATTTTTTTTACAGGAACAAATTATGTTAGTCGCCAACGACATCACCCTCTCCTTTGGGCAGCGGGTGCTATTTAAAGATGTCAATCTAAAATTCTTGCCTGGTAACTGCTATGGCCTCATTGGGGCCAACGGCGCGGGCAAATCCACTTTTCTCAAGGTGCTGGCCGGTGAAATCGAAGCCAACAGGGGCAGCGTCCTGACCGATCCCAATGAGCGCATTGCCGTTTTGCAACAGGATCAGTTCGCCTTCGATGACTGCACCGTTCTGGAAACGGTTATCATGGGCCACAAACAGCTTTATGACGTGCAGCAGGCGCGAGACGCTATTTATGCCAAGCCGGACTTTTCCGAAGAAGACGGCATCCTTGCCGCCGATCTGGAAGCGACGTTTGCCGAACTTAACGGCTACGAGGCCGAATCTGAAGCCGCCACGCTGCTTAAGGGATTGGGCATTGAGGAAGCCCTGCTGGATCGCGCCATGCGTGAGTTGGAAGGCGGGCAAAAGGTGCGCGTCTTGCTGGCGCAGGCTATGTTTGGCAATCCAGATATCTTGCTGCTAGACGAACCAACCAATCAGCTGGATTTGGATACCATTCGCTGGCTGGAAGATTTTCTCTTCCGCTTCAACAACACCGTCATCGTGGTTTCGCATGATCGCCACTTTCTTAACAATGTTTGTACCCACATTGCTGATATTGATTTTGGCAAGATTCAGCTGTATGTGGGCAACTATGAATTTTGGTATGAATCCAGCCAGTTGGCCATGGATCAGCGCAAAAACGACAAGAAAAAGCGCGAAGACAAAATCAAGGAGCTGGAAGAGTTTGTCCGTCGCTTTAGCGCCAACGTGTCCAAGGCGCGGCAGGCCACGTCCCGTAAAAAGCTCATTGATAAGCTGACCGTGGATGAACTGCCCGCCAGCACGCGACGCTTTCCCTATGTGGGCTTTGATCCGGAACGGCCGTGTGGCAAAGTCGTCCTCCGCGCCCAAAACCTCAGCAAATCTGTCGATGGAGAGCGCGTTCTAGACAATTTCAACCTGGAGGTCAATCAGGGCGACAAAATCGCCTTCATTGGCGAAAATGATCTGGTTAAAACAACCCTATTTGATATTTTGGCAGGAGAGCTGGCAGCAGATGATGGCAGCTATGAATGGGGCACAACCATCAATATGGGCTACTTCCCCAAGGAAAATAGCGCCTACTTTGATACTGACCTGAATCTGGTCGAATGGCTGCGCCAATACGCCACCGTCGATGATAGTGAAACGTTCTTGCGCGGTTTTTTAGGGCGGATGCTCTTTTCTGGCGAGGAGGCGTTGAAAAATACGCGGGTGCTGTCTGGTGGCGAAAAGGTGCGCTGCATGCTGTCGCGCATGATGCTAAGCGGGGCCAATGTGCTGATGCTGGATGAGCCAACCAACCACCTTGACCTGGAAGCTATCACGGCCCTCAACAAGGGGCTTACCAAATTCTCCGAAGTGGTGCTGTTTGCCTCCCATGACTACGAATTTGTCAACACCATTGCCAACCGCATTGTAGAAATTGCCCCCAGCGGTGTCATTGACCGCATGATGACGCTAGAAGATTATCTTAATGATGCCGACATTTTGGCGATGCGCCGTGAGCTGTACCATGGCGACCACGCATTGTCACTATAATACAGACGCCACATTATCCTCCCGCAGGCTTCATAAAATCACACAATTTTGCTGAAAACTTGCGGGAGATTCCTCTTGAATGATCCTCGATTACCATTAATGATCGGTCTCGGATCGTTTCCTCCTTACACTACAAATTAGACAACCAGCATTTTTAGCAATTTGTGTCGAGGAGGTTACACATGCAACAAAGACGATTGCTTGTCGGAAGTTTAGTTCTATTCTTCTTTATGATCACAGGTGGGTTGACCAGCTGTGGACTGTTAGAAAACAGCTCCGGTTCGAATTTGACCAATGCTGTAGGGATGAGCGCCGAGAATGGTCCAGGCTCTGGCCAGTGGATTCCCCCGCAACCCCAAAACCGCGACCAATGCTTGCAGCTGCATGGGATTGGTGTCAGCCTCAAAGATAATCTGGATAACAACGTCACTGAGATGGAAAAAATCCGGAATCAATGTGTAGACATTACGGGCGCATTTTTGCCGGGCGCTGACGAGGAAGAATGTGTCAAACGGTACGATCAATTTTTCAATCCGGCAGAGTTGATCCTGGCTGACCTGCAAGTTGGTAGCGTACGCTATACAAATAGCTGCACCTCAGCCGACGGTGGCAGCAATCTGCCCGACTGGCCCCTGGCGGACGGAGAGAAAGACGAAGAGGAACCTAAGGCCACCGTTCAGCCTGAGGCAACCAAGGCACCAGCGGATACCCAGCCCACCTGCTGCTCGTGCTTGACCTGTACTCACCGCCTGGACGAGGGGTATATGATGCGGCCGTTAATCATTAATCCAAAAGGCTAATGCTGCTCACTAATATCATAAACGTATCGATAAGGATAAACATGAAACGTCTTTTATTTCTCATT
>CBDUOF010000574.1:0-2547 GCA_965368765.1 uncultured Anaerolineae bacterium | reverse complement strand
CCGCCTAAACCCCCTCAAACGCAAAAAGCGCAAAGGCTTCAGCGCCCTCAGCTTGCGCCTCAGATAACGTACCCTGCCACGCTTCCAGCAAAACCGCGAAGCTTCTGTTTGTTCAGTATTGACTGAATAAACAGAAAAAACTAAAATACCGTTAGTGAATCAACCAATCTTTTGTGATTTTTTGTAATGGAGGCGAGCTGCTTTTGAGTACCCAGGATGAACAACTGCTGCATTATATTGAAGAGTTTGGTCTGTTCTTTGAGCAATTTGGCTTACCCCGGACGGCTGGGCGTATCTTGGGCTGGCTGCTGGTTTGTGATCCGCCCCACCAAACCATGGATGAATTGGCTGAGATCTTGCAGGTGAGCAAGAGCTCGATCAGTACCGCAAGCCGAATGCTCATCCAGTCTGGTCTGGTTAGTAAAATTAGCTTTCCCGGCGAACGCAAAGATTTTTACCGGATTAGCGATGATGCCTGGGTGCAGGCGTGGTCAGCACAAAACAGCCAGACGGCCGTTATGCGGCAACTGGCCAAGCGCGGCCTCATGCTGCTGGAAAATGATTCATCGAGTCGCCAGGCGCGGTTGCAAATGATGCACGATCTTTATGAATTTTTGGAAAAGGAATTACCAAAACTCACCGAACGCTGGCTAAAAGAGCGATCTCAACTCGCATCGTAGCTAAAGACAAGAAAACAAATTATTTGCTTGCTTTTCTTTATTTATTCCGCGAGCAGAGGGTTGCTCATGTTGAGTTCGTAGAGCAACCCGTTCGCCTAATGATTGCATTGTGTGTCATTGCAATGGGGATTGTATGTTATGGGTAAACATGTGATTGAAACACAGGGGTTGACCGTCTATTACGGCAAACACCGAGGCATCAAAGATGTTGATTTAACGGTGGATCAAGGGGAAGCGTTTGGCTTTCTGGGGCCAAATGGAGCTGGCAAAACAACAACCCAGCGCGTCCTTCTGGACGTTATTCGTCCCACATCTGGCCGAGCAACCATTTTTGGCCTGGACTGTCGTGAGCAAGGTGTGGAACTGCGCAAGCGCGTTGGCTACCTGCCCGGCGAAATGGCTCTGTACAAAGATATGAAAGCCAGCCGTTTTTTTGAAATGTATGAATACCTGCGCGGAGCAAATGGCAATAAAGGGGATTGGCAAACGCTGGCCAAACGACTCGATTTAGATGTCAGCCGCAAAATCAGCAACTTCTCGCGGGGCAATAAGCAGAAAGTGGGCATTGTGTCTGCGTTCATGAACCGGCCAGACCTGCTTATTTTGGATGAGCCAACGGGCGGACTAGATCCATTGGTACAGCAAACGGTGATGGAAATGGTGCGCGAAGTAAAGGCAGACGGCCGTACCGTCTTCTTCTCTTCCCACATCCTGCCAGAAGTGCAGGCCGTGTGTGATCGCGTCGGCATCATTCGGGAGGGCCAATTGGTAGCCACGCAGCGCGTAGAAGATTTAATTGCCGCTCGCATGAGCCGGCTTACCATGATGTTTGCTGAACTTCCTGCAGCTGGCATTTTTGACCTGGATGGCGTCACTGAAATGGAGCGCACTGAGCAAAGCATCACGCTGGAAGTGCGCGAAAATCTGCCGCAGGTGTTGGCCCTTGCCGCACAGCATCAGATTCAAAATATTGAGACCCACAATGTGAGCCTGGAAGAAATCTTCCTCGACTATTACGGTAAAGGGAATGGAGGCAACCATGCTTAGGTTAATCTGGCAAGAGTTAAAATTCCGGCGCAATGCGATCATCGGTTGGGGCTTGGGTCTCTGCTTTTTCCCCATCGTATATATCGGCATTTACCCGCAAGTGGCTGACCAAATGGCCGGGTTTGCGGATATCGAACTCTATAAGGCGATGGGAATTACTTTAGGCACCTTTGCCGATTGGATCGGGTCGATCCTGGTTGTCTTTTTGCCACTCGTGGCGGCAATTTATGGCATTATCAATGGCACTGGCACTTTAGCTGGGGAAGAGGAAGACGGCCGTTTAGAGATGATGGTGACATTACCCTTGCCCCGCTGGCAAATTGTTACGGCTAAAGCCATTGCCCTAACCATTTCATCCATCCTCATATTTGTCATTGTGGCCATCGTATCTGTTATCGTATTTATCTCTATTGAGAGCCAAATTGAAACAGAGCTTGTGGCAATGGACATGATTAAAGCTGTGCTCAGTCCCTGGCCATTAGTCTTTGCCATGGGGATGATTGGCATGTTTCTGGCTGCTTTTTGTTCCAATCGCCGTATTGCCAATATGGTTGCGGCAACAATCCTTGTCGTCAGCTATTTTGGCAGCAACCTGTCCAACTCCACCACAGCACTGGAACCATTTGAGCCACTGTTTCTATTTACTTACCTAGATGGAACGGGTCAAGGCGTCATTGCGGGGCAACAAACGAGCGACCTTCTAACCCTAATGGCTATTGGCATGGTTGCGTTTGGTTTGGCTCTGTTTTTCTTCCAACGGAGAGATTTAACTGTAGGGGCTTGGCCCTGGCAACGGGCGCAGGTTTCGTAACCGGTTATT
>CBDUOF010000573.1:0-2577 GCA_965368765.1 uncultured Anaerolineae bacterium | reverse complement strand
ACACCACGGCTGTTGGGCAAGCCACTCGATCACTTCCAGCGCATCATTCTGCTCCTGCGGCAAATATTCATCGTAAAGAATGCCGTCGGCGTCGCCGCTGCCGCGCATGTCCACCCGCACGCTGGCGTAGCCAAATCCGGCAAAATAGGCTTGCCGCTTGGCATCGCGGCCAGAGGTGTAGTCACTTTTGCGGTAGGGAATGTATTCCAGCAAGGCTGGCACAGGCTGTTCTTGGGCGGTGTCCGGCAGCCAAATTTTGGCGGCCAGTCGGCTACCATCGGCCAGGGGAATCCAGACGTTTTCCAGAATGGTGACGGAGTGGGGGAATTGTGTGCGTATTTTCATGGGTGTCTCTTTTAGGAGTTTTTTTGGAACACAGAGTTACGCAGAGGAGACACAGAGTTGCACAGAGAAAAACCAATCTCTGTGTAACTCTGCGGTTTCTCCGTGCCCCTCTGTGTTCCGCTTTTGGCGCGTAAGTATAGCCAACTCCCTCCCAGACAAGTAGTTTTTTGCCAATTTCTACCTGTTGGAAAGAGACGGCCGTATAATTCCGCAATTTTCCCGATTAAGGAGCAGACAAATGAGCATAGTTCGGAATCCAGATGGGCAGCTGATTGAAGAAAAGTACGAGCGGCAAGGCTGGCCCGCCATCAAGCGACCTGACTTAAAATCGCCACCTGGCTGGGATTTGTCTTTACTGACGGCCGTAAACCGCATCCGTAACCACAAATTATCTCCTGACGGGGAACAGATTGCCTTCATCTGGGATCGTGAAGACCAGTCTGATGTGTATGTGATGTCGAGCTCAGGAGGGTGGCCTCGTCGCGTTTCTAACCGCCGGGCAGCGGCGGCGTACTGGGCTGATGAAGTGCCGCAGTGGTCGCCCGACGGGCAGTGGCTGGCGTTTACGATGCAGGGTCATGTACATGTGGTTCACACGAGTGGTGGCTTGCCGCAAAAGATTAGCGACTTTGCCCCATCTGCCTTTGCTCCGGTTTGGCTGCCCGATAGCAACCAGCTGGTGGTGAGCGTCGAGCGAAATGATCAGGTGCAGCTGCTGTTGACCGATAGAAACGGCCGTTGGCCTCGCCAGCTCGTGCAAACCCCGGGCGATGCCTGGAATTCGAAGCCATCGCCAAACGGCCGTTTTCTCCTCTTCACTCACCGCCCCTTTGACGACATGAACCGGTTGGACATCTGGCTGGTAGAAATGGAAACCGGGCAAGTGCGCGAGCTGACCCACACACCTCAGCTTCGAAACTGGGGTGGCATCTGGTCACCGAATGGGCAGCAAATCGCCTTCGTCTCCCAGCGGCCCGAGTTTAACGAGGTGTGGTTGGTGCGCCCCGATGGCTCTGGCCTGCGGCAGCTTTCGCAAGAGGCCGCCGATTTTGCCGATCTGGCCTGGTCACCTGACGGGAGCCAGATTGCCTGCTCGGTCAATCGGCAGGGAGCCTACGAGCTGGCCCTGCTGGACGCTAAATCTGGCAAGGTGCAGACGGTGCGTGCAGGCAAGGGCATTCACGCGTTGCCTCAGTGGTCGCCCGATGGTTCATTTTTGACGGTGGAATTTGAGGATGCGCTGCAGCCGCCAGATTTGTACAAGATTGTGGTGGGGGACGACCGTATCGCCGAGCGTGTTTCGCAGCTCACCTTTTCCAATCCGCCCGCATTGGCCAGCAATCAGCTCGTTACCCCAAAAGTTGTCAGCTACAAAAGCAGTGACGGGCTGGAAATCCCCGCTTTTTTGTACCGCCCGGCGAATGCAAACGGCGCGGCGGTGGTTTATCCGCATGGTGGCCCGTCGTCACTTTACAACTTTGGCTGGGATATTGTGGCTCAATATTTTGTCGCCAAAGGGTACACCTGGCTGGCCCCCAACTATCGCGGCAGCACTGGCTACGGCGTGACGTTTGAGCAGGCCAACTACAATGATTGGGGCCTGGGCGATACGCAGGATTGTTTGGCCGGGGCGCGCTATTTGCACCAGTTTGCCGAGATTGATCCAGAGCGCATCGGCATTTTTGGCAGCAGCTACGGCGGCTACATGACTGCTTGCTGCCTCAGCCGCGATCCGGACTATTTGTTTGCCTGCGGCGTAAACAAGTATGGCGATGCCAATATTATTAGCTCCTGGGCGCAGTGCAATCGCGATTTGCGCCTGTACACAGAAATCTTTTTGGGGCATCCGGCCAAAAACCGTCCGGTGCATCTGGCCGCGTCACCTATTGCCGAAGTGGAAAATGTGCAAAAGCCCGTTTTTGTGGCGCACGGTCTGGATGACACGGTGGTGCCGCCGCAATCGTCTGAAGAGTGGGTGGAGGCGCTGCGCCGGGCGGGCAAGACGTTTGAGTACAAAACATATGCGGGTGAAGCGCATGGCTTTTTACAGCGCAAGACGATTTTGGATTTTTACGGCCGTATGGAAACCTTCCTGGATTGGTATTTGCTGCCACGTAAGTAAGGGCGACCCGCCGGGTCGCCCCTACAATGCCGGAACGAACCTATGACCCGACAACGCAATTCAAAACGTGCCGAACGACGCGCTGAACGGTTGGCGCTGCCGCTGTTACA
>CBDUOF010000572.1:0-2596 GCA_965368765.1 uncultured Anaerolineae bacterium | reverse complement strand
GTCTTGCTGAACGGCGGTAAAACAGTCACGCAACCCTTCAGCCAATTCTTGTACGTGATTTGTTTGCAAATTAAATGTATATCCATGCCGCACAACGTGCCGAGAGCGAAGATATTTATCTAGACAAGAGCTAGTCTGCTTTTTTATAACAGGTGGGCGGGTAGAGGGAATGTCTAAAGTCATTTGTTGTAAAAGTTCTCTGTGCCACTTCTCTTTTGTGGGGAGGTGTTTTCCCACATTTCGAGCAACATCTTCAAAAATACGTTCTAATCCCATATAAAAACCATGAAGATTTAACGCTAAGGCATCAAAATAGGCTGACTCATTTGTTGCAATTGCTTTTTGGTATATCTCATCCGTGCGATTGATTGCTCGTTCCACACCACCTAATTCGTCTCGAATTTTGGTAATTAATATCTCAATTTCTGGGCTCATAACACAATCCCCTCTGTCTCGATGGTGCGACAGATTCGCTCAGGAGCACTTTCAACGGCCACTAAATCTATTGAAAATTCGCCCGACATATCGAACAAAACCCCCAAAGCCTGCCAATAATCCTCGTCAGACAAACCCCAAACCGCCAAATCAACATCGGAACGAATATGGAACAGCTCGCGGTTTGTCAGTGAGCCAAAAACGACGACTTTTTCCGCTCCAAATTGGGAGCGCAGGAGGTCAGCACCGCGCCGGGCTATTTCCCAAGCGCGTTCAAAGCGTTCATCCAGCTTTTTGCGTTCAGCTGCCTGCCGCTTTTTGTAACTTGCCCGATATTCGGCCATTTTTTCTGGAGGGATGTTTAGAGTCATGTCAAAATTGTACCATATTATTTGGTGAGCCAATGAGCCGCATGAGGAGCCAATTCTAATAAATTTGGCTCATTTTGGCATACGCGCACGTGCTCTTCTACAGAGTGGTCTGGATGGAGTAAGTCGCGGGTTGGCTGCATGGCATTCAGGAATTCTCCAGGCAGGGTCTGGGGCCGATCGCTGAGGTTGAAGAGGCAAAGGATTTGTTTCCTTTCCAGGCGGCGAGTGTAGGCGAGTACGGCTGTATTGCCGGTCTCTACAAATTCAAACTCACCATCACCTAAAGCTGGTACGCTCTGCCTTGTATTTAGCAAGAAGCGCATAAGGTTTAGGTAAGAGGCTGGGTCAGCTTCCTGGGCGGCGACGTTACGGTTTTGGTAGCCGTAAATTTCATCATTAATGGCTGGAAAGTAGGTTTTTTTGGCTGTGGAGAAGCCGCCGTTGGCATCTGCGTTCCACTGCATCGGCGTACGGCAGCCGTGGCGGTCTGGCAGCCAGATGTTGTCGCCCATGCCAATCTCATCCCCGTAGTAAATGATTGGCGTGCCGGGCAGTGACAAGAAGAGGGCGTGCAGCAAAAACCACTTGGCTTTGTCGTTGTCCAGCAGCGGGGTCAATCGCCGCCGAATGCCCATGTTGAGCTTCATGCGCGGGTCTGGCGCGTACTTATCCCACATCCACTGCCGCACTTCCGGCGTTACCATCTCCAGCGTTAGCTCATCATGATTGCGCAAAAATGTCATCCACTGCGCATCTTTGGGGATGGCTGGGGTGCGCTCCCAAATTTCCTCGATAGGCGTTTTGTCACCCGCCTTCAGCGACTGATAGAGGCGGGGCATGATAGGAAAGTGAAAACAAACCTGGAATTCTGGATTCGCTTCGGTGCCAAAATAGGGCAATAAATCTTCCGGCCACTGGTTGGCTTCGGCAATGAGCACCCTGCCGGGATACTCCTCATCGACCATGCGGCGCATTTTTTGCAAGAAGGCGTGGGTTTCCGGCAAATTTTCGCAGTTGGTGCCTTCCCGCTCGTACAGATAGGGGATGGCATCTACCCGGAATCCATCCAGACCCATGTCTAGCCAGTGACGCATGACGTTGAACATCTCCTCATGTACCTGGGGATTGTCGTAATTCAGATCTGGCTGGCTGCTGTAGAAGCGATGCCAAAAGTATTGTCCTGCCGTGGCGTCATAAGTCCAGTTGGACGCTTCGGTATCCAGGAAAATAATGCGGGCATCGGCATATTCCGTGCCGGTGTCGCTCCAGACGTAATAATCGCGGAAAGGGGAGTTTTTGTCTTTGCGGGCGGCCTGAAACCAGGGGTGTTGGTCTGATGTGTGATTGGTGACGAGATCGGTGATAACGCGCAAGCCGCGCTCATGAGCAGCAGTTACGAATGCTTTGAAATCGTCGAGCGTGCCGTAATCGGGATGAACCTGATAATAATCGGCAATATCATAGCCATCATCTAGTAAGGGCGAGGCGTAATGGGGCATGATCCAAATGCAGGTGACGCCCAGGGATTGAATATGGTCGAGGCGGGTAATGGCACCGCGAAAGTCGCCGATGCCGTCGCCATTGCTGTCCTGGTAGGCGCGGATGTTGAGTTCATAGAAGACGGCCGTTTTGTACCAGAGGCGGTTGTTCATAGCAAGGATTATTCCTATTTGGTAATTTGTAATCTAGCTACATATCACTTTGATCGTTAATAAAAAAGGTTGTTAGACTACAGCTCCAAGAAAATTGTTTTGCCCAAACAAATCAAGGAGTTGACGATGTCTAACAAC
>CBDUOF010000571.1:0-2604 GCA_965368765.1 uncultured Anaerolineae bacterium | reverse complement strand
TGAGGAACGCAGCAATAAAAACAGTCCAGACGGCTTAAAACGGCCGTCTGGACTGGATGCGTTACGTATTCTTATTGTCTGCAGGAAAATATGATTTATGGCTTCAGGTTGGCTGGCACCCCGTTAGGATACAGCGCATCAATTGCTTCTTGAATGCGTTCAATGCGGTTATCGGGGTTCGGATGGGTACTGAAGAACTCCGGTTGACTGCGCGGGCCGCCTGCTTCAGCCAGGATCTGCATTACCCCAATCATCGCCCTGGGATCATAGCCCGCATCGGCCATAAACTGAACGCCCAGCCTATCAGATTGAAGTTCATCGCCACGGCCGTATCTTAAATTCACCAGGTTGCTAATGAGCGCTGCCATTTGGCCAGCCGTTAAGCCACTATTTGGATTATCGGGATTGTAGGCGGCGATAACGGCCGCTCCGCTCAAACCTTGCGCCAGCTTCTGTTCCGCCATTTGCTCTGCCGCATGACGCGCCACCACATGGCCGATCTCATGAGCCATCACTCCAGCAAGTTGTCCTTCCGTTTCAAGCTGTTCATACAGGGCCGCCGTAATGAAAAGCTGACCGCCAGGGAGGGCAAAGGCGTTGATCGTCTCAGTGTCGGCCAACAGGTGGCATTCAAACGGCCAATCTGTCTGACTTACTTCACTATTTGCCACCAACCTGCTGCAGATATCGTCCAGGTAACTCTGCAATCGCTCATCCTGATGCAGGCCACCGTGCATTTGCGCCATTTCTGGCGCGGCTTGCAAGCCCATGGCCACCTCTTGCTTTGGTGAAAGCGCCACCTGCTGTGTCTCGCCGGTTACCGGGTTAAATTCACTTGATGCAAAGTAGGAAACTAGGGAAATACCGGCAATGACCAGGGCAATAATAATCCGTCCAGCGCTAAAACGTCGTCCACCTGTTCTTGTTCTGGGTGTTCTGCTCACTCTACGATACATCTTTATTTCTCCTTTTGCTTATTTTATGTAAATCATCGAAACTGGTTTACAAATAGGGTCTTTTCTCTGTGGGCTTGCGGGAAAGCGAGCAGGCATGTCTATTTTGAATTCGCGAAAAGTGTTGCCGCTACTCGCTTGTTGATTGCTCACGTTGCTAACAATTAGGGAAATCGTAACTTGGAATACGGCCGTAACGAATGGGTAAACTCCCTACCTTTATTGCCAAAACACCCCACTCTTTGGTTCAAGGTTGAAGCGCCAAATCGACCGGAGAAACTGCAATGCCCCGCGGCCCGGAAGCGTAAATGTACCCAATTTGTGCCCCTGGCCTATACCTGTATACACAGTCCAGCAGCTACTATTTTTATAGAATTGTTGTCAGAGTCGGCCGAGAAAGAAAAGTAATGGGTCAAACGTTTGGTCACTATTTAATCAGAACAGAAACAGAAGAAAGGAGTAATCTATGACAAATCATCATCACATCGTGCTATCTGCGACATCTCTGGTGGGGGATGAAGTAAAAAATCGTGACGGGGAAAATTTGGGAAGCATTGAAGAGCTCATGTTAGATACGGAACACGGCCGTATTGCCTATGCGGTGCTCTCTTTTGGGGGCGTCCTGGGTATTGGGGATAAACTGTTTGCCATTCCCTGGCAGGCGTTGGATCTAAACACGGATGAAAAGTGCTTCTATCTCAATGCCGATAAGGAAACGCTGAAAGCAGCCCCCGGCTTCGATAAAGAGGATTGGCCAGATATGGCGAACAATCAGTGGCGCTCCTCTGTATACAACCACTACTCTATTCAACCTTATTGGAACTAATCATTCACCGAAGCACGTTTGCAAAGAAGAATCGAAAAACCATAAATTGACTGTATCGCAACAGATCTTTTTGATCAGCGGGGAGGTGGCGAGCCACCTCCCCGCTCCCCTTCCCCCCCTGCTCATCCACTGCCTGGCATGCCAAAGCTCGACACCTTTGCCAAATTTTCCAAGTTACCTCAACTCTCTTTTTGGCGTTTGGTGAAAACGGGAAAGTTCTTTTAATTAAAAAATAGTGATCCTCCCGTTTTCCCTGAGTAAAAACCAATTTCCCGATCATTCTTATTCAAAATTCTTTTTGGTTTTTACACCTTACCCACAATTGGTCTGTTCTACACCTGGCGAATAGGATAAAATTTGACCTTAATACCTGACCAGCAACATTTTGCCATCTCTGAATCTGAACGCTGTCTTGACCTTAACCTTGACTGGCTAACTGCTTTAGTACGATATTTCTCCCCAGGGAAGCTGATGACAAAACCCACCTCGAAATATGATAAACCGAATCACCAGACGAGCGCGCTGCGGCTCCTAACATTGCTGCAAGAAATCTCGTTGGCGGTGAGCGAGGCCAATGAAACCCGAACGGCTTTTACAAACGTACTGGCTCATATTTGTCGTTTTATGAAATGGCCCCTGGCCCATGTTTATATTTGGTCGGAAGGGGCCAATGCCCTGGTGTCTAGCAATATTTGGTACATGGTCGATGAACGCTCAATGACGCCGTTTCGTGAGCTGAGCGAAGGGACGCAGTTTGAGAGCGGTAAGGGGTTGGTGGGTCGCGTTCTAGAAAGTGGAGAAGCTACCTATATTTTGGATGTTCGT
>CBDUOF010000570.1:0-2608 GCA_965368765.1 uncultured Anaerolineae bacterium | reverse complement strand
TAGGTCAACTTGAAAATTAGCTGCTGGGGGGGGTGAGATGGCCTGGTTTTGCAGGATTGTTGGCAAACTTTTATACTGTTGAAGCATTATTAACAACCAGACCGTCCAGTCTACCTTGAGTTTCCCATGAGCTTCCCCTTCATCGTACTATTGATTACGGCCCTGATTTTTGATTTTCTCAATGGATTTCATGACAGTGCCAACATTGTTGCAACCCCTATTGCTTCCCGAGCCATGTCGCCGCGCAAGGTGCTGTGGTTGGCAGCCGCAGCCCACTTTGTAGGACCATTCTTATTTGGCGTGGCCGTCGCTGAAACTATCGGCAAAGGCCTAACCGATCCCATTCACGTCACCATGCCAGTGGTGATTGCTGCCATGATGTCCGCTGTGGTCTGGAATATCGTAACCTGGTATCTGGGCATCCCCGCCAGCTCATCCCATGCTTTGGTTGGTGGGGTGGTTGGTGCCGTAGTGGTGGCGTCTGGCATTGGGGCAGTGCAGGCCAGCGGGTTGACGACTGTGCTTGTTGCCCTCTTTCTATCCCCCATTTTAGGGCTTCTCATTGGCTACCTGCTGATGAAGCTGACGCTTTTCTTGGTGCGTGGCGCCACACCACGCATCAATATCTTTTTTAAGCAGGCTCAGGTGATAACGGCCGTTGGTCTGGCGCTTAGTCACGGTGCCAATGATGCTCAAAAAACGATGGGCATCATTACACTGGGGTTGGTTGTGGAAGGGATGATCACGGAGTTTGCCGTGCCGATTTGGGTCATTGCCATCAGTGCCGGGGCGATTTCATTGGGAACAGCCATGGGCGGCTGGCGGCTTATCCGCACGCTGGGCGGGCGCATCTATAAAATTCGGCCCGTTGATGGCTTTGTTTCCCAGATTTCCGGGGCGTCGATCATTTTGGGGGCCGCTTTACTAGGTGGTCCGGTCAGCACCACCCAGGTGATGAGCTCCAGCATCATGGGCGCTGGTTCGGCACAGCGATTTACCAAGGTGCGCTGGAAAGTGGGCTATGAGATGCTTGTTGCCTGGATACTCACGATTCCTGTGTCGGGCATCCTGGCAGCATTGTTTTATTTTCCGCTAGACGCTGTTTTTTAGCGCGCCGTTCGGCCGCCAGCTTTTGAGGAAATTTGACGAACTGCGGCATCGTGACCAGGGTAAATATCTGTGAATCATTTGAATGGAGACTGATATGGAATGGTTAAAAGGATTCCTGAAACCGAAGAAAAGCAATTTTTTGCAGCTGCTTATCAAGCAGGGAGAATATACAGCAATTAGCGTGGAATCGTTGCACGCCTATCTAAAAAAGCCAAACGAAAAGCGCAGCATCCAGGCGAGGCAGGTGGAAAAGGAGGCGGATGAGGTGCATCGTATTTTGGTGCATGAGCTGGAAGATAGCTTTGTAACGCCGCTGGATCGGGAGGACATTTTTGCCCTGTCGCGAGCCCTGGATAACTTTATTGACTATGTGTATGACACGATTGAGGAGCTGGAAATTTTTGAGCTGGCGCCATTTACGGCCGTTTCCGAACTTGCCGATCTGCTTTTAGAAATGGCCCGCGAACTTCACCTCACCATGGAGCGCCTGATCGATCATCCCCGAGTGGCCAACGAACATGCCCGGCGTGTGAAAAAGCTGGAAAACCAGGTGGAGCATGCCTACCGACAAAGCCTGGCCACGCTGTTTAAAGGGCCAGAAGATACTGAACATATAATGCACATGCTCAAATGCCGCGAAGTCTTGCGCCACCTCTCTAACGCCGCCGACCAGGGCGACAAAGCGGCCGACATTGTGATGGACATTGGCGTCAAGTGGAGTTGAGAACTTACTCGTATTTTAACGCTTTAATCGGAGAAAGCGTCGCTGCGCCCAGAGCCGGATAGAGTCCGGAAATCAGCCCCACAATTGTGGCAAAAACCAGGGCAAACACCGGCAGCCAGGTGGGCGTGGCAACCGCCACAGTGGGCGGAGGGGCGCCCGTTTGCACCGACTGCCCTGCCAAATAGGCCAGCGCCAAGACATTGACCACCTGCCCCAATCCCCAGCCAAGCAGCACGCCGCCCAAACCACCCAAAAAGCCAATCCCGGCTGACTCACCAAGGAAAACAGCCAGCACGTGACGGTTTGTGGCCCCCAATGCTTTCATCAGGCCAATTTCACGAGTACGCTCCAATATTGCCATAGCCATCGTGTTGGCAATACCAATGGCCGCCACCAACAGAGCAATTGCCCCCACGCCGCCAAAGATAATTTGCAGAATGGTATAAAAACCGCTGATTCCTTCTACAAATGAGTGAGGTGAATATGCCTGGTAGCCCAGCGCCACAATTTGGTCGGTGATGTCGATGACGTTGTCGATGGAGGCGGCACGCACCACCAGCGAGGGGTAGCCATTTTTATTGCGATCGATGGGTTTACCCAGGAGCCAGGTATTGTAGCCTGTCATTTCTGGCATAGAGACGTACATCGACCAGTCGGCTTCGTCGCGGGATTCAGCGATAATGCCAGCAATCCGAACGCGTACGGTCTTGCGCGTTTCGGTGCCGTCGTTGTTCCATTTCACCAAAATCAGGGAGACTTGCTTATCCAGTAAAT
>CBDUOF010000569.1:0-2671 GCA_965368765.1 uncultured Anaerolineae bacterium | reverse complement strand
TAACGCAAGCCTTTCGTCAAAGCAGTGAGGCAAAGCAGTTTTGTGGACTGGGCTCGGTCAAAACCAATATTGGTCACCTGGATACGGCCGCAGGCGCGGCAGCTTTCATCAAAGTGGTTCAGTCGCTCAAACACAAGCAAATTCCCGCCAGCCTCAACTATAAAAGCCCTAACCCGATGCTGAATCTGGAAGACAGCCCGTTTTTTGTCAATGACACGCTGCGTGAATGGACGCGAAACGATTCGCCGCGCCGTGCAGGCGTAAGTTCCCTGGGGGTGGGGGGCACCAACGCCCACATTGTTCTGGAAGAAGCGCCGGAGATGGAGCCATCAAGCGAATCGCGTCAATGGCAGCTTTTGCAGCTGTCTGCCAAGACAAAGACGGCTTTGGAGGCAGCCAGCCAAAACCTGGCTGCTTTTCTGCAAGAGAATCCCAATGTGCCCCTGGCCGACGTGGCCTATACGCTGCAGGTGGGCCGTCAGCCAATGGCGCACCGCCGCGTTGTTGCCGTGCGTGACAGTGCCGATGCTGCCCGAATTTTGGCTGAGGGGGATCGCAAACGAATCCTTAGTTTGCAGACAGGAGATGCGGCGCCATCAGTGGTGTTCATGTTCCCAGGCGGCGGGGCACAATACCTGAACATGGGTCGCGATTTATACGACACGGAGCCAATCTACCGCGAGGCGATTGATGACTGTTTGAAGTTGGTACGGCCGTATCTCGACATCGATCTGCGCCGGCTTATTTTCCCGGAAGATGCCGATCTGGGCGGCGCGGCTGAAGAATTAAAACGGCCGTCGCGCAATTTACCCGCCATCTTTATGACAGAATACGCCTTGGCACAGCTGTGGCGCTCCTGGGGCATCGAACCGGCTGCCATGACCGGACACAGCATGGGGGAGTACACCGCCGCATGCCTGGCGGGCGTCCTGTCCCTTAAAGATGCTCTCTTCATCGTGACGCTGCGGGGCAAATTGTTTGAGACGCTGCCTGATGGTGGCATGGTGAGCGTGCCGCTGACCGAAGAAGCTCTACAGCCCTACCTCAACAGTGGAAAAGCCAACAGCAACGGACTGTCCATCGCCGTGATTAACAACCCGGAACTGTGTGTCGTGTCTGGGGAAGTGGCCGCCATTGAAGAGTTGGAAGCGGCGCTGGCTAAAAACGGAGTAGACTTCACCCGGGTCCGCATTAATGTTGCGGCCCACTCTCCCATGCTGGACCCGATTCTAGACGAATTTGGCCGCGAACTGGCCAAAATCCAGTTTAATCCACCCACGATGCCCTATATTTCTAACGTGACGGGAACATGGGTAGAAGCGGAGGACGCGACCAATCCACAGTACTGGGTGCGCCATTTGCGTCATACAGTCCGCTTTGCTGATGGACTGAGCACGCTGCTTCAGGAGCCAAACCGGGTCTTTCTAGAGGTGGGTCCTGGCCAGACGCTCAGTTCTCTGCTGCGCATGCACCCGGACAAAGACAAAACACACACGGCCGTATCCTCACTACGCCATCGTAAGGAAGCGCTGTCTGACCTGCAATTTGCGCTTACTAGCCTGGGTCGGCTGTGGCTGGCTGGCATCACGCCAGACTGGGCCGCATTTTATGCTGACGAGCGTCGCTATCGCGTTCCGCTGCCCACCTATCCGTTTGAAAGGCAGCGTTATTGGATTGATCCCGGCACGACGCTGTTTGGCGGGGCAGAAGTGACCAAAACTGCGCTGGCCAAAATGTCAGCCATGGAAGATTGGTTCTACAAGCGAACCTGGCAGCTTACTGACGCTCCTGCCGCTACGGTTCTATCGCCACTAAACTGGCTTCTCTTCAAAGATGCGCTTGGCGTGGGTGAGAAGGTGGAACAGCTGCTGACCGGCACCGGCCATCGGGTTATTTCTGTAACGGTTGGCGAGCAATTCCGCCAGCTGGGTGAGTTTGCCTATGAAATTAATCCGCGCGCCCGAATTGATTATGATACGTTGGTTGAGGAACTGGTTAGTCGTTCGCTGATGCCCGAGCGTATCGCCCATTTGTGGACGCTCAACCATGCAGAAAAAGATGTCGCCAGGATGCGCACATATTACCAGAATCAGGATTTGGGCTTTTTCAGTCTTTTTTTCCTGGCGCAGGCGATGGGCGAGGAGGGGATTCCCGGCACGCTCGATATTACGGCCGTTACCAACGGCAGCCAGCGCGTTGACAATGAACAGGTCCCGTATCCGGACAAAGCGACGTTGCTTGGGCCGGTCAAAGTGATGCCTCGTGAATTTCCCGGCGTGAGCTGCCGTCTGGTTGATTTGCCGCTGCCGGTTGGCTTAAGCAACGAGCAGGCCGATGGCCTGGCTTCACTCATCAAGGCAGATTTATTGGCTGCACCTGAAAACGGACTATTTGCTTATAGAAACGGCCGTCGTTGGCAGCAAACGTTTGAAGCCGCACCCCAGGCCGAAGGCAGTTTAGATGATTCCCGCCTCAAGCAGGGGGGCGTTTATCTGATTACCGGTGGTATGGGTGGCATTGGCTTGGTGATGGCGGAACATTTGGCCGCATCGGCTCAAGCGCGTTTGGTGCTGCTAAGCCGTTCTGGTTTGCCCAAGCGAGAAATGTGGGCCGATTGGGTGAAGACGCACAGCGTCTACGACAAGGCCAGCCGCCGTATCCAAAAGATTCT
>CBDUOF010000568.1:0-2677 GCA_965368765.1 uncultured Anaerolineae bacterium | reverse complement strand
CGGCTCCATCACTTGGAACACAAAACTAAACATGATAGCATTGCTTTCTGGATTTGGTTTAATCAAGGAATCATAATTTTGATGTACGAACTCGCTGGTAATATGCATATGCATACCCTTTACAGCGATGGAGAAAAGTGGCACGCGGCTATCGCAGATGATGCCATCGCTGCCGGGCTGGACTTCATCATCGTCACCGATCACAACGTGTGGGTCGATGGCGTTGAAGGGGTTTACGAAAATGAAAACGGCCGTGTTTTGCTGTTAACCGGTGAAGAAATCCATAATGTTCGCCGGGAACCGCAGGCCAGCCACTTGCTTGTTTATGGCGTCGAAGCGGAACTGTCTCACTGTGCCCCCAATCCGCAAGAGCTGATCAACGCTGTTCGTGCCCATGGCGGCTACAGCTTTTTAGCCCACCCGCATGAAGAAGATTGCCGCCTGTTCCCCAATCCCAACCTCGGTTGGCATGATTGGCCAATTGACAACTTTACCGGTCTGGAGATCTGGAACTACATGTCCAGCTTCATCAATGCCCTGGTGCGGGCCCTGGACCGTCTGCCGGTCGAAGTTGAGCTGATAGACAAAATAATGGCCGTTCGCCTCGCCTTCAATCCAGAAAAGTATGTCGTTGGGCCAGAACCCCGTACCCTGGCCTTCTGGGATGAGCTGCTGGCCCAAGGCAAGCAGATTTCGGCCGTCGGCAACAGCGATGCCCACGCCACCCCAATGAGCTTTGGTCCAATCAAGCGCGTCATCTTCCCCTACGAATTTTTGTTCCGAGCAGTCAATACGCACATCTTGCTGGAACGGCCGTTAACCGGCGACCTTGCCCAGGACAAAAAGATGATCCTGCAGGCGATTGGTCAGGGGAACAGCTGGGTCGGTTACGACATGCCCCACAGCACCAAAGGCTTTCGCTTTAGCGCAGCCAGTAAAAGCAAAGGCATCATGGGGCAGCAGATAGCGCTGGATGCTGGCGCAACCCTGCAGATTAGCAGCCCAGCTCGGGCCAACATCCGCCTCATTCGCCATGGCGAGGTTGTGGCCAACATTGAAAACGATACCCACCTCACGCACATTCCCACGGAGCCAGGCGCCTACCGTGTCGAATGCACCATTCCCTATCTAGGGCAAGAGCGCGGCTGGATTTACAGCAATCCCATCTACCTCTTGTAGAGCAGCAAGATTTCCATTTAACGGCCGTTCTCAAGCCAACACAACTAAAAAATGTCAGGTGAAAACAACTTTTTGGCTCACCGTTCATGTTTTACGATTCACGCATATACGCTCCACCGCCACCAGGCGAAAAGGCTTACTCTATGGGATTCATTCGCGGCACTGTTCGCATCCTGAGCTTCATCATCTTACTCCTAATCACCACTTTGCTGGTGCTGGCCACTGCCTGGCTACCGATTCGAATTCGAGGCGTGCGGCTCTCTGCCTGGCTGTTGGTCCCAATCTGCCGCTTGCTGCTGCCGCTTTTTAATATTCAGTTCACCGCCCATGAGGCCCAGCGCATTCCAAAACTTCATGGCTTCATCTTCCCCAACCACCTGTCGCCCCTGGACATTATCCTGCTTGTCACAATTTTCCCCGTACGCTTTGTCAGCAAAGCGGAAATTGCCAACTGGCCGTTTATTGGCTGGATTGCCCGAGCGGTTGATACCGTTTTTGTTAAGCGAGAGAGCAAAACGTCGCGAGAGCAAGCACGTCAATCTTTGGCACAGGTGCACACATTTCCCGCCATTGTGCTGTTCCCAGAAGGGGGTATCTATCAGCCGCCAACTGCGTTAAAACCGTTCCGCTTTGGGGCGTTTGAAGTTGCCCAGGCAAGCGGCACGCCCTTTATTCCAGCCGTTTTTATCTATGAGCCGCTTGAGATTGTATTCTGGCGGGATGAACCGCTTCTGGCGATGGTGTGGCGCTTTGCCAGCCGTTCCGAACCTATCAGAGCGCGACTTTTCCTGCTGCGCACCGTACAGCCTGGCCCAGACGACGATGCGCGTCAGCTGGCCCTGGAAACGCACGGTGCCATGGCAGCCATCGTTAAATATGGCGGCGGGCATGAAGATGACGTGTTGCGGTCAGGATTTTAGCGTGCTTATTGTGGTAAAATTCACCTCAAAAAGTGGGAGAGTGGGAAGCAAACGGTGAAATGAATTAGACCTTCCACTTTTCACGTTTACTTTTCACCATTTATTGGCAAAGTCAAAGGGCACATCCATTTATGACATCTACACCTTCCAGACCTTTAGAGCCAAAGCAGCGCGCCATTGTGATTGGCGCGTCTTCTGGCATTGGAGCAGCGCTGGTGCGTGAGCTGGCGCACAGCGGATACAGCGTGGCGGCGGTGGCCCGTCGTGAAGCCAAGCTGCAAGAACTTGGCAATGCGGTGAACACGGCCGTTTCTGCCAACAGCGTTCTCACCTTCAGTCACAACGTCACCAACTATGACGAAATTCCTACCCTATTCCAGACCATCGTGCAGCAGCTAGGGGGCTTAGACCTGATTGTCTACAATGCAGGCGTGCAGCCGCCCGTTACCGTCGATGAGTATAGCTTTGAAAAAGACCGCAAAATGATTGAGGTGAATTTACTGGGGGCGATTGCCTGGCTCAACCAGGCGGCGCTCCGGTTTGAGCGCGCCGGACAAGGAAAAATTGTGGGCATCGGC
>CBDUOF010000567.1:0-2697 GCA_965368765.1 uncultured Anaerolineae bacterium | reverse complement strand
GAGCCGGAGGTTCTGCTTGAGCAGGTGGTCCAGCACGCGCCCGGGCGTGCCCACAATGAGATGGGTGCCATCACTTAAGGCTTTAAGCTGTGGGCCATAGCCAACACCGCCATAAACGGCCGTTACCCGCAGCCCGCCATCGCCAAACAGCGTTTTAGCTTCAGCCACCACCTGCGTCGCCAACTCCCGGGTAGGAACCAGCACCAGCGCTTGTGTACCATCCTGACGGCGGTTCATTAACTCGATCAGCGGCAAGACAAACGCTCCGGTTTTACCACTGCCGGTACGCGCCTGCACCATCATGGGCCGCCCGGCCATCACGTACGGCATCGCCTTGGACTGCACAGGGGTCAGGTTTGTCCAGCCCGCGCGTGCGATCGCCTCGCTCATGCGGGGCGTTAAGTCGGCAATGCTTACAGAAGGCAAACTATCTTCTGGCTCTTCTATTTCTTCTTCAACATCTTGCGGATTGGGGATTGGCTCCACCACGGCATCTACTTCTTCTATATCTTCAGTTCGTTCGGTTTCACTCATTCAATTTCTGCGAATTGCTTCGCTCCTATTTGGCAAAACTGGTTGCCAAGCAAAAAGGACGCACAGTCCTATTAAGATTTATAGCTAATATCAAAGGTGGAGTCTAGCGCAAAACGGCCGTTTTCGCACCTTCTCTAATCTCGCCACAGCGGCAAGCTACAGCAGCGAAACGAGCCACCCGTCTTGGGGGGATCGTTAAAAGGCAGTTCAATCACCGTTAGGCCACGCTGCCGCATTTCTGCATTTACCCGGGCAGCTTGCTGCCGCGCTATCACCTGCGTGGGGGAAATAGACAGCACATTCGTGGCCAAAATTTGCTGCTCCGCTTTGGTCACTTCTATCAGGGCATACTGTTCAGCAATGGCAGGAGGCATTTCAGCCAATCCCGCCGGGTAGATCAGGGCATGACCTGTGCCAACGGGGACAAAGCTGCAATCGAGGTGTAAGACGTCTTCGCCATCGGCAAGCTGCTTGAGCGGTACCGGGACAACCTCGAATTGGGGAAAGGTGCCAGCCAAAAAGGCAGCACCGTCGGCTCCGGTACGCTGACTAAGCCCTACAAAGATACGGCCGTTATCCACAATTACATCGCCCCCTTCTAAAACGATACCATCTGGCACCTTGACGATGCGCTGGGTACCGATTTTGTCCAGAATCGGCAGCAGCCCCAGCCACTCATCGCGACGACTTTGCCGCGCCATCTGGGTCACTACAAACGTATCGCCAATCACCACACCAATATCGCGCGTCATGAGCTGATCCGGCACGCCAGCGAGCGGCACTGGCTGCAATACCTCAACCTGATGCTGTGCCAACGTTGCCTTAAACCCATTTAGCTCTGCCATCACCTGCTGCCGCGTGGGACGGTTTGGGCCAAAATAGTATTGCTTTTGGGTTTCGTTAATAATAGCGGGCGGAACCTGATGAAAATTATCGGGGTAGCCAATGATGACGGAACGTAGACGGCCTGTTTCTGATGTGACGCAAAGGGTGTGCATGACGGGTTGCCTCCATGAAGTTTTCGCAGGATATGAATGGGTTCCCTATATGATAGGGAGATGGAAACGGCCGTCAAGCAGGAAAAGATTCCGCAACAAACGCATCCTGTATTTGCTGGTGCCACACCCGCCTTTTGGCACTGATTTCGACCCAATCTTCAGGGTCAAGCAGGTTGATTTACTAGAACAATTGTGCTATAATTTCTGGTGTAATTTTTCGGGCGAAGCAGCACACATCTCTCTTTTTTTGATTTGTCTGAAACGTGTTATTATTTAGCGTAACCAGACGTTTGTGTGCCAAAACTGTTATATTTTAAGGAGAGTGTTTCATGTATCAAAAGATAATTGTTGTTGGAAATTTGGGTGGCGATCCAGAAATGCGGTACATGCCAGACGGTACGGCCGTTACCAATTTTAGCCTTGCATCCAACCGTCGCTGGACCGATGGGGCAACTGGCCAACCCCGCGATGAAACAACCTGGTTCCGTATCTCTGTGTGGCGTAAGCAGGCAGAAACGGCCAATCAATATTTGTCCAAGGGCAGCAAGGTGCTGGTTGAAGGCCGTTTGCGCCCCGATCCTGCCTCTGGGGGTCCACGCACCTTTACGCGCCAGGACGGCACTGTCGGCGCTTCTTTTGAGATTACCGCCGATACGGTGCGTTTCCTTAGCGGCCGCGATGATGGCGGCGATATGGGCGGTGGGGATGATGGCTATCAGGGGGCTCCCGCAGCTCAAGAAGAAGACGATATTCCATTCTAGGTCAATCGTATTGCCAAACAATTGAACGGCCGTATCCTCAAGAAAAGGATACGGCCGTTTTTCTTTGCTGTTACTGCCGCGCGATCAGCTTCACAGGGCTTCAACAGCATGAGCCAGCCTGGTTAATGCTTCCTGCAAAATAGCTCGTGGGCAAGCAATGTTCATGCGAACAAAGCCAGCACCTTCACGACCAAACCAATAGCCGGGGCTAAGTGCAATTTTCGCCTCTCGCGCCAAAAATTGCTCCAGCGCTTTGGCATCCAACCCCAACTCAGCAAAATTAAGCCAAACAAGATACGTGCCGTCTGGTTCAACCAGGCGAACCTGCGGAATGTTTTCCTGAAGATAGGCTCGCAGAAAGTCAATATTGGTTTGTAAATAGGCCAATAGCTCGTCCAGCCACG
>CBDUOF010000566.1:0-2699 GCA_965368765.1 uncultured Anaerolineae bacterium | reverse complement strand
CCGTCTTGAGCAGCGATAGCAACCGGCTCACCTTTAGCAGTCGGGAAGGAGCCAATCCGCCAGAGTTGGTTATCAACGTCAGCCTTGGCCCCACGGCCACTCCGACAGCGACGGAAACAGCATCACCAACGGCCGTTCCGCCAACCGCCACCAACACCCCAACTGCAACGCTGACGCCCGCACCGACCAACACGCCAACGGTGGGACCCAGCCCAACGCCTACCGCCACAGCCACGGCAACGGCGACGGCTTCACCAACACCGCTGCCCACCAACACGCCAACGCCAACCGCAACGGCGACAGCCTCTCCGACGCCTGAGCCGGGCAGCGGTGAAATAATCTATCTCAGTTTGGCTGGCAACGGCTCCGTGGGCGGCATCAGCTATGCCGATGAAGACGTACTTGCTTTTGACAGCAACAGCAGCAGTTGGTCAATGGTTATCGATGGCTCCGATTTAGGGCTAACCGTTAACGACATTGACGCCCTGCACCGGCTCGCCGACGGCAGCTTCCTTATCAGTCTGATCCGGGCCCAAAGTATTGGCTCGCTTGGCCTGGTAGATGATTCGGAAATGATTCGCTTTGTTCCGACCAGTCTGGGAGACACCACAGCCGGATCGTTTGAGAAGTATTTAGACGGGACGGATGTGGGCCTGGCAGCAGGTGGTGAAGATATCGATGCGTTTGGCATTGCCCCAGACGGCCGTCCCGTCCTCAGTACGCTCAGCAACTTCTTCGTTGGTGTAAGCGGCGACGGAAAAGACCTGATTGTATTAGACAGTCCTACGCTTGGTGACCCCACCAGCGGCACCTGGCTCACCTACTTCGACGGCTCGGACGTGGAGCTCAACGACAGCACCGAAGAGATCAATTCGCTGTGGGTCGCTGCCAACGGTGACCTCTACCTGACCACAAGCGGCAGCTTCACGGTCACCGGCGCCAGCGGCGATGCGGCTTCCATCTTCATTTGCACCCCTGTTACTCTGGGCAACGATACAAGTTGCACCTACACCCTCTTCTGGGACGGCGCTACCAATGGCCTCAGCGGTGCCCAAATTGATGGTTTGTCAATTCAACCATAAGAGCGCTTGCCACGAATGATCCAATGAACGCGAATCAAAAAGAATTCGCGGATGTTTCATTATTCGTGGCAACGCTCTTTTCTTCTGGTCGCTCCTGTTTGGCCAGCCCTCAATCTTCCCAGCCAAACCCAACTCCCCTACCATTTTACTGCCTGCCCCGCTATAAACACGGCCGGTTGCTTCCCACTGCACCCAGCGGCCGACCGCCGCCCTGAAAAGCCAACGCTTGTGGTAAAATATTTCGCCAGAATAAGAATAAACAGTTGTGATCCTTGCGCGGCAAGTTGCTGTGAGCAGAATCGTGCAGATTACCATAGAAAGCACAATCGAACGCTATGGCTTCACACTTTTTAGGTATCACAAATAATGAGGAACTCATGAAACGAACCATCTTCAACGACGAACACGACATGTTTCGCGACGCTGTACGGCGCTTTGTGCAGAACGAAATCGCTCCTCACCACGAGCAGTGGGAGCATGATGGCATCGTCCCCCGTGACATTTGGCTGAAGGCAGGTGAACTGGGCTTTTTGTGCATGGATGCCCCGGAGGCGTTCGGTGGCCTGGAAATTGACGACTTTCGCTATAACGCCATCGTGGTGGAAGAGCTGACGCGCGCCGGGGCATCTGGTGTCGGATTTGGTCTGCACAACGATGTGAACATGCCCTACTTCCTGAAATACACCACGGATGAACAAAAGCGGCGTTGGCTTCCCAAAATGATTGCCGGTGAAACGATTACGGCGATAGCCATGAGTGAGCCGGGCGCAGGCAGCGATTTGCAAGGAGTGCGAACGACGGCCGTTCGCCAGGATGACCACTACCTGGTTAATGGCCAAAAAACGTTCATCACCAATGGCATTAACAGCGACGCCGTCATCACCGTAGTCAAAACTGACCCAGATAAGGGCCATGCGGGTATCAGCCTGCTAATCATTGAGCGAGGCATGGCTGGCTTTGAGCGTGGCCGCAATCTGGAAAAAATCGGTTTGAAGGCGCAGGATACGGCCGAACTGTTTTTTGATAACGTGAAAGTGCCGGTAAACAACTTACTGGGTGAAGAAGGCAAAGGATTCTACTATTTGATGAGTTCCTTGCCGCAGGAGCGGCTCTCCATTGCCGTTATTGCCGTGGCTGCCTGTGAAACCGCACTGGAAATGACGATTCGCTACTGTCAGGAGCGCACTGCCTTTGGCCAACCGATTGGCAAGTTCCAAAACACGCGCTTTAAGCTGGCCGAAATGAAAACCGAAACCGAGATTGCTCGCGTGTTTGTCGATCGCTGCATGATGGAGCTAAATGCGGGCACGCTGACGGCAGAAGAAGCGGCGATGGCCAAATGGTGGACCACTGCCCTGCAAACGAAGGTCATGGATCAATGTTTGCAGCTGCACGGCGGCTATGGCTACATGCTGGAATACCCCATCGCCAAATTTTTTGTGGATGCGCGGGTGCAGCCCATTTACGGCGGCACAAACGAAATAATGAAGGAAATAATCGGCCGTTCGTTAGGTTTTTAGCTTCGAGAGATTGATCAACTAAATTGTCGCACAAATGGGATGCAAAATGCTTCAGGTTTTCCAACCCTGGTTTGTTGTTTAGATCAGGGATTAGTCA
>CBDUOF010000565.1:0-2707 GCA_965368765.1 uncultured Anaerolineae bacterium | reverse complement strand
ATACCTTCCGTTCCTCAATTACTTCTTCTTTTAATAGCTCAAAGCCATGTGTAATGGTCATAAAGTCCTTTTCAACTTACGATTATTGATTGACGATTGATGCTTAAAAAGCGAGTCCAATCGTAAATCGTTAATCGACAATCGTCAATTGTCACCGTTACTTGAGGAAGTTCTGCAAAATTCGCTTCCCGTGTTCTGTCAGGATGCTTTCCGGATGAAACTGTACACCCACGGTGGGGTACACTTTGTGCCGCACGCCCATCACCTCGCCCCGGCTGGTGAAGGCTGTGACCTCCAAATCATCCGGGATAGGTTCTTCCACAATGAGAGAGTGGTAGCGCGTGGCATTGAACGGACTGGGCACGCCAGCAAAAAGGCCATCGCTGTTGTGATAAACGGCCGAAACCTTGCCGTGCATTAACCGAGGGGCGCGCGACACCTTCCCGCCATAGGCCTGACCAATACATTGATGTCCCAGGCAAACCCCCAAAATTGGCGTTGTCGCCCCAAATTCGCGCAAAACCGCTAGCGAAATTCCGCCATCGTCTGGCGTTCCAGGGCCAGGGCTAATAACAATGTGGTCCGGGTTCAGTTCCCGAATCTCCTCCAGTGTTACCTGGTCATTGCGGAACACCTGAATTTCTTGCCCCAGCTCGCCCAAATATTGCACTAGATTGTACGTAAACGAATCGTAATTATCTATGACAATTATCATTATTACCTCTAATTTGATCCTCGGCGATCAAAATACTGACTACCGAATACCAGCCTACAAATGATTGGCAACCGGAAGAACCAATCCCATTATCTCTTTCATTTGGCGCAGTTTGGGTTGGGAAACGGCCGTTGCTTGCTCCGCCCCAATCGCCAAAATTCTGTCCAACTCTGCTGGATCGTCCATCAGCGCCTTGTAACGCGCTTGCAGCGGGGCCAAAAAGTCAATCACAACTTCTGCCACACCCACTTTTAGATCACCGTAACCTCGCGCATTGGCAAAATCTGCCTCTACCTCATCATTCGGCTTACCCGTCACTGCCTTGTAGATGCCCAGCAAGTTATTCACGCCTGCCTTTTCCGGATCATCAGAGAAGCGAATCTCGCGCCCCGAATCGGTCACCGCTTTCTTGAAAGAGCGCATAATCTCCTTAGGCTCATCCAGCAGGCGCACGGCGTGACCACGCGTGTAGGCCAGGCTCTTGGACATCTTTACCACCGGGTCATCCAGCCCCATCAGCCGCGCCCCAATCTGAGGGATTTTCGGCTCAGGCACGACGAAAAATTCCTCCTCGTAGATGTGGTTGAATCGCTGCGCGATGTCCCGCGTCAGCTCAACATGCTGCTTTTGGTCTTCGCCCACCGGCACTTCATGCGCATCGTAGAGCAGAATATCGGCCACCATCAGCACGGGATAATCCAGCAATCCCATGCCCACACTTTCCTGTTTGGCCGATTTGTCTTTGAACTGGGTCATGCGCTGCAGCCAGCCCAAAGGGGTCACACAGTTTAGCAGCCAACAGGCTTCGGCGTGGGCGCTGACATGGCTTTGCACGAACAGCGTACTTTTGTCTGGATCAATCCCTGCCGCCAGCAGCATTGCCGCCAGCGAGCGCGTTTGGAAGCGCAGCTCCACCGGGTCTTGCGGCACGGTGATGCTGTGCAAGTCCACGACGCAGAAGAAATTTTCCTTTTCATCCTGCCCAGCAACCCAATTCTTAACCGCACCCAGGTAATTACCCAAATGAATATTGCCCGATGGCTGAATCCCGCTAAAAACGCGTTTTTTTGTCATTATTATTACCTCATTCAAAGCATCCATAAAACCTCCGTGCTGTGCTGCCCATGTCTATCAGTAAACATTTTACGCAGCAGAGTCTTGAAGGATTCTTCGCCAAAAGCAGCTCAGTACGACGGTTAAAATGTATTTACAACAAGCCATCCTCAGCGCGATCGACGGCGACAAAAAGGGCTTTCGCTTTATTCACCGACTCCTGATGTTCGGTGGCCGGATCGCTATCGGCAACGATGCCTGCACCAGCCTGGACGTGAATCTGGTCATCTTGCATAAGCATGGTGCGGATGGCGATGCAGGTGTCCATACTGCCATCATAACTGACGTAGCCTGCGGCCCCGGCATAAAGCCCGCGCCGCTCACCTTCCAGCGCTTCAATAATTTCCATTGCTCGCACTTTCGGTGCACCGCTTACGGTTCCGGCCGGGAAAGTCGCCCGCATAAGGTCGTAGGCGTCCATGCCATCTTTCAGCTTGCCTTCTACATGGCTCACAATGTGCATGACGTGGCTATACCTCTCGACCACCATCAAATCGCGCACGTTGACTGTGCCATAGTCGCTAACACGACCGATGTCGTTCCGTCCCAAATCGATGAGCATGACGTGTTCGGCTCGCTCTTTCGGATCGGCCAGCAGTTCGTCGGCCAGGCCATCATCCTCGGCGGGGGTCATGCCACGCGGGCGCGTTCCGGCAATGGGGCGTACGCTGGCAACACCATCTTCCAGGCGCACATGCATTTCTGGTGACGCACCAATCACCTGCATCTCCGACCCAAAGTCGAAGTAAAACATATAGGGCGACGGATTCAACATGCGCAGGGCACGATAGATGGCAAAGGGATGGGCGCTGGTTTGGCGGCTAAAACGTTGACTCAACACCACCTGGAAAATATCTCCGGCAGCGATGTATTCTTTGG
>CBDUOF010000564.1:0-2717 GCA_965368765.1 uncultured Anaerolineae bacterium | reverse complement strand
ACAATCGGGGTAATCTGGCTCCCGAAAGGATTATTTTTGGGTATAATTTAACGAACGAATCGTCGTGCTTCGTACAAGGGCTGGGAACTTGCTAATTTTCCCTTCGATTGATCAATCTCAGCATATCATGGTGGCAGGAACAATCGCATGTCAGAGCAAACGCAACGTTCATCAGAAGAAAAGCTGGTTCCGGACACAAGCAGCAGCCAATCACTGGCAGAAAAAATGTTGAAGATGGCTAAAACAGGGGAGAAGCTTGCGCCGGTTGCAGCGTTGAACCTGGTCGCGGAAATAGTGGCAGCCCTTCACCAATTTGAAGACCAGTCACAAACCGGTATTCACCCCGATCTAAGGCCAGAAAACATTCTCATCAGCAAAGCGAATAAGGTCGCTCTGATAAAGCCAGCAGTACCTCCCCATCAGCCAATCACCGTGCCGAAAACGGCCGTAACGCCACAACGTGAGCTCGACTTCCAGGCACCAGAACAGTTGGATGGTCGGCCGATTACGGCTCAAAGCAACATCTTTTCATTAGGGGTCATTTTATATGAACTGCTGGCAGGTCAGCGTCCTCAGTTACCGGAATCGGCTTGGGGCAAGTCATTTGAACGAGAATGGATACCGCAAGAAGTCCCCCTTGAAGAAGTGCAGAGCGGCTTAACGCCAGCAACTTACGGCCTCGTTCGGGAATGCCTACGACGACAACCCTGGGCCAGATACGACACCCTGACAGACATGTCCAAAGCCATTAATAAGGCGATAAAAGCCGAACAGCGCACCGTTGAAAAGGGCGCTTTTGGGTCTGGACAAAACAGGCGGCCCCTGTATCTGACCGCCGGCATCCTACTTCTTGTAGTTATGCTTCTGGCAGCCTTTTTTCTGCTGCGCAATCGGTCTTCTCAATCACCAAGTGATGGGGAGCGTTTGGATACGGCCGTTGCCGAACCCACAGAAAACCAAACACCTGCAGCAATCTCAGCTGCCCGCATCACGCCGGACGCGGCGGATTTAGCCACTGCCAGCCCGCAGACCTCAGCAAATTCAGCGGCAGCCGGTGACCCATTGACCGAAGAAAACGTCTCAATCGCGAACCCGACCGCCACGGCAACGCTGCCGCCTACACTAACGGCAACTTCCACGGCAACCTTCACGCCAACGCCAACGGCACGGCCTATTCCAGAAGGCATGATTCTCGTTCCCGCCGGAAGCGTTCTAATGGGCTCGTCAGATGGACCAGCCAATGAAGCACCAGAACACCGCGTCTCCCTGGATGCGTTTTTCATTGACCAATTTGAGGTTTCCAATAGCCAATACTTAAATTGCGTTGAAGTTGGAAATTGCACCCAAGCAAATCTGCGCCACTCTTACACGAATACCAATTACCGAAACGATCCGGCTTATGGCGATTTCCCAGTTATCGGCATATCATGGAATCAGGCAAATGCTTATTGTCTATGGATAGAAAAACGCTTACCAACCGAGGCTGAGTGGGAATATGCTGCCAGCGGGCCAGAAAACTTTACCTGGCCCTGGGGCAACGAATTTGACGCGACGCTATCTGCCGCCAGCGCCCGCGACGTCCAGCCGGTTGACAGCTATCCGGACGGCGTGAGTCCCTTCGGCATTTTCAATATGTCTGGCAATGTTGTGGAATGGGTTCAAGACGTTTATGATGAGTCATTTTATGCAAATTCACCGGCAGCAAATCCTGTAAGCAGCGGCGACAGCAATTTACGAATTTACCGAGGCGGCAGCTTTGGCAATTCCGATGGATCCTCATCGACAACCAGCCGCCGCTACATTCGGGAGCGAACTTTTTTTGACCTCGATGTTGGCTTTCGCTGCGCAATGGATGCTCCCTAGTGCTAGACTATAATCAACGGCCGTCGCTTCCCTCAAATAAACTTGCTGACGTCACTAATACATTGGCGTCCTGGCTACCAAGCCAGGAGATGTCGGGGGACTTAGCCGGATGGACGATCGCTGAATGGGAAGCGGCCGAATGGGTGGTCTATTGGCAGAACGCACTGCCCTGGTTGGTGGCTCGGCTGGGGGAGGCACAAATTGAACCGCCAGAACCGGTAAACAGCCGTCTCCGGGCCATCAATGTCGCCAGCCGGGAACGCACCGCACGAATGCTTGACGCCTGCACAGAAATAGTCGATGCTTTTCGCCAGGCAGGTATTCAAACTGTCTTGCTGAAAGGAGCCGCACTCGCGCCACTTTATTACGCAGACCCCTTGCTGCGCCCGCTGGCTGATTTGGATTTACTCATCCAGCCAAAAGATTTAGCGGCCAGCCGCGACGTCATGTTGAAGCAGCTTGGCTTTCGCTATTATTCTCGCTCGGCCGAGGATGATGTTTATTTGCGCGGAGAACGCAAGAAGAATATTTGGGCGGCGGACAATGTTCATCCAGTGGAAGTACATTTTGCTTTACGCGAGGAATATGCAGGGATTGGTTATGAAATGGCAGAAATGATGTGGCAAGCGAGTGCAGAACGGCCGTATTGGCAAAACGCCACAGCACGCATCCCATCGCCCCCGGCCCTGCTCCTGCACGTCTGCGCCCACGCCACAAGCGACTGGCTCATCCAGCGCGGCCGCCTCATGCACATCGATGACATCCGCAGGCTGTGTGCCCGAATGCGGCCGGAAGAGTGGCATACTTTTGACCGGATGGTGCAGCCACACACGGCGCGATTCATCTATCCCGCA
>CBDUOF010000563.1:0-2737 GCA_965368765.1 uncultured Anaerolineae bacterium | reverse complement strand
GGAAAAAGCGGTTTTCCGCTACGCCAGGTCCGTAGCTGCCGCTGTAGTTGCCAATGTATTGCTGATAATATTTGCCGATATTCTCGTCAATCGTGCTGGCTTCGCCGTCAGGGTAGTTGTTGTCACCGAGGGTCAGCACGTAATCAACGTCCCAACTGTGAACCAATGCGGCCACATCTGCCTCTGGCTGCCCCGCTTCCCCATAATCGCCAATGACCGCCAGCAGCACCGTCCCGACACAGGAGTCTTCTCCGGCCAGGCTGGTGTTCACTTCATAGACATCACGCTGGAGCAGCAGCTGCCAGATGATGAGCACGGAAACGGCCGTTACCACCAGTAAACTCGAAAGAAACCAAACTCGACTCAATTTCATCTTCTTCACTCCTAGAAGCATTCGATTTCTAGCCTGTGGATTGGCAAATCACCAAACAACTAAAATCGCCTGCTGAGTTATCTGCCAATACGAGCAAAATAAGGCTGTAGTAGTAAGAAGAGCCCAACCGGAATGAGCGTTGCCAGCAGCGCGCCCGCCATCAACAGCGGCCAATCAGATGGGGTCATTTGCTGCAATAGCTGCAAAGCGACGGGCAGCGTGTAGCGGCTTTCTGAGCGTAAATAGAGCAGCGGTGTGATGAAATCACCCCAATAGAGGATAAATGATAGCAAAGCGACGCCAATAGCGGTAGGGCGGGCAATCGGCAAGCCAATCTGCCGCCAGCTGGCAATTACACCTGCGCCTTCCAGCCGTGCCGCTTCATAAATGGCTGTTGGAATTCGTCGAAAGGCTCGGTAAAACATCAGCACAAAAAAGGGACTGCTGCCCATCCAGGCGGGAGCGATAAGTGCCCAAATCGTATTAAGCCAGCCGAGCTCTTTATAAATGAGGAAGCGCGTTGACCACAGCGCCACGCCCGGCACCATGAGCACTGCAAGTGAGAGGACAATCCAACGACGCTGACTTGGTTTGGGCAATTGCGCCATGCTAAAGCCCGCCCAGCTGCTGGTAACCAGGGTGAGCGGCACGGCTACCCCGACCACCACCAACGAGTTGACGGTAAACCGCACCATCGGCACCAGCTGCCATACGCGCGCAAAGTTCTGCAGGGTCAGATCGAGGGAGAAAGTAAGCGTTTGCGGCAACGGCCGTCCCACGGGATGAAGCGCTGCGGTGAGCATCCAAATCAAGGGAAGGAGGAATACGGCCGTAATCAACAACCGCAAAATCAAACGCCAGCTCAAAAACAATCTACGGCTCGGAGATTGCCAATCTCCATTCTCCTTACTCTTAATTTTAGAGAACAAACGTCTCCTCCGTGGTGCCAATTTGCCACTGCCGGGCAATGAGATACAGTGCCAGCACAATGAGCCCGGTGAGCGCATACATCACCCACAGTGCGGCGCTGGCCGCGCCAAACAGCATCAGGCTAAATCCCTGCTCGTAAATGAACATGGGCAAGGTGTAGGTGGCATAGTACGGCCCGCCTCCAGTAATGAGAAAAATGGTGGCAAATGAGTCTTGCAGGGTCAAAATGGCGTCGCGAAAGGTGAGTAGCAGCAAAATCGGGGCCATGAGCGGCAGGGTGATGTGGAAAAATCGCTGCCAGCCGTTGGCGCCATCAACCCGTGCCGCATCTTCGACCGAATCGGGGATGTCTTGCAGTGCCGCCAGGCTCACCAGGAAGCCTTCCCCAATTTGCCACAGCGACAGCAGCACCAGGCCAGGCTTGGCCCATTGGGCATCGGCAAACCAGGCGGGTGGCAGCAGGCCCACGGCTTGCAGCAGTAAATTTACTGGGCCAAAAAGCGGGTTAAGTATCCACAGCCAGGCCAGGGCATAAGCGGCAGCGGGGATAATGCTGGGCAAATAGATGACGGCTCGAAACCAGCCCAGAAAACGGCCGTTTCTTCTCAGCAATACGGCCAGCAAAAACGCCCCCAGCACCCGCAGCGGCACGGGCAAAATCACCAGCGCCAGTGAATTTTGGATGCTGAGCAAGAACAGTTCATCGGTCGTTGCCAGCAAGAAGTTTAGGGTGCCAATCCAGGTAGGCCGGGAAAGTGCGTCATACCGGAAGAAGGCCAGGCCAAAGGAAAGCAAGGCGGGCAGCCCCACCAGCAGCAGGATTCCGCTCAGGTAAGGCAGCAGCAGCAGGCGCAGGCGTTGTTGGTAGCTAGGTCGCCACAGTCGTTTCCGCATGGCGGCTATTGTACCGGAGTTGCATATGCGGGCGAAAACAACAACCCTAATGGAACTATTTTGCCAGACGGCACGTTAAGGAGACAGCGGCAGCAGAGACGATTTGTTTGCCCGCGTGCATTGGATCATAATAGGAGAATGCGAATGAAAGCGATAAAAATAATTGGATGTCTCGGTCTGTTCTTGTTTATCGGCTGTACGGCCGTAACCACCTCTGAAGAACCCATCGACAGCAATTCACCAGACGCCATTGAAGCCCAACCCGAGGAAACCCCTATGAATGAATCCCCTGAAGCGGACCCCACGGCCACTGACGATGGCAGCAAGCAACTGTCTGAGCCAGTCACCGTCAATTTGGGTGACGTCACGCCGCAGCCGATCGATGACACCCCGGTTGTGCAGCCCGCACCGGGCAATCCGGGTCTCAAAGATGAGCCCGTGTCGCTGGCCATGGCGGATTTAAGCAGTCGTTTAAACGTGAGCATCGATGAGATTGAGCTCGTTTCCCTGAAAGAGGTCACCGACCAGGCCCGTCAGAAG
>CBDUOF010000562.1:0-2797 GCA_965368765.1 uncultured Anaerolineae bacterium | reverse complement strand
TCGGCAAAAAGGGGGTGCAACTTCTCTTCTGGGGTCGCGCGGGTAAAAACAGTGATGTCGCTGTGAGGTGTGGCGTGGCAAAACAAAACATTGCCCCAGCCATTGACGGGCAAGCTGACCGATGCAGCCCAGCCCGCCACAAACTGCTTGTGTTCGGCACTCAACGTGTCCGCCACCCACCGCGCTTCCTCATTGGCGCGTTCAGAAAGACCGCCTGGATCGTCACCAGCCAAATGCCGCAGTAGTTCAGACTCGGCATTGCCGCGAATAAAGTGCGCAGGTATGGAACTATTCTGTAAAAGAGCCACTGTTTCAGACGGCATGGGGCCAGCGACCACATCGCCACCTACTACAAGGCAATCAACTGACTCGCGCTCGATTTCAGCCAGAACAGCCTCAAGCGCTGGTAAGTTTCCGTGAATATCATAAACGGCCGCAATACGCATAGTCTTACCCTTCCAAAAGGGACCCTTGATTTTAAGACACCCTAGCACGCGCCGTCATCAGGATGCCATTCTTGGGGCGCAGGGTGACCAAGGCATGTTCTTCGATATGGTGATCGGGAACGAGTTGGAGGCGGAATCGTTGCAGGGTCATGGGCAAGATGATGATGCTTTCCATGAGGGCAAATTGGTCGCCAATGCATTTGCGAGCGCCTGCGCCGAAGGGAATGTAGGCGTAGCGGTGCCTTGCAGCTTCCTGGGCTGGGGTAAAGCGTTCGGGGTCAAATTTCTCTGGATCCGGCCAAAATTCTGGATGACGGTGCAGCGTGTAGGGGCTCAGCGCCACAATTGCGTCGGCCGGAATATGGTAGCCGTCAATTTCATCATCAGCCAGGGCGTGGCGACTGATTGACCAGGCAGAGGGATAGAGGCGCATGGATTCTTTAATAACTTTGTTGCTGTAAATTAGTTTTGGGAAGTCGCTGACGGTGGGCGTACGGCCGTTCAAAACGGTATCAACCTCTTCTTCAAGCTGGTAAACCACATCTGGATGCTGTCCTAGCAAATACCATTGCCAACTCAAGGTATTGGCCGTCGTTTCATGGCCAGCGATTAGCAGCGACATCACTTCATCCCGAATTTGTCGGTCGCCCATAGCCGCACCGTTGTCTTCATAACGCACCTGCATGAGCATGTCGAGCAAATCATGCTGCTCACCGTGCGGCCGTTCACGTCGCTGCCGAATAAAGCCGTACACAATATCATCCAGCACTTTTGCCATTTCCTGAAATCGGCGTCGTTTGGGTTTGCCAATCTCTATCATCGTGTTAACGGCCTCCCCAATGCGACCGGCCTGGTCGTCCAAATCATAGCCAAACAGAGCGCGGGAGACGATGTTGAGCGTTAAGGTCATCATCTCATTGGCGATATCAAAGGGGTCATTATGGATGGCACAATGTTCTAACCGTGCCAGCATCTGATGCGTGGCCTCAACCATCAGATCGGCAAAATTAACCAAATAATTCCGGTGAAAAAACGGCTGGATGAGGCGGCGCTGCTTGCGCCATAGGGGATTCTCGCTGGTGAGCAGCCCCTGACCGGTGACGGCCTGGAGCATGTGTTTGTTTAGATAGGTCTCTTTGTTGTAATTACGGCCGTTGCTCACCAATACATGCTTCACAAAATCAGGATGATTGAGCAGGTAAGCGGGTTCCGGCGTCGCGCGATACTGCACAATGTCGCCGTAGTCGCGGGTAAGCTGCAAGAAAAAGCGGTGCGGCGCGCGCACCAGCTCTCGTGCTCCACCCGTAAAGACGGGTGCCTTTTGTAACGCCTTTACAGCGATTCCACCGGATTCTAAATTCATAATGCTTCAACAATGCAAAGATACGGCCGTGTTTAGAGTCGATCAAACCCGGCAACTTTTTCAAATGAATCCATATCATACCTGATGGAGAAAGTAAAACCCAAGAAATGCGACTGTACCAAACACGCACGACACAAGTTTTCTGTTACAGGTAACTCGTGGAAATCTTAGCGTTTGACTACCCCTCACCACGCTCGCGCAGATGGGGGAATAGGAGGACCTCGCGGATGGTGGCTTTGTCGGCGAGCAGCATCACCAGCCGGTCGATGCCCACGCCGAAGCCACCGTTGGGCGGCATCCCATAACGCATGGCGCGCAAATAATCCTCATCGATCGGATTGATTTCATCATCATCCTTGGCAAACAGTTTCTGCAAATCTTCAAACCGTTTTTGCTGATCCAGCGGGTCGTTGAGCTCAGTAAAGGCGTTGCCCATCTCCATGCCCGCAATGAAAAATTCAAAGCGTTCCACGTGCAGCGGATCACCCGGGATGCCTTTGGCCAGCGGCGAAATATCGCGCGGGTAGGTGGTGATAAAGGTGGGTTGGATGAGTTTAGGCTCAACAAAATCGCCAAACAGGCCGTCGATCAGCTTGCCCCAGCTGGCACCGACCGGGGCATGGCCACCGTGTTCACGGATGGCGTTGGCCAGACTGGGCGCATCGGGATGTTCCATGTAATCAATTTCGGCAAACTGTTTGATGGCGTCACGCATGGTGATGCGCGGCCAGTTTGCAGCCAGGCTGACGGTTTGCCCCTGGTAGGTCACCTCAGATTTGCCCAGCACGTGCTCGGCCACAAATTTCACCATCCCCTCGGTGAAGTCCATCACATCGTGGTAATCCCAGTAGGCGGCGTAAAATTCCAGCATCGTAAATTCGGGGTTGTGCTTGAAGCTCACACCCTCGTTGCGGAAGTCGCGCCCAATTTCGTAGACGCGCTCCAAACCGCCAACCAGCAGTCGTTTCAGGTACAGTTCAAAGGAGAT
>CBDUOF010000561.1:0-2837 GCA_965368765.1 uncultured Anaerolineae bacterium | reverse complement strand
GTTTTAACCAAATTGGTTCCAGCCACCATTGCCCAGCGACTCCCTTCATCCCAGCGCAGTACATAGCCCGTAAAGTTCAGAAAAATCACCAGCACCAATAATCCCATCCCCAGCAAATAGTTAAACCGGCGCGAAACATAGCCGCCCGTAAATAGCACCCGCACCATATGCACAATCGACACCACCAGCAAAAACTGTCCTGACCAATAATGCAGATTGCGTACCAGTCCGCCAAACGGCACCAAAAACGTCAACAATTGGATCGATTCAGCCGCTCCTTCTGGCGTAGGCACATAATAAAACATCTCCAGTGCCCCGGTTATCACCAGCACTAGCACCAAAAAGGCGGCTAAACCGCCTGCGCCTAACGTATGGCGAAGACGCGATTGTGCCTGTGGAATGGTTGGTGGATGTAAATGGTGAAAGAAGGATGGGGACATGGATAACAGTTGCTCCGGAAAGCATCAACTTTTAGGAGATTGGAGACTAGAGATTAGAGATTCGTCCAGTCTCTAATCTCTAGTCTCAATTGCACCTAATCGCTGCTCATGGCTTCACCGATTGCGGTTTGAATCGGCGGTAATTGGGGCTGAAAAACAGGTTCTCGCACTTTTGTAATTTCAACCGTCTCATCAAACAACGGGAAATAACGGCCAACCAGCGTATAAACCAGGAATACCCCTGACGCAACACCGACCAAAATAGCCACTTCCATCCAGTGCGGACTATATGTTTCCCCGGCAACTGGTCTGATAGCAAACCAGGACGCATTAAAACGGTTTAAAACCACGCCGCCCATCACCAAGAACGCACTCAACATCGACGCAGTGCGGTTATGCCTGACACTTTTCATCGAGAACAAAATAATAGGTGCGATGACGCCAATCAGCAATTCAGTTAAAAACAAAAGGCTGTATTTACCACTGCTGAACAGTAAATTCAATTCGCCAACAATTTCCAGTTCGCCTAATTTGAGAACGAGATACAAACCCAATACCCAGGGTATAAACCAGCCCAATTTGGCAATTACCTTCTCCGGCAAGGTGCGTTTGAAAACCCAAAAGCTAATGCCTGCCCCGGCAATCACCAATCCCAACCCCGATGCCAGTGAAGAAATCAAAAAGAATACCGGCAGCAGCATCGAATGCCACAAGGCATGAAGGCGAGGGGACATCACAATAAATAATGTTCCCAATGAAGATTGATGCAGTGAGGAAAGCGATACACCGGCAATAACCATCGGAATGGTGTATTTTTCAATAATGGGGATCAGCCGCTTCCAACTGCTTTTGGCCAACAGGACAGGGCTGAGTTCGTAAACCAAAATCGAGGAATACAGCGCTATACACCAACTTACCTCAAACAGGGCTGAGTTGAGATTGGGGTAAATTAAAAAGTGATAGGCACGATCCCAACGGCCTAAATCCATGAAAAGAATGACCAAAACAGAGCTGTACCCCAATAAGCCAGCCAGCACCGTGGGGCGTACGGCCGCATGTAAATTATGCATCTGCAATACGTACACCAGCGCCGCCAGCGTAAATGCACCGCCAGATAAAGCTACTGTTGACAGGTCAAAACTAATCCAAATGCCCCAGGGATATGATTTGCCTAGATTTGTTGTTGCCCCCAGGCCAGCGTAAAGGCGATAAATGCCGATTACGCCACCAAAAGCCATCAGTGCGGACAAAACATAGACGAATTTGGGCATGTCGCGTAGTTCACGCTTGATTTTAATGAGCATGATTTTGCTCCTTTTCTGCTGTATCGCTTGTTGGTGGAGTGACTTGGGCGGCTTTTTCTGCTGCCTCTTCGGCCGCTTCTTGTTTCAAATTGTTGATGGTCAGGTATGTGCCTGTTAGCCCTACCGCCACAGCGCCGGCGACGGTGGGTGTGCCGTGGGTGACCAGCCGGTTGTAGTAGGCGGGTGATGTTTCGCCGGCGATGGGGAAGCCCAACTCTTCAAAGGGGATTGGCGAGATATAAAAGGTGGAGGTTCCGCCATTTTCATGCTCGCCGTATACGTGGTTGACGTATTTGCCGGGTTGTTCATCAATACGACGGTAAGCCTCATCTAGCATATCCTGGCGCAGGCCAAATTGGATGGCTCCCGGTGGGCAGGTGGCAGCGCAGGCTGGCTGCTCACCCTCGGCCAGACGTTCGCCGCACATATCGCATTTGACAATGAGGGGGAAGCGCTCGTTTAAGTCCATGTTAGGCACGCCGAACGGGCAGGCATAGACGCAGTAACGGCAGCCGATGCAGCGATCATCGTCGTATTGCACGATGCCGTCATCATCGCGCTGCAGCGCACCAACGGTACAAGCCGAGACGCATGAAGGGTCGTTGCAGTGCATACAATGGAAGGGCGCGGTATAGCTTTGTAAATTGGGAAACTCACCCACGACGCCGCTGCCTTTCATCCAAATTCGGGTACTGGTCATGGAGACTTCGTTTTGCACACTGCATGAAACGTTGCATGCTCGACAGTCTATGCAGTATGAAACGTCGATTAAAAATCCGTATTTGCCTTGTTTTGCGGTTGTAGACATAAGGTTTTCTCTTTTTAGATCCCTCTCACGGTGACAAACGTTTGGCTAAGGGCTTGACTGCCGCTGACAGGATCGGTGTAGGTGACGTGCAGGACAGAGTCGCTGGCCCCCACGCCATAACCGGTGGTGAAGCCTTGCGACAAGTGGCCGAAGCCGGGTGTCATGTAAACGCAGTCGAACCGGATGGCCTCGGTTACGTTAAGAGCGATGTTTATGTCGCCGACGTCGCTGGTGACTCGGACGAGGTCATTGTCGGCCAGCCCCAGTTTTTGAGCTGATTGAGGA
>CBDUOF010000560.1:0-2844 GCA_965368765.1 uncultured Anaerolineae bacterium | reverse complement strand
TGCTTCAGGCGCCAATGTCGGGCGGCCCACATAGGCGGCCCGAATAGCGTTTGCCAATTCATCCGCCGTGACGTTTTTAAGGAGATAGCTGATAGCCCCAGCCTTCAACGCGCCCTGAATGAGTTCTTCTTCCTTATAGCTGGTGAGAGCGATCACCCGCACGTTGGGGCACTGTTGGCGTATCAGGCTGGTGGCTTCTGCTCCGTTCATTTCCGGCATCATCAAATCCATCAGCACAACATCTACCTCGACTTGCTGGCATCGTTGAACTGCGTGTTCTCCGCCAGACGCTTCGCCCACCAGCTGCAAATCGTCAAATACCATCAAAAATGCGGCCAGACCGCTGCGAACCACTGCATGATCGTCTACAATCATGACCCGAATAGGTTTATTTTCCCTCATGATTTCCCTCATTGCCATTAGCGAAAAGCGTGTGAACTGTCACGATTGTTCCTTCGCCAATTCGGCTGTTAATGGTTAATTGGGCGCCGATTTTTTCTGCCCGTTCCCGCATAATGCCCAGCCCCAGGGAATGAACGGGGGCGCCGGATAGATCAAACCCGCGGCCGTCATCCTGGATGGATAAGCTCACGGCTTTGGGTGAAAACAGTAATTTTATGATCGCCTGATTGGCTCCGGCGTGTTTGGTGATATTGTTGAGCGATTCCTGGGCAATGCGGTAGAAGGCAATTTGAGTTTCTGGGGGCAACGGCCGTTCCCCTTCCACAATTAGCTCAATGGGTAGGCGCGAACGCCCACCAAAGGCCTGAGTCAACTGGCGCAGCAGCTCAACCAGACTAGACTCGGTCAGCGTTGCCGGACGCAGCTCCAACAGCAAAGTACGCATCTCGGCCAGCGCACCCCGTGTCAACTCCCGCAGCTCTTCCAGGCGCACCCGTCCCTGGTCAGGATCGCGTTCCCAAATACGCGGCAGCACGTCAGCAATCAGGCTGGCCGAAAAAAGCGTTTGCGTTACCGCATCGTGCAGCTCTCGCGCCAAACGGTTTCGTTCCGCAGCAATAGCCACATCTTCCGCCTTTTCATATAGATAAGCGTTTTCAATAGCGACACTTAATTGATCCGCGATGGACTTGAACAAAGCTAATTGATTCAACGTGAAGCTGCTCTGTGGCGCACCAATGATGGCCAGAATCCCTAGTTTCCGGTCTCGAACTTGCAGCGGCAGCAGCGCACCAGGCTCTAGCAATCCCTGCGAAACATCTGGCGCAATATACCGCATCTCGCCCCTTTCGATAACAGCCTGCCCGGCCTGGAGCATGATAGCCATCTCTGCGGGATCAACCTCACGTTCTGGCCGCAGAAGAGTGGCGTTCAATTTACCGGTCTTTTCATCAAGCAAACTCACCCCTGCTCGGGATGCGCCTACCAGATCCACCAAAAGGGTTAGTGTCCGTACCAGCGTTTCGTCCAAATCCAATAAACTGTTCGCGGTGGCAGAGACATCTAGCAGCATTTGTAACTCCTGGGTACGTGCTGCAACGCGCTGTTCCAGGTTTTGCCGCAGGCCGGCTCGTTCGGTTGTATCAATGGATACAATCAAAATGCCCACGACCTTGTTCCCCTCTAGCAGTGGAGCCAGGACCACATCCCAACAAGACACATTTCCTTCTAATTCTAAACGGACGTCATTTTGTTGGACGGTCTCACCATCCAGGACACGTTCAAACATGGGCTCTACGATGGGTTCTGTTCCGGGGAGGTGGTCAAAATAACAGACGCCAGGGGCCAGTGGTGTCGCTGTCGATGGCGCGTAATGGGCTGAGAAATCATTCCAAGTGGGGTTATAGCGTTGAATGCAGTAGTGGCGATCGAGCACGGCGATGCCCATCGGCATGTGTTCAAAGAGTATTTCTAGCAAGTTAAGTTGGCGACCCAAGCCAGGATCAGGCCGAAAGGCAACGGCCGTATTCCCATTGGCCTGATTTGCTGGAAGCAGCTCAAACAAACACGCCTCGTCCCCCCTGGCTTCACAAGCATGCTCTATGCAAACCACATCCTGACGATCTCCAAGAGCATTTACAAACCCCACAAACACCCCAGCCGAATACGCACAAATTGGTGCGTTGGGGACATCATTCTTTTGCTGGTACATCCAGGCTTCGAAGGTGTGTCTGGCACGAATTTGAACCCGTCCGAGAGGCCATTCCAGCGCAGTGATTTGGAACTGACCAAAGCCTGCGGTTTGATACGCCTTGATGCAAGCAGAAAAGGCGGCGGATTTCTCGACCCCAACCTGTCCTTTAAAGGATTGGGCAAATGATGCGCCACCGTTTGCGCCAGCCTGTTGTAATACAGAACTAGTCAGGCGTTCGCCAATGAGTGCTTCTATTTGCCGGCGCAGACCCCAAAAACCAGCCTCAATGTCCAGCAAGGCCATACGTGCCCCGCCAAAGTTTAGAATGCCGCTTTGTTCTTCTTCTAGCAAATTGCCAAGAGACATGTAACTCCTCTTCAACAACTTCCCTCATAAATCGAATTTTGCTGCGCCCAATCATACAATGTTCGATTTCCCTTCCGGTAGTGATGAACCTCATAATAATCGGCTATTTTTTGCACACGAGCTTCTTGAGTACAAACAAGAGGAGATAACTGAAATAACGATATTTTTTAGAGTCGCACGGCACGGGTTTGAGGTTGCAGTAGAAGATTTTGAGGCGCGGCGGCAGATTGTCGAATACCTCAAGGTGAAAGTTGTTTTTGTTGAGGATGAGGACTAGGTAGCATACCTGAGTTGTTCATTTGACCTGGAGAAACGCTTAACGCTTAATGGCTGGTCCCTGCTCAAAATTCTTTTCGCCTGCACGAATCGGAACCGTCAACCAA
>CBDUOF010000559.1:0-2846 GCA_965368765.1 uncultured Anaerolineae bacterium | reverse complement strand
TAAATTAAATAGATACCGTCTCGCGGATGATGCGGATTCCTTCCACGGCTGTAAATTGGTTGTTGGCGCGGCATTCCAGAATAATCATATCAAGGTACAGGTCGACTAAAATGGTTAGCAGCTCCAGGCGCAGCCGCCTGGTATGTGGTTTTTCGTCATCCGACGGTTTGGCTTGACTGTTTAAGAGTTGCAAACTGTGGAGCAGTGCGTGAATGCGCAGGCGGAGGCGGGCATCGCTGCGGCTGCGGCTAACCTCATCTAGAAGCCGTTGCGCGGAGCTGAGGGCATTATGGATGTGGCGCACCAATTCTCGATGAGACAGAAATTCAGATTGCATGCTGTGCTGTACCGTGATAAGTCGGTCTCTGGCACGTCCCAAATCACGCATAAGCTGGCGCATAAGCTGCGTGATTTCCGCTGAAAACGATTTGTTGTCTAACGTTGTGAGCAACTCTTTACCCATCTTGATGATTTCTTCCAAAATGGGGCCACGCGCATAGGCCATGTTGGGGTTATCAATGTGTGCTTTTGCCGTGATAAGGGCCTGTTCCATGTCGGTGGCAAAGCCTTCGGCGTTGCGTTCTTGAACCAGGCTGAATAATGTGTTGATTTCGATTTGGTTCTCTGTCAGCGCCGGCAACCGCCTTTCCAGATTCAGGAGTGAATAGGCCCGATCTTTGGCGCGGCGTAAAATAATGTCGCGTAACCGTTTTGTGACCGGGTCGTTTTCATCGAATTCTGGCAGGATAAGTCGCTCATTGTGCAGCCGTTGTTCGATTTGCCAATGGCGTGTTTGCATTTGGGCAACATCACTGGTTAGCGCTGATGCATGTGCCAGCCTGAACTTGCCCTCGCTGAGGAACCAATACCCGATTGTCCCTTTTTCTTCTTCGATGGTGGGGTTAGTGAGCGGTGGGCGCGTATTTTCTTCCTCAGTGGGCAAGCGATACTGCCAGGGACCCGGATCACGCGCGGTTAGCCAGCTGCAAAAGGCCTGAGCGTCAGACGGCCGTACCCCGGCCACTGGCGTTTTGCCCACTCCGCGACTAAATTGTAGCTCTGCCCAGTGGTCAGGCTGTCGGTAGCTGCCGTTGGCCCGCATTTCGTCCAAAAATAGCTGATATTCTGCCTGGGTCACCAGCGTGCTGTCAGCGTATGTGCGCTCATCCAGCCGCACCAGACGGCGCAAGCGCAGTTGCAGCAGCACTTCAGCCCCAATGCGGCGGATTTCGGGATTATCATCTTCGATGCTGCGCACAAGTTCAGCGGGAATTCTGCGAAAATCATCTTCAACTTCTAGGGCTTCGTCCAGACATTCCACAGCCAGCGTTAGGGCCGGGATGGAAGCGGTTTCGCGCATGACGCATGCCCGAATAATGTTGGTTGCATTCGATTGGGCGGCGTAGAGGCGAATCGTTTCATGCCACCAGGCGTTATCAACCTGGTTGAGCAATACCTGCTCCAGCTGGAGGTTTTTGAGATGAACGGCCGTTAAATATTCTTGAAACGTAAGATGAGCAAAGCTGACCATACCGATTACATGCTCAACCAGCAGGCCGCTTGTATGGGCAATCATTTTCAGGAAGTGGTCGCTGTCAGTTTCGGGATGAATTCTTTTCAGCGTTGGATCGATAATATCGGCGGCGTCGGCCCTGGAAATGGTGCGTAGGTTGCGCCGCATCATTTCATAGGCGAGCGTTTGTAGTACCCGCTGCTTTTGGGCGGGCGTAAGTTCAAACGAGAGGCCCCGAGCCTGCTGCCGCCTGCCCAGAAATACCTGGCAAATTTCTTTGTACAAGGCGACGCGATGGTCGGGTAAACGGCCCCGGAAGTGGTGAATGGTGGCGATCATGGTGAGCAGCAACGGATTGATGCCCATTTCTAGCAGGGCAGGCGTTTTGTGAAGCCGCTGCATTAGGTCAGTAGCTTCACGGGTGGCGTTACGCTGCACACCCTCGTCATCGCGCCCCTGGCTCTGCAATTCGTGGGCCAGATACCAATTCTCAATAAATTGTCGGACTTGCTCAAGGGTGAAGGGCTTAACCTCTAAAATGAGGCTATCTGGCAAGGGGTTGCTTTCGTAGCCAAACGGCCGTGAGGTGATGATAAACTGATTGTTGGAATGCTGCCGGATTTGGCGCTGGGCCCAGGCGGCGACCTGCTGACGCTGTTCCAGATCGGCCACTTCGTCTAATCCATCGAGCATAATGAGACAACGGCCGTTGGCCATTTCCGTCGCCATCCAATCGAGCCTGATCGCGACCTGGCGGCTTTCCTGCATCATTTGTAAAGCTTGTCGTACACCGCAGCTCGGGTTTTGTTTGATAAGGCTGGCAATATCGCGCAAATGCAGAATGATGGGTGTTTTGCGAAGCCTCGGTGCATCTTGGGTGGGGGAGGCCAGGGAAAGGGTAAGGTATTTGAGTAGCGTTGTTTTGCCCGTGCCGGGTGCGCCCAGGATGACTAGATTTTGCAGGCGATTGGCTGGTTGCGGGAGCAAGAAATGCCAAATTGTGAACCGGTCTTCACGGGCAATCTGGTGCAGTGCCGGGACAGGGTTGGCCGACGCTTTTTGCGGCGCAGGCCCAAGCCCAACGTCGACAAAAACATGCTTTAGGTCGACGGCCGTTTCGCTTGGTGCCGCTACCCCTTTCACATCGAAGCTGCGATGCTGAAAAATGAGGTCTTGCAAATATTGACTGCGGTCATTGTGATCGTTGTTTTGTGTCGCTTCAGAGCGCCGCCAAAAGCTACGAAACACGGTAATGGGCGACCACGAAGCGGATGGACGTTTATTGTCTGCCATGATGATACGACTATCTGTGGTGCGGGTGCGACTGGTAAAC
>CBDUOF010000558.1:0-2850 GCA_965368765.1 uncultured Anaerolineae bacterium | reverse complement strand
GGGCGCGGACTGCGCAAATATTGATGCCCGAGGTAAATGCCTAGCTGCGACAGCATCCAGCCTACAAAGAGCGCAACGAGCTGGTAGAAAAATAGATTTGCCGTGTCCGGTATAAAAACAAGTAGCAAGCCTGCCAGCAGCGCGCCCATTCCGATAAAGCTGGTAATCTGGCTAATCCGCTTTAAGCGGGCAATACGTACATCGTCTCGTAAAATAATCATAGCTGTTTAATTTGGTTGGCGTGCAGACACATTGCTACACAGTTGTATTTTTATCATATTTGCCCAAAATAAGGCAGGCATTTTGCCCGCCCAGGCCAAATGAATTTGACAAAGCGACCTGTAACGGGGCATGGCGCAGGCCATTTGGTACATAATCCAGGTCGCAATCTGGGTCAGGTGTCTCATAATTCCAGGTTGGCGGGATAATTCCCTGCTCCAACGCCAGGGCGCAAAAAATCGCCTCGATGGCACCTGCACCACCCATAGCGTGCCCCAACACCGACTTGCTGCTGCTGATGGGCAGTTCATAAGCCCGCTCACCAAAAACTGATTTTACGGCATACGTTTCGGCCGAATCATTTACTGGCGTAGATGTGCCATGGGCATTGATATAGCTGACCTCGTCGGGCCGCAAGCAGGCATCTTCTAGCGTCCACCGCATGGCCCGAATGGCGCCCGCCGCTGTTGGATCCGGTTGGGCCACATGGTAGGCATCAGCCGACGAAGCATACCCTTTTAGTTCACCATAGATGTGGGCATTGCGCGCGAGGGCATGATCCAATCGCTCAATGATCAGAATGCCAGCGCCTTCGCTGAGTACAAAGCCATCTCGATCTTTATCAAAGGGGCGGCTCGCCTTTTCTGGTACGTCATTATAACCCGTGGAGAGGGCTCGCATGGCGCCAAAGCCCGCAATCGCCGCTTCGTGAATAAGTCCCTCAACACCACCGGTGATCATCATGTCGGCGCGGCCATGGCGAATGAATTCCATTGCCTCGCCAATTGCCTGGGTGCCGGTGGCGCAGGCGGCGCTCACGGTGTTGATGGGGCCCAACGCCTTGGCCAGAAGGCTCACGTGGTGGCTAGGCATGTTGGGTAAAAATCCGGTCATGGCAAAGGGGCTGACGCGACTAAATCCTTTGCTGCGCAAGATTTTTAGATTTTCATCAGCGACTTCAAATCCGCCGACGCCTGTGCCCACCAGCGTTCCCACGCGTTCGGCGTTAGGGACGGGTTCGGGCAATCCAGCATCGGTCAGCGCCATGCGGGCAGCGGCTACAGCGAGTTGGGAAGCGCGAGACATACGCCGCGCTTCTTTGAAATCCATATATTTTTTGGCAACAAAGTCTTTGACTTCGCCTGCAATACGGCAGGGGAACTCTGTGGCATCGAAGTTGGTGATAGGGCCAATGCCGGAACGGCCGTTTAACAAACTGTCCCAGCTATCTTCCGTCGTGTGCCCCAATGGACTCATGACCCCCATCCCGGTAATTACGACGCGGGGTCTTCCTTTGTCATCCAAAAACTGGTTGTTCATGTATACCTGCTTGTTCTTTTAAGCAGTGAAAAGTAAAAAGTGATAAGTGAGCAGCAGCAGGGTGAATTGCTGTTTGCTGACCGACTGATTACTGCTCACTGGCAATACCAGATGTAATCGCCTCGACGACCTTGTTTTCAACGACGCGCCGCGCCTGCCCGATGGCCTGTTTAATAGCGTAGGCATTGGAACGGCCGTGCGCAATGATAACAACCCCGTTGATGCCCAACAGTGGCGCGCCGCCCACTTCATCGGGGTTGAGGTGGCCGCGTACTCGTTTGAATGCCGAGCGCGTCATGAGGCCACCCAGAATGGTGAGTGGATTGGCCATCAGCTCATCTCGAATAATGGTGGACATGTAGCTGGCGATAGATTCGGCCGTTTTCATAATAAGGTTACCCGTAAAGCCATCCACTACGCCCACATCGGCCGCGCCTTGCATAAACTGCTTCGGCTCAATATTGCCAATATAATTCAGGCCGCTGGCTGCCAGCAGCGGAATCGTCTCTTTAATGAGGCTGTTGCCCTTGCCTTCTTCCTCACCGTTAGAAATGAGCGCCACGCGGGGGCTTTCTATCTTTAAAACACGCTCCACATAGAGGCTGCCCATCAGCCCAAATTGCAGCAAATAGTCGGGGCGGCAATCGGTGTTGGCCCCGTTGTCGATGAGCAAAGGGCGGTGTTTGGTGGGGAAGATAACCCCCAGTGCAGGCCGCTTAATGCCAGGAATACGGCCCAGACCCACCTGGCGCAGCATGGCCACGGCCAAGATGGCCCCCGTGTTGCCCGCCGAGACAAAGGCATCCGCCTGACCATCCTTAACCAATGCCAGGCCGACATGCATCGAAGAATCGCGCTTGTTTTTAACCACCTGCGCTGGTTTGTCTTCCATCGTCACGGCATCATCTGCATGGACAATTTCCAGAGACAGTCCCGTCGTGTTTTGTCCCGTCAGCTCTGCTTCGATTCTAGCCTTATCGCCGACCAAAACAATGGTGTCGCCAAACTCGCGGGCAGCCTGCACGGCCCCGACCACATCTGGTCCAGGGTGATCATCACTTCCCATTGCATCGACAACAATTCTCATTGGCTCTTTCTCTTCCTAAAACTGAATAGAGAGTGCATTCTAACGAGGGGGTGCTTTTAAGTCAAAAAGGCAGGCTAATGAGGCTGAAAGATTTAGCTTGACAACGGCCGTCGTCAATCGTAGCCTGTGCGCCATGAGATTTTTACTCTGGGTTGCAGCAACTATCTGTTTTGGTATGAGAGCACAGAATACGTCGTTGCCGACTGCCAGAGGCGAACAATCAG
>CBDUOF010000557.1:0-2856 GCA_965368765.1 uncultured Anaerolineae bacterium | reverse complement strand
GAGATGATGAAACAAGGGGCTGTGGTGGTAGACGGCCGTTCCTCGGCACAATTTGGCGCTGGGCACATTCCAGGAGCGATCAACGTGCAGCTTTCCAGCGACGAATTTGAACAGCGCGTCGGCTGGATGACGCCAGACGATGCCCCGCTCATATTGATCACGGATAGCAACGAAGAGGCTCAGACAGCCATTTACAAGATGGCATTTATTGCCCTGAACACACGGGTCGCTGGTTATTTGACAGGTGGCATGGCAAGCTGGATCGACGCGGGGAACGCAGTGGCAGTCGTGCCGCAAATAGATGTTCACAACCTGCAGCACAAGCTTTCGGTCAACGGCCTGCAGGTACTCGACGTGCGCGATAGCGAAGAATGGGATGAAGGCCATATCCAGCAAGCCCATTTTCTACCTTACACCCGCCTGGTTGACCAGATCACCAGCCCCGCCCAGCTACACACGCTGCCCCTGGATAAAATGCAGCACGTGGCCGTCACCTGCGCCACTGGCAAGCGTTCCAGCACCGCTATCAGCATTATGAAGCGTGAAGGGTTCAAGCACCTCTACAACGTCACTGGTGGCATGGAAGCATGGGAAAATGCAGGATTCCCCATGATCGACGTCGAAGGAAAAATTTGTAACATTTAGCAACTGAACGATAGGGATGAAATGGGTTCAATTTTAAAAATTGGACCCATCCGTTTTTTGAAGACAACAACTCGATTAATGTTTCACCCCGAAAAGGAGAAATAGGATGCTTGCGTGGCTTTTGGAACCATGGCCTTGGTACGTGTCTGGCCCCCTAATTGGCCTGACCGTGCCGCTATTATTACTTTTAACCGGAAAAAACTTCGGCATTTCTAGCAGCCTGCGCCACATTGGGGCGGCCTGCATGCCCAAATCCAAGCTACCGTACCTGAGCAAAGATTACAACTGGCGCGACCACACCAGCAGCATCATTTTCGTTGTGGGCGTCGTCATTGGTGGTTTTGTCGGCAACTACTTGCTCTCCAGCCAGCCAGGTAATTTTCTACCAGCAACATTTAGCTCCCCCCTGGGCGCCGTGGGACTCTTTTCTGGCGGTATTCTCATTGGATTTGGCACACGCTATGCCGGAGGCTGTACATCTGGGCACACAATTATGGGGATTTCCGCCCTGAAGCTATCGAGCCTCGTGGCTACCATCTTTTTCTTTGTTGGCGGACTTATCTCTACCTGGCTACTCTTACCGCTTATTCTGTCGTAGGAGAATATTATGAAAAAAAATCTCTGGATGCTGCTCATGGGCATTTATTTTGGCATTGTACTGATTAAAACGCAGGTCATTTCCTGGTTTCAAATCAACGACATGTTCTTGTTCAAGAGTGCCTACATGTATTTGGTCATCTGCTCTGCCATCGCCGTAGGGTTGGTGTCCGTATACCTGATTCGGCGCTTCGAAGCCCGCACCATTGAAGGGGAAGCGATTGTGATTAAGGAACGGCCGTTTCACCCAGGAAATGTCTTCGGTGGCACAATTTTTGGCATGGGCTGGGCCATCACCGGCGCCTGCCCTGGCCCCATCTACGCCCACCTGGGTGCCGGTACGTTTATGATGGTGTTTACCTTTGTTGGCGCGATAACAGGAATGTATTTGTATGCTTTCTTCCAATCCAGGCTCCCCCACACCGAATGGCTCAGGCTTAAGCCGGGCTCAACTGGCGCGAGCTAGAAGCTATAGCGGTCGTCTGTTTAGCCAACTTTTTTTGCACGGCATCACGGCCGTTTCCCGGCCCTACATCCAACAAATCCCGGAATTAACGGCCGTTCTGCCCCATCCCTTCAACGCCGACAATGCAGCCGCCAGCCATCATGAGCTGTTCCACTTCAACATCTTTGCCTATGAAAGCTTTTTCTTGAGTACCGATGGATTGGTGGGCGGGGAGAAAACGGCCGTTGTGGGTCAATTTTTCCAACGGCACGGCTTTAATGCCGGGCCAATCGAAACAGAAGCAGATCACTTGGGCCACGAGTTGGCCTTTATCAGCTTTCTCGCCAGCCAGGAAGCCGATGCCTGGGAAATGGGGCAGCAAGACCTTGCCAACCAGCTTCAAGACCAACAGCAACAATTTATGCAGAATCATTTGCTATGCTGGCTGCCCGCCTGTTTGCTGGGCATTCAGAATCAATCCGATCCTTTTTTTCGCCAATTGGCGCAGATTACGATGGATTTGGTGCTCAACCATTTTGATTCTTTTTGGGAAACGGCCGTTCCCACCGCCGCCAACTTTCTTCCCCCGAGCGAAAATATTCTCGCTATTGATAAAACTGGCTTCAAGGAGATTGCCCACTTTTTGCTGCTCCCTGCCCAAAGTGGCATATATCTCAGCCGGGACAACATCGGTCAGCTGGGAAGACAGTTTGAGTTACCGCGCGGCTTTGGCAGCCGAGAGATGATGTTGTTGAATTTGTTAAGAACGGCCGTTCAGTACGACGCCCTCCCCGCGCTGCTCACCGCCCTGCAAGACACCTGCCGCAGCTGGCAAACCCGCTACCAACAGCTCGCCGATGACTACCCCCAAGCCATACCTTTCCTCCACCCCTGGCAAGCGCGCGCCGCCGCCACTGAACAAATGATGGCAAAACTGATGGTGTCATCCTCGATTGTGGAGTAAAAAGACCCCACTGTCATGCTGAGTGAAACGAAGCATCCATAAAACGACGCTCCACTACGGGCTGTGGCTTTTTGAAACTTTGTCGCGAGGGATTCTTCACTTCGTTCAGAATGACGGCCGTTTCGCGCGGAGAGTGTGCTGGAATACGGCCGTTGCGTAAAGTCCTCAATTCCAATTCTCAGTTCCGCTCTTAAGTGGAGCAAAT
>CBDUOF010000556.1:0-2860 GCA_965368765.1 uncultured Anaerolineae bacterium | reverse complement strand
CATTCCGGCGGAGAAAGCGGGAGCTGGATGGCGACTGCGGCCGCTTTTTCAGTGACACGTGGGAGCAAGTAACGAGTAAACGGTGAACTGAGCTTTTCACTCTGTTCACAAACACCTTTACCAACCAAACAAGGAGTAAGAGATGAAAAAAATTATTCACACCGATGACGCGCCAAAGGCAGTGGGACCTTATTCACAGGCGGTTCAAACCGGCAATTTATTGTTTACCGCCGGTCAGGTTGCACTGAATCCGGCGACTGGCAAGATGGTAGATGGAGATATAACTGCGCAAGCCGAACAAGTTATGAAAAATTTGCAGGCAGTGTTAACGGCCGCCGGCACCAGCTTTGCTCATGTGGTAAAGACGACGGTCTTTTTGGTAGACATGGCAGATTATGGTGGACTGAATGAGGTATACGGCCGTTACATTGGCAACACCCCACCAGCACGCTCTGCTTTTGCTGTGCAAGGCTTGCCGTTGGGCGCCAAAGTCGAAATCGAAATGGTGGCTGAAATTCCAGAGGCGGCTTAATGCCCAACGAAACGATTCTGGTCGTGGATGATGAAGCCAACATCCGCGACCTGGCCAGACTGTACCTGGAAAAAGATGGGTACGTTGTGGTCATCGCCCAGGACGGAGCACAGGCGCTGGCCAAGGCCAAAGAGAGCGAGCCAGCCCTCATTGTGCTGGACTTGATGCTGCCAGAAGTCGATGGTTGGGAAGTATGTCGCCGCGTTCGTGCCGACAGCAATGTGCCTATCCTTATGCTCACGGCCCGTGACGATGATATCGACAAAATTGTAGGGCTGGAGATGGGCGCGGATGATTATTTAACAAAGCCGTTTAATCCACGTGAGTTGGTGGCCCGGGTGCGCGCGATTCTGCGCCGCACCGTCAGCACCGCTAGCGGCGCGGCTGCCAACGACGTGCGCCAGATTGAAGATATCATCATCGATCCAAATAGCCGTGAGCTCACGGTGGGAGGAAAGCGGGTACAGCTACGCACCAAAGAATTTGATCTGCTGCTCACGCTGGTCGATCACAAAAACATTGTCCTATCGCGGGATCAACTGTTGGATTTGGTGTGGGGGTACGAATTTTATGGCCAAACGCGCACGGTAGATGTCCACATTGCCCATCTGCGGGACAAACTCAGCGGCAGCAGCGTAGTGATAGAGACAGTCTGGGGGATGGGGTATAAGTTGGTCGGTGAACAGTGACCAACTGCTTACTGATTTTACAGGTGGGTTACACTTTTTTCATGGCGGCTTTATAACGGCCGTTTACACTTAACCAATGTTCCGATCGCTCCGCAGCCGCTTGCTGCTTTCTTACTCGCTTATTATTGTGGTGACCTTGTTTGTGGTCTCGCTGGCGCTGTTGGCGTTGGGCGCTCAGCCTCGGCTGCGCTTTCAGCCAGCGCTGCAGCGGCTCGATATCATCAGCCGCACCAGCCGCAACGATCTCATTCGTTTGCAAACCAACAGCAGCAATGCAGATGTCTTTTTACAGTCACTTTTGCAGACAATTACAAATACGGCCGAATCCAACAACGTCCGCGCCCTTATTGCGACGGCCAATGATGCACAAATAATCTTTGATTCCGATCCCACGCAGAGCCTCATGGGCGTGACGATTGACGGTGAAGAGCTGCCTGATAGCTATTTGCCGACTACGGATTCCAACACGCTTGCTGCTCGCTTTGAAGACCCGGCTGGAAACCGTTGGCTACTGTACACCAGAGCTATCTCTAACACAGGCTTTGGCCGGTGGGTTGTTATCTATGCCGTCCCTGAACCGGGGCCATTTAACATCCTGCGTGAGCTGGGGTTTGGCAGCGCTTTTGTGCGGGCAGGGTTAGCCGGCCTGCTCATTTCTGTGCTGTTGGCCTGGCTCATTTCGCGCTCGGTAGCCCGCCCACTGCAAAAGATGGCGAGTGCAGCCGAGGCGATTGCTCAGGGAGAATATGATCAGCAGCTGTCGCTGCAGGGGCCGGAAGAGGTAACACGGGTAGCCGAAAGCTTCAACATCATGTCGTCTCAGGTAGCCGCAACCCGGCAAGCACAGCGAGATTTTGTGGCCAACGTTTCTCACGATTTGAAAACCCCCGTCACTTCAATTCAGGGCTGGAGCCAGGCGCTGCTAGACGGCACGGCCGTTTCTCCCGAAGACCAGGCGCAAGCGGCCAATATTATTTATAGTGAAGCAGAGCGAATGGGGCGTATGGTGGCACAGCTGCTTGATTTGGCTCGGATTGAGTCGGGACAGCTAACGCTCAATCGCTCGATGCTGGATTTGGCAGAGATTTGTAGGGTTGTTCGCCAAAACTTATTACCACGTGCCCAGGCTCACCAGATTCATCTAACCGTGGAGGCAGAATCGGCCCCACCGGTTTGGGGAGATTATGATCGGCTACTGCAGGTGGTGTCTAATCTGGTAGACAATGCTCTCAACCATACGCCAACGGGTGGACGGGTGCATATGGCAGTACGGCCGTATGGCGACAAAGCAGTTGAGTTAACGGTACAAGATACTGGAAAAGGAATGCCGCCAGAACAGCTAGACCGCATTTTTGAACGGTTTTACCAGGTGGATAAGTCCCGAACGCGGGAAGCTGGTCGCAGCGGCAGTGGCTTGGGTTTGTCCATTGTGCAGGAGCTTGTTTTGCTGCATAACGGCCGTATTCAGGCGCGTAGCCAGGCAGGCAAAGGCAGTCTGTTCATTGTCCGGCTTCCTCTGGAAAAATCAGCCGAACCTTCCACAATCATGCAAAGAGACCGTCGATAGGCGTACCTGGTTACAAGAAAACATGAGTCATCCCAAAAAATGGAAATTAGAAAGTAGGGGTGGCGGCTGAGC
>CBDUOF010000555.1:0-2919 GCA_965368765.1 uncultured Anaerolineae bacterium | reverse complement strand
CATTCATACCCGCCGTGCATGCCACCCACTAAAACGATAGGGTCGGTGCCATAGCCAAACCGGTAACTGTCTAAGGGCCGTCCCCCGGCAGACGTGCCAAGTGCTTGCGCAACGCCATAGGCGGCAAACGTTGCCGATGGCTCCACGGTATCGGCTTCAGATGTAGCCACGCTTTTTAACATGGGGGTGACGGCAGGAACGGCCGTTTGCGTAACCGCGGGCAACGGCGAAGGCAGCGGCACCATCGTGACTGCTTCCAGGGCCGGCTCTTGGGGCACCAAAACGGAAGGCAACGGCAAATTGGTTGAATCGGTCGCGGGTGTCGAGGCACAGCCAAGCAGACATAAACCCAGAAGCAGCCATCCAAGCATCTTCAAGCGCACAGCTACTCCCCAAATTCCAGATCGTTTTGCTCAGCGTAATAGTGAATGACAGCGTCAATAGCCGCTCGATTCTGCGCGAAGTCGGTCGCCGTATAGTCGGTTAGCAGCACTGAAATTGCCGGAATGCCTTGCTGATCCAGCCAATTTGTGGCATCCCCTGGAACCACGGTGTCCACCAAATCTTCAAAATCATCTACGCGATAATCCGTTGCTCCGCCATAAACCTCGGCCAACGTTTGCGATACACTCTCCCCTTCAAAACATTCTCCAGGCGACACTAACCCTTGTGCCGAGCGGGCCTGCCAAAAAATAACGGCCGTACTGTTCTGGGCAACAATAAAATTAGATAAACTGCGTACTTCTGGTTCAGAAAATGGTTCCGTGCCGCCTAAACCCTCGACAGGCGCTGTGCCCCAGGTTGGATCTGGCAGCCATCGACAATCCCAATTTCGGTTCAGATCGACCCCGTTGCCGTTCAATCGCCCCGCTAGCTTCCCAGGCGCGCGTGGGCTGTCTGGGTTGGCGTTGGGAATGATGATTAATGAAATGTTCGCCGGAATCATGATTAAGTCTTCCGAGTAATAGGCAATGACCTGCTCTGCCAATTCAACAGAACCTGGGGCAAATCCAGCGTGCAATCCGCCAACAAATATGATTGTCCGCGCCCCGGTACCAATCCGCACCGCCTCTATGGGGGTTCCGTTGGCAGATTGGCCAATCGTGGTAAGCACAGGCGTGGGCAAGGGCACAGCTACCGTAGGGGATGTTGCTCGCAACGTAGCTGTTGGTGGCTGGGGCGAAGCGGAGACGGTTGAGGTGGCAAACCTTGTTTGCCCCGGCGTTGGCAGCACCAAAACGATCGGTACGGCCGTTTCAGACGGATCCGGGGTCGTAAGCAGACCAGGCCCCCAGACGATGGCTGCCACTAACAGCAAGCCCAGGAGCATCAGCCCAATCCAGCGCAACGGCCGTTTCCTCACGGGTTCCGGAAGTTGGACGGGCATGGACTCAGGAACGGCCGCCTCTTCCTGTGACGACACTGACGACACGGCGGGCAGGGGCGCAGATTGCACCGTCGGTGCCTCGACTGTTGGCGCGGCACCACCCGGCGCTGCCGACTGCGGCAGCAGCCCTGGCAATGTCCGGCTAATGGCTTCCGTCAGCTCCGTTCCGCTTCGGAATCGCGCATCCCGCTCTTTAGCCAGCACTTGCTGAATCACCTGCTCAAAATCGTCGGGAAGATCTGGATTCATGTCCCGAATCTGGGGAATTGGATTGAGGACATGGGCCATCATTTGCTTGATAGGCGTATCGGCGCGGTATGGCTAGCGGCCCGTAAGCATTTCAAACAGGATAATGCCCAGCGTGTAAATATCGGAACGGCCGTCTAACGTTTTTTCGCCATGAATTTGTTCTGGGCTCATGTAAGCCGGTGTGCCGATGACACCGCTGCCGGTGAGGTTGGTATTGCCGCCCTGCGCCAGCTTCACAATGCCGAAATCGGTCAGGAAGGCGTTGTTGTACTGATCAAACAGGATGTTGCTCGGCTTTAAATCGCGGTGAATGACACCTTGCTGATGCGCGTGGTCGAGTGCGCTAGCCAAGCGTTGAATGATAGGCACGGCCGTTTCCAGAGACAGGGGCCCAGCAATGATCCGGTCTGCCAGGGTGCCGCCCGGCATGTGTCGCATCACCAGGTAGGGCTGGGCACGCTCTTCCCCGTAATCATAAACTGGCACAATAGCAGCATGTTCCAGCGTGGCAATAATGCGCGCTTCTCGTTCAAAGCGTCCCCGAAACGTGGGATCGTCGCGCAGTGCCTGGGACATCACCTTCAGGGCGACCTTTCGGCCAAACCGAGGATCATACGCCAGATAAACGGTTGCCATACCGCCCCGCCCCAGCTCAGATTCAATTTCGTAACGGCCGTATTTTCTTTTGGTCAACAAGTACCCCTACTGCAAGTTTTATTCCTTCCGGTAAGCATTATCGAATAAATAGGCGAAAATGCCAATTCGCATCGAGCGTCAAATCGCCTCGTACGCCGTCTTCCGGAAAATAAAAAGGCTGTGACACGAGAAATTGCCACAGCCTTTTACAAGCCAGCTAAGGGAGTCGAACCCTTGACCTACGCATTACGAATGCGTCGCTCTGCCAACTGAGCTAAGCTGGCGATGCGTTGAGAATTATAGCAACCTCACCATCGCTTGACAAACCAATATTCCTGCCTATAGTTTGCCTGTTCTGCCAGGCAAAAAAGCAGACAGGCAGCCATCCGATCCGTCCATAGAAACAAGCCAATTACATTCATTGCTGGAACGGGATGGAACGTGCAAAAAGCGCATTGGCACAGGAGCAGCAGATGTTAACCCGCGAGACGATTGAAGAAACGATTAAGACAGTTGGGGCAAGCAAGCTCAATCTAACGGATGAAGATTTGCACGGTACAGATTTTTCGGAGATTGGGATGAAGGGTGCGAATTTAACACGCACAAATTTTCAGGGGGCTGATCTGAGCGCTGCCGTACTCAGCGGT
>CBDUOF010000554.1:0-2923 GCA_965368765.1 uncultured Anaerolineae bacterium | reverse complement strand
CACGGTGGCAATAACCAAAGCTGCTACCAAGAGCAGTGCCGCTGAGCCGAGCCTGGGCAAATACTCTGTTGTCACCCGGTCTAGTAAGGATTGCAGTGGCACCGCCACGCCGGGCAGATTGATCTGCTGCAAAAAACCCACAATGAAAAATAGGAAGATGAGCCAAAAAACAACTTTGGCAATAATCGCTTCAACGGAAAATGGCCGAATCGCTTCATCCCCTTCAAGCCATGTCGCGGCACGATTGTCCAAGTCGGTGCGCTGCAAAATGCGGCGCACCACGCTGGCAATAAGGCGCGCCACAATGTAGCCAACAATTAACAGCAAGATGCCGCCCAGAAAGGCTAAAATCGATTCCCCAATGGGGCCAGTAAAAAATTCTTGTATCTGTTCCATTTTTAATTTCTCCTTCACAAAAGTCTGATGAAATTTCCCTGACAAATTGACCCACAGTCCAAACAAGTCATAGAACAACAGCCTCGCGAATTTTGACGAGCCTCTTTCTAAAAATATACAACAAGAAGTGGATCAATGCCTTGATTGGTTAAGACTCGCTTCTAATATGGTTGAAAATCAGATGATGGTATTGAAAAATTTGGCGTAGGAATGGCCGTTTCCAGAAAGAAGGGAATGCTTCACTGCGCAATCTCATAAATCCTTAGAACTACTTCATCTCCTAAAAAACGAGCTGGATGTCCATAATAATTTATAGATTTTTAAGAGATGAAGCGCTTTGTATCGGGTTTAACTCTTTGCTTTTCTATTTGGAATCAATACTGTTCGTTTGCAGAGAATCGTCGCCCATGCAATTAATCAACTATGTCACCCACGCTTTAACCACTCGCGACGCTTGAGCACCATCCGTACATCAGGCGCTGGTCTGAGGGTACCCATATTTGCTAGACGAATCGTTTGCCCCCAATCAGATTGAGATCAAACTGCTGTGCCACCATCGCCAAGGCGAAAACGGCCTCCATTTTGGCAAAAGAATCCCCAATGCAAAAGCGTAAGCCACGGCTAAACGGTAGGTAGGCAAAGCGATGCTGCCCTTCGCGATTTTCAGGCAAAAAGCGAGTCGGGTCAAAGCCTTCGGGGTTTTCCCAAAAATCAGGGTGTCGATGTAGGACGTAAGTGTTGATGACGACATCACTGCCTGCTGGCAGGGTGTAGTCGCCAAGCGTATCGGCCTCTTTCATGGAGCGCGGTATATTGACTACCGGTGGATACAGGCGCAACGTTTCTTCAAAGACGGCCGTTTGGGTCAAGTTTTGTCGATGACAGGGGAGAAGGTTTTGGTGTAGAAATGACGTATCCGACCCTCATTCAATTACGAATCGCTCAACCTAACACTCAAACTACATTTTAATCAGAAGCATTTCTTGAGCTGGAATGGGCAGGGGGTTTGTAATAATGCATGGCGCTCCTCTCTGTTGGGCTTCTCTTGCTGCCGTTATCCTTGCTGTGGCGGGTTTATTCAATTTGGAATGTCAATTGAGGGTTGTGGGAACGGCCGTTTTGTTAAGGGGCGCGGTTGCGCAGGTATGTGCCAACATTGGCTGCGGTGGAGAGGGACCTGTCTGGAGCATAGGGGGAAAACTACGATAGGAGTGCCGCATAATAGATTATTAGACGGCTGAGACAATGATGCTGTCAGCCACATATTGCAAAGGAGCGCAATAACTGAATTCGATCCGGATGCTATGGCAATGTGAATCCTAGCAGATAGATGCTCTCGTAAACGCTATTCGGGATGCTCATGCATAGATACAGATAGAAGATTGTGGTAGGCGGAACGGCGGCAATGCCGACCGCAGCCGCTGGTAGAGTGAGTCGAGGATGGAACAACAATGGATCTAAATGAAGGTGGCGCAAAGAGATTTAGCAGCCAAATAGTAGAAAAGGCTAAGCCAAATGTAAAGCGGTTGGCTGGATTTATAGCCTCACCTATATTCGGAATTTCAATTGCAGTTATTATCGGCTTAATTATTATCATTGTTTGGGTGAATTATCCTGCCACAACCCAAAAAAGGCTGTTAGAAAGTACAGAGAAGGCTCGAAGGATTAAGTCTTTAATTGAGCTTAGGATAGTAGAGGTAAATCCAACGTTTGAAGAATTTTCGGGGACAACGCAAATAACCCTCAATCGATTTAGCCCGAGTGAAATCAGTAATACCGGACCGACCAATGGTTTATGGGATCGCTTTAAGAATGATGGTACGGTTCAACTCATCTGGACCAATTCATTAGAAACCAGAAGAACAACTGCTTCCACAAATGAAATAGACCTCATCCAATCATTTGGCAGTTTGTTCGGGAGCGATGCTTATTCATTGGAGATGGAAACCATTAAGGGAGATTTTTACTATCCATTTGACCAATATACACTGAAATTGGGCACCTACTTTTCAACAGTGAATGCCATCCGCAACACGGTTTTATATGAAATTGGCCAAGTAGAATTTGAATTATCAGCACCCAACTTTGAAATGGTTGTCGGCGAGCTATCAGGAGCGGTGATCGATAAGCGCGAAAATTCAATTTCAATCCTGTTATTGCGCCCGCTGTTTCACCAAATATTGACGGTAATTATTGGCGGGATGTCAATATTTCTGGTTGGTCATGCGTTTGTGGCCAAGATAGAGTCACTTATTCCTAAAAGCGTGGCGTTTTTCGGAGGACTATGGAGTACGCGGGCCGTATTATTAGGTGGTTACTCGCCTAAATCGACGCTTTTTATTGACTGGGTGATGTTTGTTTTGTATGTCACTTTTATTATTATTATTATTTTGATTCGCATTTACTCAGATCAAGTGGAGAAGAAGAAGACAATGGGAACTTGCCAATACTGCTATTCTCAAATTAACAAGTGTGCAACGTATTGCCTATATTGCACGCAGGTCAATCCCATCAAAGGCGAAAGGGC
>CBDUOF010000553.1:0-2931 GCA_965368765.1 uncultured Anaerolineae bacterium | reverse complement strand
CGATGGTAATTGGTGGCGTGTTGAATATAAGCACCATCGTCATAGATTTGCCTCGGTACCTCTTCCTCCAGCATTTTTCGGCCAGCTTCGCGCCACTTCTCAGCCAATGTCAGCTCAGGAAACAAGATGCCGACCGTCCACAACCCCATCCCTTCGCTGATGGCGTGGTTGTTTTTTTGCAGATAGGCATAAATATGGTCCCCGGCTACCCGGTCAGCCTGGGCTGCAATGATTCCTACAAGAGCAGCTAATCGAGGCGGCGTGGATGTGGGTGAGTCTGCAAACGCGTAAAAAGCAAAACAGCAGGCCATAAGACGCAATGATGTTTCCTGCCCGCATCGCCAATGCGCTCCCTGATTGGGTGGATTGTCAGCGACCCAACTTTCCAGCAACTGCCAGAAAGTGTCCGCGTAGGCATCGTCGCCTGTCACCCAATAGGCTCTGACCAGGGTATATGCCCAGGCAAAACGTCCCGGTTCCCAGATAAACTTCAGGTCACCAGTCTCAGTGGAAAACATGGGAATTCGGCTCCAATGGTCGCTTGGCGAGGTTTGCTGACTGGTGAAAGGATTGCGGTGCCACTCTGGCGGGAATCCGAGTTGACCCGACTGTTTGAAAAAGTAGCGAAAATTCCCTTGTCTAATTTGATCGGCTTCTTCAACAAGCTGTTGTCTGCCAGATTCGCCCAACACGTTGTGCAGCGCAGTGGCATAGGCAGCCCGCTCTGCGGCATGGAACAGAAAACGAGGGCTGTGCTGCTGGCGGTAGGAAGCATAATCAGCTGGATCGGCTGGGACATCCGGCCGCAGCCAGTGGGCCAGTTCATTGCTTTCCCAGGAGCGTGTGCGAAAACGCCAATTTTGGAGACCGCTGCGCGACTGTACTTCGTACGCCAGGCGAGTTCCCAACCACCCAATGCCATGATTACCCACTATCTGCCTTACTGTCGTCAATTTATTCGTCATATTCATAATTATCCAAACGTTAAACAAATCTACTTTTTCATAATTCTACGGGATACAACTAAAAGCCAGTGCCCCCAATAATGAGCGAAGCCACAGTGCTTCAATAAAGAGGCTTAATCGGCTTTTGTTACCAGCAAATACCTTGGTAATTACCATTAAATCGAGATAAATCTGCCTCTACCCTCACCAGATCAAGCACTTGCTGTCCATCTTTTATCTGGCTCATAATCTCACGAAATTTGGGGTTGTTGTTACCGATAACCAGAACGTCTGCGTGGTTTACGATTTCAGTTATGTTAGAGACAAGAAGCGTAGAAATATGAGGGATAACTTGCTCAATATAATTCTTGTTCGCGCCAATAACTTTGGCCATCGATACATTTTCATCGTAGATTTGCAAATCATAGCCCTTGCCCAGCAATTTTTCGGCTAGCTGAACGATTGGACTCTCGCGCAGATCGTCTGTGCCAGCTTTGAAGCTTAAGCCGAGGATGCCAACTTTCTTCCGTCCACTTTGTTGGATGGCCTGGAATGCCTGGTCAATATGGTGTTCATTGCTGGGCAAAATTGCCTTCATGACCGGTAGGTCGAGGTCCAATGTTTTGGTTTTGTGCAGGAGCGCCCGTAAATCTTTTGGCAAACATGAACCACCAAAGGCAAAGCCTGGCCGCAAATATTTGTCGGAAATATTTAGCTGCTTATCCTGAACAAATATGTTCATCACTTCGTGGCTATCGACGCCCAGGGCTTTGCAGAACAGCCCGATTTCATTGGCAAAACTAACCTTCAGGGCATGAAAGGCGTTGCAAGTATATTTGACAGCTTCAGCGGTACGAATATCCGTTCGAATGACGGGTGAATCAATATTTTGATAGATCGCCTCAACGAGATCTCTGTCACATTCAGTCGCTGCCCCAATGAGTGTAAACGGCGGATTGTGGTAATCATAAACGGCCGTTCCCTCCCGCAGAAATTCTGGATTGATGCACAGGCCAAAATCCGTTCCCGCCTTCTTGCCAGACATCTCCTCAAGCAAGGGTTGGATGACCGTCTCTACCGTGCCTGGTAGCATTGTGCTGCGCACCGCCACGACGTGATATCCTTCACGCTGGCGCAAGGCCTGGCCAATCCCCTTGGCGACAGCCCGAATATACCGCAGATCCAAACTGCCATTCATCTCACTAGGCGTTCCGACGCAAATTAGCGAAATCTCTGATTGAGAAATGGCTGCGTCGACATCTTCAGTAGCACTTAGTTGCCCAGAGGAGACCACATCAGCAATAATCTCGGCGATATCTTTTTCAATGATTGGGCTCTTGCCCTGATTAATGAGATCGATCTTCAACCGATTCACATCAACGCCAGTGACCTGATGCCCCTGATCAGCGAGACAGGCTGCTGAGATGCAGCCCACATAACCTAGTCCAAATACAGCAATATTCATTGTTTCTTCTCCATTATTTCCACTTCCTCGTCCTCTTCGAGGCAAGAAAGTTCGATATTCATTAACTGCAACATTTCACGCACGACGGTCGTTGCTGAATGGCGTATGCGCGTTTCCCAGTTACGCAGGGCCAGATCTTCCAGAAGCTGTCGATCTGAATCCAGCAGGCAAATCATCTCGGTCAGGCTTGCAACTTCCCCGGGTTGGGCCAATAAGCCGTTGACCTGATGCTGAACCAACTCTGGAATGGAGCGGTGCCTGGTCGTGATTACGGCGATGCCGGCCATCATGGCTTCCATCAACACACCCGAATGACCCTCTCCTGGCCAGAAAGTTGGGAAAACGAGGGCGTCATATGGGGCCAGTGTGGTCACGGCTTCTTCTGGCTTCACCACCCCTTTGTAGGTCGCATTTGCTGTTCGATTTACTTCAGTTTCAAAACGTTCGGCAATTGAAGGGAATATTGGTCCGTATATGTCACAATGGATCGATGTATTCCCTTGAATTGCAGGCGTTCGTAGG
>CBDUOF010000552.1:0-2937 GCA_965368765.1 uncultured Anaerolineae bacterium | reverse complement strand
ATAAATGGCAAAGCGGTCGCCACCCCCGCCTGAAACGGCCGTGTCCACCTGGGTTTCATTAAGCTGCTGCGCCAAATATTGACCAAGCAAAAACTCACCCAGCACCGACGTCTCCACAAGCACCCAGTCATCCCCCAGCACCGGCTGTAAATCGGGCAGGGTCACCAACGATGGCCCCTCATCGGCTGCATATGTTTCTGGATGCAAAATTTGTTCCGTAGATTGTGGCGGATTGGCCCACGCTTCATCAAGAGCCGGGTAGCTGCCCGCCTCATAAATATAGCGGGCAAAATCAGCCCCGTATTCGTAAGGAAACAGCAGTCGATTGGCCACCGCTGGGGGCGCATCGGCAAGTGTTGTCCTGTCTATTGCCCAGGTGTCGGGGATAATCGTTGCTTCCAGCGGCAGGTAGCGGGCAGTCAGGAAGTTCTCCTGTACCACCGTAGCCTCCCCCTGGCTGAGCGCCGCAAAAGCCAACGCGGCATCCACCGAAAGTTCGCCAGAAACGACGGTATCCAGACCGAAATTTTGGTCCTGCATCAGGTAGAGCAACTGCCGCACATAGCCTAGCTGGGCAACGGCCGTTAACGTGTCTGCCTGCTCAATGAGCAGCATTTCGCCCGACAGTGGTCGGTACAAAGCCGCCGTCGGCGCGTTGTACAGTTCCTGGAACAGCGACGTATAATCAAAGTCGACCGGGGCAAAATCAAACGCCTGGCCAAACAGCCCGGCATCGGTCCATAGCTCGCTGTTGGCCAAGGCAGCGGCATCTGCTTGCTGTGCCTGGCGCAGCACCACACCTGGCACCAACATTTGGCTGGCCCCTTCAGGAATAGGCAGTTGGCGTAACCCGCTGACCAGGCCATCAATGTCACTGCGCAAATCGGCGTTGACGTCATTGGGCAGGCGGCTGGACGTTTCGGCAATGGCTACCGTTACGGTGATGGCGGCACTGCGGCTGCTAATCCCTTGGCTGTTAACGGCCGTTAACTGGATAACATATTCATTTGATTCGGTTGGTTGCCAGGGTGAAACGGCCGTAAATAAGGTTTCGTTTCCTGGCAGGTAGGTTTCGATTGGCTCTTCATTGATAGCCAGATTCACCGAAGCCACCCCTTTGGGGTCGGTGGCTACCAATACAATGTTGAAGGAGTCGCCCAATGGCAGGATACGGCCGTTGGCTGGCGACAAAATTGCCACTTCGGGCGGCTGAGAAAGCACTTCCTCTTGAGCGTCTTGAAGCGTCGTGATTGTTTGGCTTGCGGCGTCCAGCTGCTCCGCCAGGGCATCGACTTCCTGCTGGCTCTGCACCAGTTCGCCATCCAGCAGCAGCGTGCTTGATTCGGCCGTTGCCAACGCATCGGCCGTGGCGGCGCGGGTCGCTTCGACAACATTCAGGTCTAGTTCTGTTTGAGCCAAATCTTGCTGCAAATCGGCCGTTTCAGTCTCCAGCCGATCCCGCTGTTCCACCAACTTTTGCCGCCCCTGAAACAAAAAGATGAACGCAGCGCCCAATACAAGCAGCAGCATCAGTAAAGTGAGGACAACACCAGTTAGAGAGGTTGTTTTCATGCAAGAAGTCCGTTGTGGAGCAGTTTATGATTGAGCTGTGTAAACCGATTGCGGTTTGAGTACCATTCATTTTGTAAGGTCATCATATGTGGAAAGAATGCTACACGAGGTTAGATCGCGGGTCAAGCTATTACGGAAACCGCAATTCGCCAGATATAATTGGCTCGGGTCAACGGAAATGGCCGAAAATGACACGCAGCCAGTGGGTATCGTACGATACCAGAATGAACAAGATTTTCCAAGCTCAATAATTCCAAGCTCAATAATAAGGAAGCGCGTAGCAATGCTAAATAAAAGCGAACGAAACCAGATTGTGGAATCACTTTTGGAAGCCAACAGGACAAAAGTGCAAACCAGACGCCCTTCTGCGATTTATCCACACATCGCGTTTGACGATGCCTATGCCATTTCGGCGGAAGTGGCGCAACGAACGCTGGCAGCGGGTGCCAAGCTGATTGGGTACAAGGTCGGCCTGACTTCTATTGCCATGCGCCGCTCTTCCAAAATTGATGAGCCAGATTTTGGCTTTTTGTATGACCATTTTTTGCTTGAAGATGGGACAAAAGTAGCGCACGCAAATTACTGCGTCCCCCGGGTTGAGCTGGAGCTTGCCTTTATTTTGGGCGAGCCGCTGAAAGGCCCTGGCGTAACGATGCTCGACGTGATGCGGGCGACGGAATTTGTCGTGCCATCTATTGAAATTATTGATACGCGGGTGGATGAGCCGCGCAAAATTTATGACACCATTGCCGATAATGGCGCAGGGGCGGGCATTGTGCTCGGCGGACGGCCGCTACGGCCGAATGATGTTGATCTGCGCATGGTGCCTGGCATTCTCTATCGGAACGCTGAAATTGAAGAAACGGGCTTGTCCTGTGGCGTCATGGGGCATCCGGCCAATGCTGTTGCCTGGCTGGCCAACAAGCTGCATGCACTGGGATTTTCCCTGGAAGCGGGGCAGATGCTGCTGGCTGGTTCTTTTGTGCGCCCCGTTTGGGCAAACCTGGGTGATACCATTCGGGCTGATTTTGCGGATTTGGGATCAGTTGCCATTCAGTTTGAGTAACTGCGCTACTTTCTCATAAGCAATTCACAGCTTATGGGAGCAAAGCATTCAACTTAAAAATCAATAAAAACGGTTTGTCCGCTATTTAATCGTTACTTCTTCGCGCTAAACAACACTCTATATCTAACACCTTAGCCGCATTCTAGTAGGAAATCCATCTTTGCTCACCCGACATGACACCTTACTGTTATAGATTGTAAATTCATGGCGTTAACAATTTGGGCAAAGGAAGAGATATTCTTGGCTTACAGATAAAACTTTCCTTGATGAGAATTCTCAAGTCTTAATCCTGCTGACGG
>CBDUOF010000551.1:0-2950 GCA_965368765.1 uncultured Anaerolineae bacterium | reverse complement strand
GTTCGGCCAGGTCGATGGCCTCCATTTTTCCCTCCATCCCGGCGACCTTTATGGCATCTTCAATATTCACCAGACAGAAAGGGCAGGCCGTGACGATCACATTGGCGCCGGCTTCGGCCGCCATCCTGACCCTCAACACACCCATGCGCTGCTCCTCTTCCGGCTCATAAAACAGCATGAGTCCGCCGCCGCCGCAGCAGAAGGACCGGTCCCGTGATTTTTCCATCTCCACGCGGGTGAGACCCGGGATCAGATCGAGCGCCTGCCGGGGCTCTTCGTATATCTTGTTGTGGCGGCCAAGGTAGCAGGGATCATGGTAGGTGACCTGCTCCAGCTTGGTTCCGTTGAGCTTTAGTTTGCCTCGCCCAACCAGGTCTGAGATGAGTTGGGTATGGTGGAAAACGTCATAATGCCCACCCAGCTCGCCATATTCTTTGCCGATGGTGGTAAAGCAATGGGGGCAACTGGTAACAATGCGCTTTTTGTCGGCGCCGGCAGCGTTCAAGGTTTCGATGTTGCCTGTGGCCATCTCGAAATAAAGATATTCATTACCGGCGCGACGCGCGGAGTCACCGGTACAGGATTCCGCGTCGCCTAAGACGGCAAAGCTAACGCCAGCGTGCTGCATAATCGTGGCCACGGCGCGTACAGTTTCTTGCGCGTCGGGATTGAATGCACCAGCACAGCCGACCCAGAGCAAGTATTCATAGTCTGGATTTTCTTCAACCGTGGGCACAGGGAAGTCTAGCGGTTTGGCCCATTCCATACGATTTTCCGTCGATTGCCAGGGATTCCCCATGCGTTCCATGCCAACAAAGGCTCCCTTTAGCTCTGCGGGGAAGGCAGATGCCATCAGCACCTGGTCGCGGCGCATGTCCATAATGTCCAGCATGGGGGTATTGCCCACCGGGCAAACATCAATGCAGTGGCCGCAGCTTGTACAGGCCCACAGGGCGCTCTCGCTGATGGCATAGTCGAGCAGCGGCATGGTGGCTTCACCCCCATTGGCGAAGTCAAACATGTTTTCCCGGATGTGGTATCGCTTGTTGATTTCGATGGCGGCTGGCGACAGTTCCTTGCCAGTGGTGTAGGCAGGACAAACTTCCTGACATCGGTTGCACATAATGCAGGCAAAGGCATCGACAATTTGGGTTTGTTCAAGATCGAACAAGGTGGCTGCACCAAACTGTTCGATCGATTCATCTTCAAAATCGAGGGTGAACATCTGGCCCAAATAAGTGCGATCCGGGCGGGTCATGAAGTTAACTGGGCCCATGAAGAGGTGAGCATGTTTGGTGTAGGGGAAGTACGGCAAAAACAGAACAAGCGACCCAATTGCAAACCACCAGCTAAGATGCCAACCAAAATCCAGGGCAAAGGCGGAACTGTTTGTTAGGAAGGTTTGGGCGACAAAATTAGAAACGGGTTGGAATGGGTCGGGGCCATTTTGGGCAATTAGGAAGGCGACGGCCATGGTGCGAAAACCACTGTGGACGAGGATGAAAAGGGCAACTACGAGCGAATCTTTGCTGATGCCCCCTTCACGCGCTTTCGGGTGTAACGTGACGTTTTCACTGATTTTAAGCGCCTTATCAGCCCAGGCAAAGCGACGGAGGATAAAGTAAAGGACGGAAATAAATACCAAAGCGCCCAATATATCGGCCGCTAAACGAAAAATATCTCCCACAATATTGTTGTGTAAGAATTCAAAGCCAGTGATGAGACCTTCAGCGACCTCTACTGCATTGACTAGTTGATAGAAGATAAAGCCCCAGGCGACGCTGTAATGGAGGATTGAGGAGAGCTTGCGATGGCGGATGATGCGCCCTTGGGAAAACAGGGCAACCAGACCAGTCATTGCGCGGCGGGGTAGGTCATCTAGCCTGAGCTTGCCTTGCCCGCGCATGATGATCTGGTACATCTGGCGAAAGGTATTAATTGTGGCCACGCCACAAACAAGAACTAAAAATGCAAAGAGTGCCTTTTCGATTGGTGATAACATCCGTGTCCCTTTTGAATATTTTATTGGTAATCCCCGCAGGGCAAAAGTCTATCATACGGCCGTATGCCCTGCAAAAGCAGTGACATTTTACATGATTAACTGACGCAGTGCATCATAAGATTTTGCATTGAGGAGTGAGGGGAGCGAATCCGTCGCTCCGCGACATTTACGATATAATCGCCGTCATGTGGAAGAAGCTGTTGCTTGCGATTGCTGGTTTCGTGCTGGTCATGGCCGTTTGGCCACCGGTAGGATCTTTGTATGAATTGACGGGAGAGGATGCGCTGCTGGCCCAGCTGCGCGGCGTGGCACACTGGGTGAATACGGCCGTACGCCCTCAGCCCCAGCTTGCCCCGGAAATTTTGCCCGACCACACCAATGTTTCCCCTTTTGGTGTGAACACCTTTTTGGAGCAGGAAGCTGAAATTGAAAAACGGGCGGTGAGCCTGCAGTTGGCCGGTCGGGCAGGCTTTCACTTTATTCGTCAGGAGTTTGTTTGGGAAGATATTGAGATTCATGGCAAGGGGGATTTTGAGGACCGACGGCACGAACCGTTCCGTTCTGCCTGGGAAAAGTACGACAATATTGTCGATTTAGCTGACTCTTTGGACATTGAGATTATTGCCCGACTGAGCAATCCGCCGAACTGGAGCCGGGCACTGCCCGTGGACGTGACCGGGACGTTGGCCCCGCCGGACAACTATAACGATTTTGGAGATTTTGCAGCAGCGGTGGCAGACCGTTACAACGGCCGTATCCGCTATTACCAGTTGTGGAACGAACCCAACGGCAATGGGGAGTGGGGGCTGCATCAGCCCGTTAGCCCGGAGCAGTACACAGAACTGCTCTGCACCGCTTACCGACGCATCAAAGAAGTAAATCCGGGAGCAGTGGTGCTGGCCGGAGCGCTCACGCCTACCGTGGCTATCAACGATGCCAACATGAACG
>CBDUOF010000550.1:0-2952 GCA_965368765.1 uncultured Anaerolineae bacterium | reverse complement strand
GATTGGGTGGAGATCGGCGAGAGTGACGGGCCTTATAACCCATATCCTTACAACGGCCGTATTTATCTAACTCATTTCAACGGTGACATACGCGTGGGCATCACCCAGAAGTACACCAGTACACCGTGGCAAGTTGAGAACGGTATCTGGCGTACGGCCGATCTTTCCAGCGCCAATGAAGCGGAACTGAGCTTCATTTACAAGCGCAGCTCGCTGGAGGCCAATGATTATCTGGCCGTTGAAGCGTCTACGGACGATGGCAACAGTTGGCAAGAAGTGGGTCGCGTTGCTTCAAATTATTATGATTACACCTGGCAAGTGGCCACGTTCGATCTCAGTGACCATATCTCCAGCAACACGCGCATTCGCCTGCTAAGCCATTATGAACAAAATGGCACGGATGCTTGGGATACGTTCTACATCGACAACATTCAAATTATTCACAATGGTGGCGACAGTTTGGCCGAAAGCCATCCTAACCTGGTTGCTGCCGACACGCTGCACAATATTGGCGTCAATGGCGCAGGTATTAACGTTGCCGTGCTCGATACAGGGGTGTGGCTCACACAGGGTCTAATAGCAGATGCGGGCGGTTACAGCAAGATTCGTGCCCAGTATGATGCTATTAACGATGTGGTTGTCTCTGAATATGGCACTGGCCTGACAAGCACCGATGAGAGCGGCCACGGCAGCCACGTCTCCAGCGTGCTGCTGAACTCAGACCGCAACAGCAGCATGGTGTATTACGGCATTGCCCCAGAAGCGCGGTTGGTCTCCGTGAAAGCATTTGGCGCCAACGGCTCTGGCAGCTACCTGGACGTGATTCGCGGCATCGATTGGCTGGTGAATAACATCGACCGCCACTACATCAGAGTGATTAACCTTTCCTTTAGCGCCCCGGCACAATCCTATTACTGGGACGATCCGCTAAATCAGGCCATCATGCGCGCCTGGGACGCAGGCATTGTTGTCGTCGCTGCGGCTGGCAATTCAGGGCCTAATCCCATGACGGTGGGTGTCCCTGGCAACCTACCCTACATCATCACCGTTGGGGCCATGACCGACAATTACACGCCCAGCGACACCAGCGATGACTTTTTGGCTTCGTTTTCAGCCGCTGGCCCCACCGTGGAAGGCTTTGTCAAACCAGACGTGGTGGCTCCCGGCGGGCATATTCTGGGGCTGATGCCGATGAACTCCCGGATTGCAACAGATTACCCCAACTACCACAATGGCGGCGACTACTTCATGATGTCTGGAACCTCGCAGGCAACGGCCGTTGTTAGCGGCATTGCGGCGATGATGCTGCAATACGATGAATCCTTGACGCCCAATGATGTGAAGTGTCGCCTGATGAGCAGCGCCCGACCCGCCCTGGAAAGCGATGGCAGCTTCGCCTACAGCATCTTCCAGCAAGGAGCTGGGTTGGTCAACGCCTACGATGCCGTTTACAGCACGGCCACCGGCTGTGCCAACCAGGGCATGAACCTCAGCGACGACATCGCTGGGATTGCCCACTATGAGGGCAACGTTGACCAGGATGCACAGGGCAACTTCTACCTCGTCGATAAAGAAGGCTACCTTTGGAACGAAGGCAACTTCTGGAGCGGCGGTAACTTCTGGTCCGGTGGCAATTTCTGGTCTGGCGGTAACTTCTGGTCCGGCGGCAACTTCTGGTCCGGCGGCAACTTCTGGTCTGGCGGCAACTTCTGGAGCGGCGGTAACTTCTGGGCAGGCAGTTTTAACCCAGAACCAAACTTTGATTTGGCTTCTTCAATGTCTATCAACAGTTGGGTTCCGCAAGAGTAACAATCAACCGTTACGCACCGTCGTCTTGGTGGCGGTGCGTAACGATTTATCATTTCAGTAAAAAGCTTTTTTTGGACGATGCACTTTTTGACGCTATTAGCAGGTTGAGAAAGCCATGGACAACCCACTTTATTTTGCCCAGGCCGTGGCTATCTCACTAAAACGCTAAGGTCCCCAGCAGTCCCTTCTGACTGGTGCCCTATCGTGGAACCGACTTCTATGAGCTCCTTAATCCACCAACTATACCCGCAAGGGATTGAATCCACCGTCCAGCGGCAGCTTAATCGGCTGCCTCAACCGATGCACCCTCTCCTCACAGCCGCTGCGGTTGCTGGTTCAATTGTCGATCAGTCCCTCCTCGGCCAACTCATTAGCCAACTTAATTATTCCTTTCGCCTGGATGAGTGGCTCATCAATGCTGTTTCGGCTGCAATTCTGGAAATTGATCAGGATCAGAGCCGATTCGCCGATGAGACGCTGCGACGCACGCTGCTGGATGCGCTCAGTGAGCGTGAGAAGATTAGCTGGCATGAGCAAATCGTCAGCGCGCTGGAATCACTTTATGCGCAAAACTCGGTCCACGCCGCCAACCTGGCTTACCATTGGCAGCAAATTGGCAACAGCCAGAAGGAGCAGCGGTATGCGCGCCTGGCTGGGGAATATGCCTGCCAACAATATGCGTACGAGACGGCCGTTTCCCATTTTAGCCGTGCCCTTTCCCTGACACCCCTGGAAGATTTAGCCGAGCAGTACGAGTTGCTCCTGGCACGCGAAGACGTATTTCACGTACTGGGTAACCGGGATGCACAGAAGGACGACTTGACGCAGCTGGCCGAGATTGCCGACCAACTCTCGACCGAGCGCAACCAGGAATGGCGCACCGAAGTGGCCCTTCGCCTGGGTAGGTTCGCCGAAATCACGGGTGAGTTTACCGTGGCCATTGTGGCCGCGACAGAAGCGCTGCGGCTGGCGACAACCTCACAGACGCCGGCTCATGAAGCGGCTAGCTATCTGTTATGGGGCCAGGCACTGCTGCGTCAGGGCAAGTATGAAGAAGCGCAGGAAAAGCTAGAGTTAAGCCAGGCCCAAGCCCAGACGCACCTGCTGCCTCAGATTGCAGCGGACAGCCTGCGTTTTCTGGGC
>CBDUOF010000549.1:0-2956 GCA_965368765.1 uncultured Anaerolineae bacterium | reverse complement strand
CCTGCGTCAACCCCTCCTGCAAACCAATACCACCGGCATCCGTCTGATTCATGGCGAAAACGATGGCTTGCCGGGCCTCATCATCGACCGCTATGGCGACACCTGCGTTCTGAAGCTGTACACCACGGCATGGGTGCAGCATTTGTCCGTGCTGCTGCAGAGCCTCAAGCAGACGACTCAGCCTAAGCGTGTGGTGCTGCGCCTGAGCCGCTTTGTGCAAAACCAGGGCGATTCCCTGTTCGGATTGGCAGATGGTCAACTGCTGTTGGGCAAGCGACTTCCGCTGAAGCATCTCAAAAACGGGGTGCACTTTCTGGAAAATGGACTCATTTTTGAAGCAGATGTGGTGCAGGGGCAAAAAACTGGCTTTTTTTTAGACCAGCGGGACAACCGGGCGCGGGTAGAAAAGCTGGCGGCGGGCAAGCGGGTGCTGAACGTTTTTGCCTATACGGGTGGCTTTTCACTGTATGCAGCGCGGGGTGGGGCGACAGAAGTGGTTAGCCTGGACATCAGCCAGCCAGCCTTGGCCAATGCGATGCGTAATTTCAAGCTGAATCAAGCTCATGATGCCGTGGCTGCCGCTGAACATGAACTGTTGGTGGGGGATGCGTTTCTGGCAATGAAGCAGCTCGCCGCCAGCCGCCGTCGCTTTGAGATGGTGATCATTGATCCCCCGGCCTTTGCCAAGCGCAAGGAGGAAGTGGAGCGGGCGATGTCGGCATACGGCCGTCTGGTACGGCTGGGTCTAAAGCTGTTAACCCCGGGCGGTACCTTGGTGATGGCTTCTTGCTCCAGCCGGGTCAGTGCCGATCAGTTTTTTGCGCTGGTGCATAAAACGGCCTTGGGTGTGGGACGGCCGTTGCAGGAAATTGAGCGCACTGGACACGCTCTCGATCACCCAATTGGCTTTGCAGAAGGGGCTTACCTGAAATGCCTCTTTGCCGTCGCTCCCTGAACAATTGACGCCATGACTGGATTTGGTCAACGGCCGTTTTAAGCATACCTTCAGGTTTTTAAAAAAGGGAGCACGATCTGCGGAGCAAACCGAACGGGAACGCAAAAGTCATGGTCAAAATAAGTTTTACGAATTGCCCATTTCCCAATATACTTAATAGCCATCCAGCAATAACTCCCTGGTTTAAGGACGGCTGTTCAAAAACTGCCTGCACATCCGCTTTGCCGACAGTCAAAAAGTCGACCTCAAGCAACGCCTGGCAAGATAAATGGCAAATACAAACACAAACCTACAACCCAACTGATAACGCAAAAGGAGGCTCTACATGGCTGATGAAAAAAATATGGTCGGTGATGTTTACTATCCGGCACCAGAAGTGGTTGCTGCAGCAACAATCCCCAATTACGAGGACGTGCACCACGCAGCGACGACCGATTTGGCTGGCTTTTGGGGCAAAATAGCTGCCGAAAATTATGAATGGTACAAGCCGTGGGACACCGTGCTGGATGACAGCAATGCGCCCTTTTACAAATGGTTTGTAAACGCCAAAGTCAATATCGTTCACAATGCCCTGGATAGGCACATGCGCAGCGCAACCCGGAACAAGGCCGCGCTTATTTTTGAGGGGGAAAAAGGGGACAGTCGCGTTTATACCTATCAGCAGCTCAACCATGAAGTCTGTAAATTTGCCAGCGTGCTGCGTTCGATGGGCATTGGCAAGGGGGATCGCGTTACGATTTACATGGGGCGTATTCCTGAATTGATGATTGCCATGCTGGCCTGCGCCAAAATAGGGGCGATGCACTCTGTGGTCTATGGTGGCTTCTCTACCGAAGCGCTGCTCGGCCGCATCGACGACAGCAAATCAAAGTTGCTCATCACCTGCGATGGCGCCTGGCTGCGCGGCAACATCATCGAGCTAAAGCAAATTGCCAATGAAGCGGTAGACCGCGCCGGAACGATTCAATCGGTGATTTGCGTTAAGCGCACCGAGCAGGATGTGAAAATGGTGCCTGGAAGGGACTACTGGTACCATGATTTGATGGCTCTGCCGATTGCCGACGCCAAAGCCAAAACCGAAGTCATGGATGCTGAAGACCCACTCTTCATTTTGTATACTTCCGGCACCACAGGGAAGCCCAAAGCGATTTTGCACACCCACGGCGGCTACATGGTGTGGACCTCTACCACGCTTAAGTGGACGTTTGACATTAAGCCAGAAGATATTTGGTGGTGCGCGGCCGATCCCGGCTGGATTACCGGGCATAGCTACATCGTGTATGCGCCGCTCATTTTGGGGGCAACCAGCTTTATGTACGAAGGTGCCCCGACGCAGCCCTATCCGGATCGCTGGTGGTCGCTGGTGGCTAAATACCACATTACCATTTTGTACACGGCCCCGACAGCCATTCGCGGCCTGATGCGCTTTGGTGAAAGCTGGCCCGACAAGCACGATCTCTCCAGCCTGCGCCTGCTGGGTTCTGTGGGCGAACCGATCAATCCGGAGGCCTGGAAGTGGTATCATCGCGTCATTGGCAAGGAACGCTGCCCGATTATGGATACCTGGTGGCAGACGGAGACTGGCGGCTTCATGATTACGCCACTGCCGAGCGTACCGCTGAAGCCGGGCTCGGCGACGCGTGGCTTCCCCGGCGTGCAGGTGGACGTCGTAGATGAAGAAGGCGATCCGGTCGCGACGAATGAAGAAGGGTATTTGGTGGTCAAAGCCCCCTGGCCAGGGATGCTGCGCACGATTTTCCAGGACCCTGACCGGTATGTGCAGCAATATTGGAGCCGCTTTGCGGAGCAGGGCTGGTACTTACCCGGTGACAGTGCCAAGAAGGATGAGGATGGCTACATTTGGGTAATCGGCCGTATTGATGACGTGATTAAGGTGTCGGGCTACCGCCTGGGCACGGCCGAAATTGAAAGTGCCCTGGTGAGTCATGAATCTGTAGCGGAAGCCGCCTGTATTGGCGTGCCTGACCCCAATGAGATAAA
>CBDUOF010000548.1:0-2962 GCA_965368765.1 uncultured Anaerolineae bacterium | reverse complement strand
AAGCAGATATGATTGCCGCCAATGATGACGTTGTTTTCTGGGTTGCGGGCAAGTTGGGTAAATTGACCCGGTGCCTTGTCAATGTATTCGGCGATCATTTCCCGATCAAAGAAGGCGGTGTCCCCATCCAGGCGAACGCCGTGCTGTTTCAAGATGGTCTGGGCTTCCTCATCGTAAAAATCGATGCCTACATCGGATAAGATTTCCAATGACGCCTTATGAATTTGCTCGATGCCGGCTTCATTGACGAGTTCGTAAGTGGGTATGTTGCTGACAGGCTGGGTGATCTTGGCAACGGCCGTTGCCTCCGGATCTGCTTTGTGGCGGTCGCGGCGACTCACTCGACGTTGGCGCTTGTCACGGCTCATGGGCGGGAACCTCCTAAACAGATTAACGTGTGCATGGGTAAATCAGGCCGGTTGCTGGGTGGATTTACCTAGAATGATGCTCTCAATGTAGTTTTGATACGTTTCAATGTGGCGACGCATGCAGGCGGTGGCTTCATCTGCCGCGCCATTTTGCAAAGCTGTCATGATTTCCTGGTGCTCCACAATGTGTTTGTACTCGATAATGAGATCTTTTTTGTCGCCCAATTTGTCTAGTGCCACATGCCACATGCGCAGGCTGAGGGGGAAGAGTGCGGTCAGGGTCTGTTCTAGAAATTGGTTGTCGGCGGCTCGGTAAATGATGCGATGGCACGCTTCGTCGATGGCTATAAGCTGCTCGGCTGAAATGTGGTCGGCGTCGTGGACCTGGTGGAAAACGCAGGCCATTTCTTGCCAATGAACGGCCGTTCCCCGCTTCGCTGCCAGGTCGGTGGCCAAACATTCTAAGCGGAGACGTACTTCATAGAGGCGTTGTAAATCTGTAATGTTGATGGGGGTGACAAAAATACCGCGCCGGGGAATAATGCTGACCAATCGCTCAAGCTCCAGCCGCTTGAGCGCCTCGCGGATGGGGGTGCGGCCCAGGCCAAGCTCTGATTGTAAGCGTGTTTCATCGACGACGGAGCCTGGTGCCAAAACCAGCGTGATCACGCGATGCCTGATTTCCTCGTAGGCTTGCTCGCTGAGTGAACGCTGGGGGTATCCGTGTACACTCATTTGGGTTTACTCACTTTGCAAAGCGGTGTTTATCAACCAGATAAGTGATATATCTATGATATATCTTAACTTGGGCAGAATATTAGCACACGTTCAGGTGTGTGCAAGCGATTGCGCTTTCTGGTCCGCTATTTGGTTTGGGCACGTTCGGTGAGGAGTACTTCTACCTTCTTTTTGTCTGCGACAATATATTTTTGTACAAAGAGGTAGCAAAGCAGGGCGGGGATGACGAAGATTTGAAAAGCTGAAAGGCCAACCGCGTAATTATCTGGTTCGGGCAGGCGCCCCGTTAAGCCGGCAAAGAGCCAGCCCGCCAACCAAACGCTGAGGGCATTGCCAACGGCGCGAAACATGCGGCTAATGCCAATGACGGTGCCGCGATGTTCGGGCAGGTTCACGTCGGTAAGCATTGCGGCCCAGTTCGGGGGATCAGCCGATTGAAACGCAACGGCCGTAAAAGCCACAGCAAATGCCAGAATGACCCAGCCATTATTGATGAACGCCTGCAATACGGCCGTTACCAGCTGCAAAAAGCTGGCCGGTTCAGGTAAATGCAGGTTACGAAAAGGAATGAAGTAGAGCCAGATGTAAAGGGGGGTGGAAAGGAACAGGCCAATCATGGCCAATTTAACGCGTCCCCGCCCATCGCGCCGCTGCCACCAATCCCCAAGATGGCCAGACAGAACGGCCGTAAACCCGCCCAAACTTAGCAGGGCAATGATGAGATTGCCCACAATTGTGGCCGTCTCCAGGCTATAGCCTTCGGCCTGAACCCGCGCAATTGCCCAGCGAGGAATCCACAAGGTAGAGCCAAATACGAGGGCGTAGCAAAAGCTCTGCAGCAGAAGCCAGCGATTAGACGGCCGTTGCAAAATCAAAGCAATATCAGCACGCCGGATGCGGTATTCATACGTTTGGCCTCGAGCAAATATGGCTTTCAACTGTGGCTCTGCCTGGCCACGCAATGGTTCTTGTGTCAAAAGGAAAAGGAGCGCAAAAATGAGTCCAGCAGCAGCAATAATCCAGAACGGGTAGCGCCAATCAAATGCGCCAACGGTGCCGGCAAGCAGCGCCCCCAGGGAAGCGCCAATGCCCTGTGAGACGCTCCATAAACTGAGGGCGAGGCCACGCCTATGGGCTGGCACCAGGTCGCTAACAACGCTAAACCCCAGTGAACTAATGCCGCCAACGCCAACGGCCGTAATCATTTGAAACAGCAGAAATTGGGCAAAGTTTTGGGCCAGGCTGGTCAATATCATGGCCGCCACCCAGACGAGCGTGCCCCAAAAGAGGAGTGGTTTGCGGCTGCGCTGATCGCCGCGATAGCCCCACAGGAAGGCCGAGAGGGCTACGATGAGAATGTAAACGGCCGTCACAGAACCCAAGGCCGCATCGCTTGCCTGCAAATCCCGGGCAATGATGGCGTAGAGTGGCGGCAGCACGCCTGCCGCTGCATTGTCCAGCGAAGCCAGAATGATAAAAACAGTGAAAGCAAAAAGATGACGGGTTTGAAGCTTCACTGTCATTGGCTGTCTTATTCGCGTTTACGCAAGAAGAAGATTGCCACGCCGATCACCAGGAGAAGGCCCAGGCCGAGCAGGATGATACCAGTGCTGCTGCTGTTTTCATCCGGTGAGGTCGGAACGGCCGTTTCTATGGCGGCGGTTGGGCTGAGTGGAACGGCCGTTGACTGCACAATGGGCGTTTCGGTAGGACGGACTTCTGTCGGAGCTGGCTGAGTCGGTGCAGGCGTGGTGGTAGGTGTTCCTGAATTCTGCACTGCGCCTGGGGTGCTTGTGGGCGTATCGGTTGGGTTTGGGGTAACGGTGCAAAAGGGAATTGCCGTGGGATTCCAAATT
>CBDUOF010000547.1:0-2966 GCA_965368765.1 uncultured Anaerolineae bacterium | reverse complement strand
CCCGGTGTTGCTGAGAACCTCGACGTTGTTCAAGGTCAACGCGCCCAAACTGCGTATACCGCCTCCGGCGTCAGCGGCAGGACGGCCGTTTTGTACAGTGAGATTTGTGACGGTGAGGGGAACGGCCGTGCTCTCAAAAATGCGGAAGCTGCCGCCGCCATCGATGATCAGCTGATTGGAGCCTGATCCTTGAATCATGACCGCTTCACTAATAACGGGTAAGGGCGTAAGGAGGTTGATAGTGCCAATCGCCGTTATGTCAATTAAATCCTCACCCGCACTGGCATTGGCATCCACAATTACCTGCCTTAGCGAGCCAGCGCCACTGTCATTGCTATTGCTCACAATAAAAGTTGCAGACGGGCCGGCCTGTACCTGATCAAACTGTATCAACAGATCATACAGAATGAGCAAGCCGGCAAGGACAACAAACGCAAGAATTGAAGAACGCTGATAAGTTTTAGACATTAGGTTGCCTGCCCTTTCAGAGAGATAGGGTCTTGACCGCTCTACCAAAAGTTGAATGTCAGCGCGACGGTATAACCAAGCCTAATTCCAAAGCCAATAAGCACCAGTCCACAGGCCCAGGAAACAGATAAGGCGACTTTACTCGTCAGGCGCGACTGCCAAAAACTAGCAAATATAGATAGAAACAATGACACAACCGCACAACCAGCAAAGAAGCCAAGCAAAAAAGTCGTGCCCACCAGCTCAGGTTCCTGAGCAACTCGGCCCCCAATTGAAAGCCAAAAAACGATTGCCAGGGGATTAGCTAGAGAAAGCGTTGCTCCTGTCCAAAAGGCGTGACGAGAAGGAGCTGCTTGCGCGCCATCCTCGCCCGTGTGATTAACCAGATCACGCCAGTCGCGGATGGCATTAATGCCCAGATAAAACAGAACCGTCATGCCAAACACACCAATTGCCAGTTGAAGTGTTTCTCCCTGCAAGAGAAGTCCCGCGCCCAACATAGCCAAAAGTGCATAAGCAATTCGACCCACAGAGGAGCCAGTTTGCACAGCTAGAGAGTCCATGAAACCATTTTTCATGCCTCGTCGAATCGTTTCTACATTTACTGGCCCGGGGGCCGCTGCATAGACGACGCCCATTAATAGACCTAACAAGATGTGCATATTCACTCCTTTAGCATGAGGCGCAAACAGTGTCAGTGGATCCAAAATGGTGGGTGCTGGTGTAAGGACAGTGTGCTTGCGCAGGATTTGATGTTTTCGTTGGCATCATCTTTGGCACGCCAAGACACACCAAAGCTCGCATTCAAATTATTGGCAAAGTTGGTGTCTGTGGGCGTAATAGTGGCGTCATGGTCAGTGTAAAATTCTTGACTTCGAAACAGTCGTGCCTGGCGCTGAAAGATTCATGCCGATAAATTCCACAAGCCTAATGCAAAAAATAGGGGTCAAGAATGCGAACTTCGATGATGCGGTCTACCGGCAACTTGCTCCGTTGGGCAGCACGACGAACAGCTTCGGGAGAAGGCGCATCACAAATGTAGAATGACTTACGCCGGTTTGGGGTGACGTAAGAGTGAAGCCATGTCACCCCATCCTGCTCGTTATTACTTACGATATTCAGGCATAACTGCGCCCCCGCCTCATCGATGGAGAGCGTAAGTCCGTCGGGGAAGGTTTGTTCAACCAGGTAGCGGGGCATACGGATTGCCTTTCAGTGCAGCCCAAACTTCTGCGCAGTCTCGATTTCAAAAGATTCATAAACAGGTGGCGGGAGAGCAAATCACGGGAAACCTTTTGCGATAGAAAGTAAGATTTCTCGTGACTTGCTCAAGCAAAAGCCGAATTAGAAATTCAAGATTCCTTATGGCGTTTACAGGTGAATACGGGAAAGTTCTTTCAATTAAGAAATGGCGATTTTTACGTTAGAAAACTTTTGTGGTGATCCATAATCAGCATTGTCTAACGCGCTAAAGAGTGATGACTGTCCCATCAATCACCACTTCGTCTACCCAACCACTTCAATATATCGGCCACCAGTTATCGAATCTTGCTCTTTAGGAAAGAGCCATTCCTCATCGACACTGGCATACACTTTGGCAAAGATGAAGCAGGCGCCGCCCATGGAACCAGACCCAGCTTTACAGCTGATCGTCAGGGAATCTGTATCGCCAATGCCCAGGTAGTTATCCACGGCACGGGGAAAGATGTACAGTTCGTTCACCTGAGTGCCAGGGGTGAGCTTGGCCGATGACTTAGATAGCCCACTGCGGGTGATGTAAGGTTCGTCCGGCACGATCAGTTTGAAGACGGTTTCATCTTGCACTGAGACCCACCAGACGACGTTTTTTAAGGGGATGCCCCCATTGGACGCGCTGGCATTCGCTGCATTTAGCCTAAGGCTAAACCCTTCACCAGGATTGATGTTTGGCCCCGCGGTGAGCAGGTTGGTGACTGTGATGGTTACGTTTGAATCCACGTAGTTCATAACGGCCGTTCGGATTTCTTCTAAATTGATGCTCATGGGTTTACTCCTTTCGTAAATAGGGATATTACTTGACAACAATAGGAAGATAGATAAAGAAATTAGCGCCCTGCGTTGGATCTGGTGTACCGGTTGGTGTCACCTCCGGTGGCAGCGTGGGCGTCGGCGAAGCGGGCATTGTCACCGTAGGCGAAGGACTGCTGGTGGATGTTGGTGTAGATGTTGGTGTGGATGTCGGCGATGACGTACTGGTAGGGGTCGGTGAAGGACCTGATGTTGCCGTGCCCGTCGGCGTTGGCGTATTCGTCACCGTCGGGGTATTCGTTGCGGTCGAAGTGTTTGTTGGTGTGAGCGTGGTCGATGCGGTTGCATTCGCTGTCGGTGTCGCTGTGCTGGTGGGCGTCGGCGTGGGCGCATCCTCAAGCAAGGCACAGTTAGAGAATTCAGAAGTGTTGCCCACGGGGTCGGTGGCTGTTGCCGTAAAGTAACGTCCAGTGACACCGCCTATACTAAAC
>CBDUOF010000546.1:0-2980 GCA_965368765.1 uncultured Anaerolineae bacterium | reverse complement strand
ACAGCGAATCGAAAATATCATTCACGCCACAGAAATGGCAAAGAAGGTTTCAGGCGGCGTCCTCATTTGGTAGAATTTTGGCACCTAGAAACAAAAGTAGTGGGAGTAAATAAATGAAAAGAGCAGCACTCGCAGAAGCGCGTGCCTTCGAAAGTTGGCAGGATTATCAGGATGCGCTCAAGCGCGCCATCGCGCCGCTTAGCGAGGAACAGCTGCAACAGCGGCTCCTACCTGGTCTGCGCACGCCAGGCGAGCTCGCCAAACATATTGTTTATGGCCGCGCCCTGCACCTGCACCGCACGCTGGGCGACCGGGCCGCAGACTTGGTCCCCCTACACCGTTGGGATGACGCTGACGATCCGCCGCGAACGGCCGTTGAGATTGTGCAGGGGCTGGACCTGACCTGGCAGTTCATCACCGGCTGCCTGATGAGCGGCCCCCCCACCGATGAGCTGGCCAAAGAAGAAGCCCTGATCATGCAAACAATTTGGGGGCTGCTGGACCATGACCTGCCCCACGCCGGGGAGCTTTCGCTGCTGCTGGGTGCGGCTGGCCTGCCTGGGGTTGAGATTTAGCGCTCCGCATGATACTTCCAAAGCAGCGAGACCCTCGGTTCATCACAATCCGTCGCGGTGGCACCCTGCAAGACGCCGATCATCATCTGCTGGCGCTGTGGGCGGCAGATTGTGCCGAGCATGTGTTGCATTTATTTGAGGCGGCACAATCTAACGATAAACGGCCGCGTCGCGCCATCGAAATGGTGCGCGCCTGGACGCGGGGCGAGATCACGATGTCTGAGTCACGCGCGGCAGGTGGCCATGCCATGGCAGCAGCCAGAGCGTTGAGCGGCGCCGCCCGGCACGCCGCCTTTGCCGCTGGCCAGGCAGCGTGCGTTGCTCACGTCGCTGCCCACGAACTTGGGGCAGCAGCCTACGCCATCAAAGCCGTGCGGGCAGCCGCGCCAAAAGAGGAAAGCGAGTCCGCCGGACGTCGGGAATGCCAATGGCAGCGCGATCAGTTGCCAGAAGCGATCCGCGATCTTGTCCTGGATGATCAGCGGCTGCGAAACGACATCTGCTGGTCGGTGTTTGACTGCTAAGGGTTCGTTCACAAATAACTTTTGATAAGGAAACGAACCCCAGGGTTTGCCCGTTTACCAAAATCAAAAATTAAAATCGGGCAAACCCAAAGAGCGCGTCAGCGTGCTGAAGATAATATTTGTAACTGGTCACAACTCAATGGAGGAATGACAATGAGTAAACATCGAATCTTTAAGATGCCTTTTGCGAAAGTTTATCCAATGTATGTGCAAAAAGCGGAGCGCAAAAATCGCACAAAAGAAGAAGTTGACCAAACCATTTACTGGCTGACGGGCTATGACGAGGCGAGCTTGCAGCAGCAGCTCGAAGAAGAAAACGATTTTGAAACCTTTTTTGCCCAGGCCCCCGCCATGCATCCGAATTGCGTACTAATCAAGGGCGTGGTGTGCGGCGTGCGCGTGGAAGAAATCGAAGATCCGTTGATGCAAAAAATACGCTATTTGGACAAGCTGGTTGATGAGCTGGCCAAAGGCAAAGCGATGGAGAAGATTCTGCGGCAATAGTGCGTTTTGAACTTGCGCTGCTTGTGGGATGAATTGGGAACGGCCGTATGGCACATGAGTTTTACGCCAAAGGCCAATTTTTCGACTAGAATAGGTATTTCGATGAACTTGAATATGCTCGATAACCCCATTTGGCATGCCCTGAACAGCCACCATCGTCATCTGGCGGTTCGCGGCGACATCGCTCTTCGTTACCAATCTGACGTGGCGATAGCCGCAGCACTGCCTGAAAGCAATAGCAAAGGGTTTAATGATTTGAGAAATTTGCTTGAGATGGACGAGGCAATCGGCCTGGTAGTTGATTCGTTGCCCGAAGCGTTGCCCGGTTGGCAAGTTTTGCAGATTAGCCGCGTTCCACAATTGGTCTGTGAAGATATAAAGTCATCCGCCCCTATTGACGCGATCGAACTCACGGTTGAGGATGTTCCGGAGATGCTTGCTCTCGTGGAATTAACTCAGCCCGGTCCTTTCTTACCCCGTACCATCGAGATGGGGCAGTATCTTGGCTTGCGTCAGGATGGGAAATTAGTGGCGATGGCAGGACAACGGCTGCATTTAGCAGGTTTTTGTGAGATTAGTGCTGTTTGCACTCACCCGGATTATCGTGGGCGTGGGTATGGCGGCGCATTGACGACGATGTTGGCTAAATCCATTTTGGCGTGCCAGGAAATCCCCTTCCTCCATGTATTATCTACCAATGAGAATGCCAAACGCCTATATACAAAATTGGGATTTCGTCAACGCAAGGAGATCTTATTAACCTTCGTAAAAAAACTTGACCCATAGTTGCCTAACAATCGCGTGAAGTTGAGTTCTACTGTGTTATTAGGCAACGGCCGTATCCCTTCCCCATTTTGCCTTCAAAATTCATACCATTCGTAGGGGCGTACCCCCGTGTGCGCCCTTTTTGGGCAGACACGGGGGTCTGCCCCTACCCCGCGAAATCCTAAAAAGCCGAAATTTTTGCAGGATGGTGCGTTGAACCCACCCCAAACTTTCTCACCACACTCAAGCCGTGCCACAGCAAGCACAGTTTCACGTAGGACGAAGACCATACCGGAGCAAGGGCTTATTTCAGATTGTCAATTGCTCTTTTCTGGCTAAATACTGGCTTGTTTCTCTGGTTGACCCAGCCTTCAATAAACTGTTACAATCTTGCCAAACTAGCGGCTACCGGTGTTTGTGCCAATTTCTTTGTAAGCTTAAATTCCAAATAGGATTTGTACTTCCCGGCTAGTCCAACACAGATTATGCTGCGGCTTTGTTACTTGATGTTGAAGGTTGCGCCTGACCGCATCGCATCGATCCTTATTAGTTAACCTCGTGTGCAAGTTTCGGGGATGAATAAAAAGTGGAGACTCCATACACTGTAGTAAC
>CBDUOF010000545.1:0-2988 GCA_965368765.1 uncultured Anaerolineae bacterium | reverse complement strand
CAAGAAGTAACGATTCCTGTGGTGACCGATTTTGTGAAGGGGCAGGGCTGGGCTTAAGCTTTGGATTGGGTTCAATAAGATAAATTTTCAGCCAGCCTTGCTTTGTGCAGGGCCGGCTGTTTTCTTTTGGCTAGAATTCGGGAGGATTTTTTAATGGATGTTGCAAAAGCATTTACCTACGTTACTGAAGATGATCGCTGGATAGGCAAGCTCGGGCTGGGGGTGCTGGTCTCGCTGCTGTCCTTTTTGATTTTCCCTGCATTTCTGTTAACGGGTTATTTGGTTGGCATTACCCGCAACGTGATGAATGGTGAGAAACGGCCGCTTCCCGAATGGGAAGATTTAGGAACCTTGTTCAAAGATGGCCTTTCTATTATGGTGGCTTCCGTCGTGTATACGCTGCCGTTTTGGCTGCTGATTTGTATTGCTTTTGCTGCCACCGTTGGCTTTGGTGGTCTTGGTGAAGCAACGCAAATTAGTGAAGATGCCGTTGCGGCGGGCATCTTAGCCACGTATGGTCTGGTTGGTTGCCTTACGCTTATTTTTATTTTGGCACTTTTCTTCTTGAGCCCGGCCATTGTCATTCAGTACGTGCGCGAAGGCGACCTGGCGGCTTGCTTCCGCTTTGGTGAGGTATTGGCCATTGTTCGAGACAATATTGGGGATATCTTGATTGCCGGGCTGACACCGTTTGCCGCCAGTTTTGTACTTTCCCTGCTGTTTGGCGTGCTCAATATCATCCCGTGCCTGGGGACGATCGCTGCTATTTTGCTGAGCATTGCCATGGGCCCGTACCTAACGGCCGTTACCGGTCATCTTTACGGTCAAATTGCAGGAAAAATCGGTGGCGCACCGGCAGAAGAAAAGTTTGCTGTGTAACGCGTTGCTTTATTTCTCCACTGGCAGCAGCACAAACTCGGTTCCATTCTCTGTGCGCAGGTTTTGGCAGGGGCCGGGGGCACAGGTGGTGGGGTCGAACCAACCGAGGCGCAGCTGAGCTGAATTGCCCAAGGCAGGTGGCGTGAGATGCTGCAAAATGAGGTCGCTAGGCTGCCAATGGGGGAACCAGATGCCTTGCGGGTCGGGGGCGTCGAAGCGGTAGGCGTCGGCCAATTGGCTGCCGTCGGCGGCGAGGCTGTGGATGAATTGTTGGCGCGGGGCGGTGGGTACGGCCGTTACCCGCCAAACCAACAATAATTCGCCATCTGCCAACCATTCATACCCCAGCAAACTGATTTCATCCCCAAACTGAACTTCCAGCGGATTAGCCAGCTCGGCAGGTGGTTGCTGTGGCAATGTGTAAATTGTGAAACGGCCGTTCACCATTACATCGGCTCCCCACGTCTGCAACTGGTCGTCCCAAAACGGATCAAGCGGCAAATCAGACGGCCGTAGCACCACCATCGGTGCTGCATTTGGCAAAATAAGCGTGCCGTCTTGCGGGTCGAAGTGGCTGAGGGGCAGGTCATCGTTTTGGCGCAGCAGGGTCATCGTGGGGCTGTCCATGGTGCTGGGCGACCAGCCGGCAATCGCCGCCGCGCTGAGGTCGGAACGGCCGTCCAAAGTCTCCGCGATTTCCGTAAACGCCGCTTGCCAAACAAACGGCACATCGCCGCCATTGGGCCACGTCTGAAACAGTAAAACAGATGTTCGGGCAGCATAAACTAAAACGATCGTCAAGACCAATATTTTGTAACTTCTTGTGGATAAGTGGCGAAAAACTGTGGATAACTGCCCTAAACTGTGCATAAGTAGGGCAGGCAACATGGTTAGCACAGGTAAAATCAAGATGCCACGGATGTGGCTGGGGGCGTTGATGGTGACCAGGCTGGGGGTAACGGCCGTTGCCAACCAAAGCAGCAAAAACGCATAGCGAGGCTGCCGCCAGTGCCACAAGCAGAGCAGCAATCCTCCATAAAAAAAGATCGCCACAATCGGCTCAAACACCGGGGCCGACGGCACCCCCTCGCGCCACAGCGGATCCCCCACAATGCCAAACATGCCTAACAGTTTAAGACCATTTTGCAGTACCGGCTGGAAATCGCCAACCCGCAAAGCTTGCAGTGGGGCATCTACTTCGCTTAGCCTGAATTCTGCCCCGGGATTGTCCTGCAAAAACAGGCCCAGCGGCGCGGCAACCACAACAAACATCACAACAAACAGCAGAATGCTACGCCAGCGATGATATAGTTCGCGCCTATGAAAAATTGCCAAATACCCCAGCCACAGCGCATAAAAAATCGGCACGGCGCGGGCGGCCAGGTAGGTGTATAGGCTTAAACCGGCAAAGACGCCTGAAAGGCTGAATGGGTTTAGGAGCGTCGGCGGCACTGCCTGGCTGCTGGGCTTGCTTGCGCGCGCTTCATCCCAACCCTGCCACCAAAAATAAGCAGACAGCCCTGCCACGAAAGGCAAAGAGATGGCTCGGAGAGCGAGACGGCCGTAAAAAACGGGCCAAAATAAAACCGCCAACAAGCCTGCCGCCAGCAGCGCCACATTTTTGCCAAACAGCTTCCGCGCCAGGGCAAACGTAACCGCCACGCCCAGCAGCCCGCAAAATGCCGCAGGCAGGCGCAGCGCCAAAATATTGTCGCCAAGCAAGGCGACGAAGCCAGTTTGCAGGTAGTGGAAGCCCGCCTCATGCCCGTAGGCGCGGGTGAAGTAGATGGCGTGCTCACCCGCCAAAATGGAACGGTCGATGAGCCAGTTGGCCACCTCGTCGTGGGTGATGCCCGGCGGTGAGAGGTTGTTTAGCCCAAACAGCCGCAGCACCGCTCCGGCGAGCAGTAGCGCAGTCATCGTCCAAATGGGTCGGTGTGTAAGCGTTCGCTTCATTAAGGATTGTTTGCGGACGCGGATGAGTGCAGATAAACGCTGATCAGAAAATCAGCGTCATCGGCGTTTATCCGCGTTCTATTCGATTAAACGCAGGCGGCGGGCGATGGCGTTGGCGTTGGGCAGGATGTTGCCCAGCACTTTCTTTTCTTC
>CBDUOF010000544.1:0-3019 GCA_965368765.1 uncultured Anaerolineae bacterium | reverse complement strand
TGCCCACGATTGGCGCATTTGTCTTGCTTTGCCTGATGTCCAGCGCAGTCTACATCATGAATGATTTAGCGGATATTGAAAGCGACCGACAGCATCCGACGAAGAAAAATCGGCCGTTGGCTGCAGGCAGCCTCAATCCGCCGGTCGCCAAAATTGCAGCGGTCTTGTTTGCTGTGGGCAGTTTGGTGGCGGGCTTCCTGCTCAATCTTAACTTTGGGCTTGTGCTGCTGGCGTATCTGGTGAGCCAAATCGCTTACTCATTTTGGCTCAAGCATGTCGTGCTGCTAGATATCACCATTGTGACGGCTGGCTTTGTGCTGCGCATTGCTGCGGGCGTCACCGTCATCGACGTGCAGCGCTTTTCCCCCTGGCTCTACCTGTTTGGCGGCTTTTTGGCCTTGTTTATGGTGCTGGGCAAGCGGCGGCACGAGCTGGTGCTGCTGGGGCAAAATGCAGGCAGCCATCGCGCCATCCTCAAAGAGTACAATATTGACTTGATTGACCGGATGATGGGTGTGGTGACCACCAGCGCCGTGGTTTCTTACAGCCTGTACACCTTTCTGGCCGAAGGTTTGCCGGAAAACCATTTGATGATGCTCACCATTCCTTTTGTGCTATACGCTATTTTTCGTTACCTGTACTTGATTCATGTGCGAGAGATGGGGGGGGCGCCAGAAGAGATTTTGCTGCGCGATCGCTCGCTGCAACTGACACTGCTCTTTTTTGCCCTGGTGGTCTTCCTCACGATTTATATTTCTTGACGATGATTGACTTTAACCCAGTTGTAGAAGCGTCGGCGCCCGGTAAGGTCATATTATTTGGCGAACATGCGGTGGTATACGGCCGTCCCGCCATCGCCGTTCCCATTACCCAACGACGCGCCAAAGCCAGCGTCCATTATTCATCCAGCAACAACTGCTACATCGTTGCGCCCGATCTAAAGCGCCACGATCGGCTGCAAGATTTGCCCGATGACGACGCCCTGGCGCGGTCGGCCCGGCAGGTGCTGGATGCCGCCAATTTGTGGCAGCCGCCAGACGTGACCATCCACGTCACCAGCCAAATTCCTATTGCCAGCGGCATGGGCAGTGGTGCCGCCATCGCCGCCGCCATTATTCGCGCCCTGGCGAAGCACCTGAACCGCCCCGATTTACAAACCAATGAAATGGTGTCTGCCCTGACCTATGAAGTGGAAAAGATACATCACGGCACACCGAGCGGCATCGACAACACCGTGGTGGCCTATGAGCAGCCCATCTACTTTGTGCGGCAGTCGCCCCGGAACCAGATTGAGCTGTTCACCGTGGCCACGCCGCTGCGCTTTGTGGTGGCCGACACGGCCGTCCGCAGCAGCACCAAAACGGTGGTGGGCGACGTGCGCCGCCAGTACGGTGAACAGCCTGCGAAATTTGCGAAGATTTTTGATGCATGCGGCCGTATTGCCAAAGAAGCCCGTCAGGCCATCGAAGCGGGGCAGGTGGCCAAGCTGGGCCAGCTCATGACGGAGAACCACGCCTGGCTGCAAAAAATGACGGTCTCGTCGCCGGAACTGGACAATTTGGTGGATGCTGCGCTGCAAGCGGGAGCACTGGGGGCCAAGCTCAGCGGTGCCGGGCGTGGCGGGAATATGATTGCCTTGGTGGCGGATGAGGTTAGGGAAATAGAAGTTACCATTGCCCTTCAACAAGCCGGAGCCAAAAACATCCTGACTACGGTTTTAGCCTAACCTTAAATGTCATGCTGAGAGCTTGTGCTGAGCTTGTCGAAGTATCCCCCGAAGCATCCCGCTAACCTAAAAACAAGATTTTCTTTGTCTACAGAAATGGGTTCAAAAGGCCAAGTTTGGTGGGATTCTTCGTTTCATTCATAATGGCAATGTTTTGGTTAACTTCATACTCTGCGGCTACCGTCTACAAGCCGTAACAAGTTATTAAAATCCCGCCTCGTCTGCGTGTGCAGAGTTGCACAGATGCCAACCGTTCAGGTTATGATACAATTGCATTTCTATAGTTCTGCTGGAATATTTCAGGAGTACCCATGTCTGAACAAACACCTGTACAGGAAGGAAATCTCGGCGTGATAGATATCTCAACAACGGCCGTTACCACCATTGCTAGCCAGGCGGTTAACCAATGTTATGGCGTGGTTGGTATGGCCAATAAGAATTTAGCCAACGGCATCGCCAACCTGCTCTCTCGCGACAGCAAGCGGGGCATTGACGTCACCATCGAAAATGAAGAAATTACTGTTGATGTCTACGTCATTGTGGAGTACGGCGTCCGCATTCGGGCCGTGGCTGAAAGCATTCAACACACCGTCAAATTCCACGTTGAAAAATCGCTCGGCATGACCGTTAGTGAAGTGAACGTTTACGTTCAGGGTCTGCGCTTGAGCAAGGAAAATAGCTAATTATCCCTTTCGGAGATTGATTCGTGACACAAACCCATCCAAGCGACGCCGTGCAAACACCGACAGCCCCTAAATGGTTGCAGTGCAACGGCCGTCAACTGCACAAATTAGCCCAGGCCGCCCTTGCCTGGCTAGACCAAAATCATCAACACGTCAATGCCCTCAACGTTTTCCCCGTGCCAGATGGTGACACCGGCACCAACATGCTGCTGACGATGCGTTCGGCCGTTGGTCGGGTGCAAAACAGCGATGAAGACCCCGTGGGCAAGGTGGCTGAACAGCTGGCACATGGGGCATTGATGGGGGCCCGGGGCAACTCGGGTGTTATTCTGAGCCAGATTTGGCGCGGGCTGGCCAAAGCACTTAAAGGCAAAGAAACCTTCGACACCACTGATCTGGCCAAGGCCTTCCAGTCTGCATCGGACACGGCTTATGGTGGCGTGATGAAGCCGGTGGAAGGCACCATTCTTACCGTGATTCGGGAAGGGGCCAGCGAAGCCATGGATGCCGCCAAAAAGAGCCGCGACTTGCGCTTTTTGCTGGAGCGGGTGCTGGAACGGTGCAATCAGGCATTGGAGCGCACCCCAGAGCAGTTGGCCATCCTCAAGCA
>CBDUOF010000543.1:0-3063 GCA_965368765.1 uncultured Anaerolineae bacterium | reverse complement strand
AACGGCCGTCTACCACCACAGCCCCTTTTATCATCATCTCGGCAACCGTGCTGGCGCTCAGAGGCGCGGCTTCAGGCATCTCTTTCGTCAGCGGTAGTATGCCCTGATTTGTGGCCACGATGTTCAAAATATTGGCCGGTTTCAAGGGCTGATCATCCTGCATATAGGCGATGAACTTTTCTTTGTTCTTAAACCTCAACGAATCATTGAAGCGCCGTTCATACCCAACCGTAGTGGCAACCTTGCCACTTGTGACGCGTCCTCAGGTAGACCCGGCGAGATGGCCGGGGTATACCTCAACATGATCGGGCAAATTTAAAAAGCGAGGGATAGAAACGTCATACAAAACAGGCGCGCCTTCATCTGCTGCCTGTGCCAGATCTGGGCGGGCAATATCCCCCACCATCACAAAATCGGCCGTGAGGATGAACCAGGGTTCGTCGCCGCGCGGAAAATCGTAAACTAGTAGATTGATCTGTTCTGGGCGGTGCCCGGGTACGTGTACCACTTCCAAGCCAACGCCGCCCATGCGAATCATGTCGCCGTGCTTAACGCGGGTTGCTTCATAGTTGATTTCCGCCAGCTCCGGCAAGATTAATTCGGCGCCGGTCGCTTCGGCCAGCCAGGTGGCCCCTGATACGTGGTCAGCGTGGCTGTGCGAATCAATCACGTAGCGAATTTTGGACTTTTTCTTTTCGGCCATGTCGAGATAGGGTTGAATGTCCCAAAGAGGATCGAACACTGCGCATTCGCCCGTTTGCTGGCAGCCGATCATGTACGTGGCGCAGCCTGTTTCTTCACGAATTAATGTTTCAAACCACATCTGTTTTTCCTCTTGTCCCTCGGTCAACTTTTAGAATGTGGACCAGTGTACTATTTTGCTGCAAAGTCCGCGTAAGAGCCGTGTAAAGATTGTGTAAGGACGGCTTATTTTTCCGGACGGCCGAATGGGTTTTTGGGCAGTTTATAGGCATCTTTACTCGGTTTGAGCGGCCGTTTCAGCCAATACGGCCGTCTCGTGCCATCAGGACTCGTGTCCAGGGCTGAGCGGGTCATTTCTTTCCACGCTTTATACACTTCCATGGACTTGGTGATGTCCACCCAGACGTCGCCGTGCTTATCGTGTGGTTTTGCTTTGGACACATTTGTCGCCTTTTGCAGCCAGCAGTGCGCCCCGCTCAGCGGATCAGGATGCACTGCGTGGGTCAGATTTTGGTGTACGCCCACATCCTGCCACCAAATGCGATTCGTGTCCGGGTCAAAGGTTTGCCACGCTGAGCCATGCTTCAAAATGTTTAGCTTGTGCTGTGCGCCATTCTCCTCCAGCCGTGCCAGGGCCGACATGCCTGGATTCACGCCTGCATCTTCTTGCAGCCGCCAGCGACCCAAATGATGACTCATCGCCACCACGCCCGGTTTGATCCCTTCGGTCACCCACACTTTATCGACAAAATAGCCAATCTCCGTTTCCACGCGGATGAGATCGCCGGTCTCCACGCCGAGTCGTTGGGCATCGCTGGGATGCATCCAAACAGGGTTCTTGTGACTAATTTCGTATAACCATTTAGCATTGGCGCTGCGCGTGTGGATGAGCGTAGGCAGACGGAAGTTAGGCAGCAGCAGCATTTCGCCCTGGCTGCGGTCAATGTTGTCCGGGTGGACGTGGCTTTTCAGTGGCCAAGGGATGGTGTGTTGCCGCTCTGGCCAGCCCCAGTCGTGCATGGTTGGGCTGAAGAATTCCAGCTTGCGGCTGGGCGTACCCACGCCGACTTTGGGCTGTCCATCGACAACGACGCCGATAATATTGTCGTCTTGGTGGATGCGTTTCTTATCATCAATTTGATGATTGGGGATTGGAGATTGCAGATTGCCTGAGGCATCCATCTCTACTCTCCAATCCCCAATCTCTTTTTCGTATGGGATGTAATTGTTGGCGGTGATTTCAAAAACGCCATATTTGCGCATGTAGGCCAGGGGAGTGAGCCCTTCAGCAGCGGCCGTTTCTGGCAGGCCTGGCACGCTGTTCTCAAAAATCCATTGGTGGTATTCATCCTGAGTCACAATTTCGCCAGGACGATATGGGCTTTCAAACCATTTGCGGATGCCCAAACTGCCGTCTGGGTCCATGTTGACGGACAGCTCCACCCATAGCTCGTTTTCTTCCCACACCTCGCCGGGATTGGCTTCATGGGTATAGTTGACCTTGTGACCCAGCTTTTCCATGGCCACGCGGCGCACCGGCTGGCGGAAAGCGATCCATTGACCGGCGTGGGTTTCCTGGCTCATCAGGTCGTGCCGCTCGCCAGAATGACCCATCGGCAAAACGTAGTCGGCAAACCAGGCCGATTCATTCCAGGTGGGCGTGAGGGCCACATGGCACTTGATCTGCTCTTCGTTGCGCAGCGATTTGAGCCACATGAAGCCATCGGGATTGATCCACATTGGGTTGTAAACACGCGTAAAGTAGACGTCGATGTCGCCGCGCCCTTCTTCCAGGAAGTGGGGCAGAAGGAAGCTCATCTCGTAATGGGCAAAGGTCCATTCATGGGGCAGATGCAGCTCATTCCAGGTGTCGCCAGCAGGCGGGCTGCTAAACGGCTTGGGCACAAATTTGCTCCAGCTGTTGGCGTTGACGCCGCCGGGCGTGCCGACGCTGCCGGTGAGCACGTTGAGGAAGAAGAGACAGCGGGCCACCTGCCAGCCGCCCAAATTGCCAATTGAAGCGCTGCGCCAGGTGTGGGTGGCCAAACGGCCGTCGCAGTTTGCCACCAACCGCGCCGTCTCCACAATCCGCTCAATCGGCACCTGTGACTCTTCGGCGGCTCGTTCAAAGGTGAATTCGGCATAAAGGTCTTTTAGTACGCGGTCGAATAGGCTGAATGGTAATTGGTAATTGGTAATTGGTAATTGCTCAATCGCTGCGCGAATCTCGTCTGCCAACTGATTGCTATTTACTAATAACTGATTACTACTTACCGCTTCCAGCGTCTCCTCCCAATTCACCCAACGCCGTACAAACTCTTTGTCGTACTTATCGTTTTGGATGAGGTGGTTGGCGATGGC
>CBDUOF010000542.1:0-3093 GCA_965368765.1 uncultured Anaerolineae bacterium | reverse complement strand
GGTCGGCACAGCGCGCCTTTAATTTTATGTGCGGCACTGAGAATTGGGAACGGCCGTATTTTGTCCAGGTGGGTAACGAGAAGATTTGGTTGAAAACGGCCGTTGCCTGGGACCCGGCGAAGAGGCTGCCGCAAGAAGTAGTTCGGGTTGGCGAAAGCGTACAAATTCAGTTTTCGCCTGGCGTGTTGACGGCCATGACTGCGCATTAGGTAAAAGAAGACAAATTATACTGTCTGCTCACGTGCGGACATTGGAAAACTGATATATCTCGGTTACAATGGAACAGATTCGGCACTATCATCGCTGGCGTTTACAGGAATCCCACTTTTTCGATAAATCCAGATGCGTGCCGATGTTGTTCCGATGATCAACCACCACGACCCGATCTGCCTTCAGTCTAATCCTGATCAGATCGAGCACCAAGACAACAATGAGGTGCCAAGTGACCACTGCTGCGCAAACTGTTGATTTGACCCAGTTAACGCCCCTGTTAGAAAAGTATAACGGCCGTTCCCGAGAGGCCCTGCTGCCCATTCTCCATGAAGCCCAAGAAATTTATGGCTGGCTGCCACCAGAGGTACAAGAAGCCATCGGCAAGATTTTGCGCGTGCCCCTGGCTGATATTCATGGGGTCATCGAGTTTTACACCATGCTTTATAGCGAGCCAACCGCCCGACACGTTATCCGCGTCTGCGAGGATTTGGCCTGCAGCCACGCCGGAAGCCATGCGGTTATTCAGGCGCTTGAAGCGGAATTAGGGCTGGAGAGTGGTGAAACGCGCGAGGATGGCAGTCTGACCTTTGAGGCCGTTCCTTGTTTAGGGATGTGTGAACATGCCCCTTGTGCCCTCAATGGCGACCGCCCCGCAGGTTCACTGACTGTAGACGCTGTCCCCGGCTTTTTGGCCGGCACGCACCCCGAACCTCTGGCACGGCCGCGCGGCGGCCCATTCATCAAGCTGGCGCGAATTGGCAAGATTGATCCGATGAGCTTGTCCGAATATGAAGCCCATAATGGCTACAATGGACTGCGCAACGCCATCGCGTTGTCTCCAGATAAGCTGATTGGCGCCGTCGAAAACCTGGGCATCTTGGGGCGGGGCGGGGCGATGTTCCCGCTTGGCCGGAAATGGCTGTTTACCCGAGGCGCATCGGACGATCCGAAGCAGAAGCATATTGTGGTGAACGCCGATGAGAGCGAGCCGGGAACCTTTAAAGATCGCTGTCTGATGGAAGAAGATCCGTTTGCGGTGATTGAATCAATGACGGTGGCGGCTTATGCTGTTGGCGCTGAAAATGGCTGGATATTTTTGCGGGGCGAATATCCACGTGCCCATACCCGCCTGCACAATGCTGTTGACGAAGCGCTCAAGGCAGGCTACTTGGGCAAAAACATTATGGGGAAGCCTGGCTTTAACTTTACGGTGCATGTTCGTTTGGGGGCCGGGGCTTACATTTGCGGGGAAGAAACCGCGCTGTTTGAGGCAATTGAAGGCAAGCGTGGCTTTCCGCGCATGAAACCGCCCTATCCGACGACGCACGGACTGTTTGGCCAGCCAACGGCCGTAAACAATGTAGAAACGCTGGCAGCCATGCTGGCAGCACTCAACCTGGGTGAGGACGAATGGGCCGAACACGGAACAGATAAGTCGCCTGGCACCAAGCTTTTCTGTCTGAGCGGCAACGTGGTGGATCCCGGCATTTACGAGGTGCCATTTGGCCTGACGGTCCAGGAGATGATCGATCTGGCAGGTGGCGTGCCGGGTGGCAAGGCAATCCAGGCAGTGCTCATGGGCGGTGCCGCCGGGGCATTCATTGGCCCTGACAAGCTAGACACGCCGCTGACGTACGAGGATGCGCGGGCAGCGGGATTTCCGCTTGGCTCTGGTGTCATTATGGTGTTTGATGAAACGGCCGATCTCCGGAAACATCTCTATGAACTGGCTCGTTTTTTTGCCCATGAAAGCTGCGGCAAATGTTTTCCCTGCCAGATTGGCACCCAGCGACAGCTCGAAATTTTAGATCGCATGACCCGCAGTGGTGGGAGACAGCCTACAGACAAGCAGCTATTGTTGGATGTAGGCTTTACGATGACGGAAACGTCTTTGTGCGGTCTCGGGCAAACGGCCGCTTCTGCTATTGTCAGCGCCATCGACCTGTGGCCGGAGTTGGTTGAATGAGAATCAAATTGCAGGTGGCAAGTGGCAGATAACGGTACCCGCTCAATTGTCGGTCCAAAATCGTCTGCTACAGATAAGCGCGGCGTGTTGCCCAGCCGGTATGTTACGGTTGGCACCGGCGTGCCGCAAGATGTAGACGGCTGGGTGGTAGACGAAGCCCAGATTTGCATTTCGGTAAATGGTGAAGAGTTGGCCACGTTTATGGCCTCACCACACGATATTGAGCGCATGGCGGTTGGATTTTTGGCCAACGAGGGGATCATCCACGATACGGCCGATATCCGTCATTTGCACCTTGCCAAGAACGGCACCTGCGCTGACGTTTGGCTGCACGACACGACGTTCGAGAAACCGCGCAAATTCATTATGACGGCAGGCTGTGGAGGCGGGGTGACCTTTGATGACTTATCTGGTCAACACGATCCGCTGGTTTCTGACCTGACGGCGACGCCAAAACAGGTAGCGATATTGATGCGGCAAATGCATTTGGGGGCTGAACTGTATCAGCAGGCACGGGGCATTCATACGGCCGTCCTTGCCTCGCCAGACCAGATCTTGCTGCAGGTGGAAGATATTGGCCGCCACAACTGCCTGGACAAGCTGCGCGGTGCAGCCTTGCTGGATGGCCTTGTGACACAGCATAAAATTTTGTTGAGCAGCGGCCGTATTTCCAGCGAAATGATTAACAAAGCACGACGGCTGGGCACGCCTATCGTCTGTTCCCGCACCTCGCCCACCAGCCTCTCCGTGGCCCTGGCCGAAGCGTGGAATATTACCATCGTCGCCTACCTGCGCCAGGACCGTATGCGCATTTATACACATCCTGAGCGAATCTTAGAAAGTTTGTAATTGAGTAAATGGGTAAAGCAGGTGCCACACACCCGTGTACTCAATTACTTGATTACCCAATGATA
>CBDUOF010000541.1:0-3111 GCA_965368765.1 uncultured Anaerolineae bacterium | reverse complement strand
CGATGACCGCATTGTGGGGCGCGGCGCCTGCGACATCAAAGGACCGCTGGCGGTGCAGGTGTACAGCATGGCGGCGCTGCTGCGCGCTGGGGAACGCCCGCGGCGCGATGTTGTTTTTAGCGGCGTGGTACAGGAGGAGATTGGCGGAGCAGGTGCTAAACATTGGGTTGAAAACCTGGATTATCCCGTTGATCTGGTGGTGTTGGGGGAACCTTCGGACAACAAGATTGCCCTGGGGCATCGCGGCCTTGCCCAGATGTGGGTGCAGTTTAACGGCCGTTCTGCCCATGCCAGCGTCCCGGAAAAAGCTGTGAATCCAAACTACGCGCTGGCTCAATTTATTCAAGATGTGCAGGCCGCCAAGCGTGAACTCTCGGCCCATGAACTCCTGGGGCCAACCACCGTATCGCCCACCATCATCGAAGTGGATACCAAAAGCACCAACGTCACGCCAGCCTGGGCGCGCGTCTGCCTCGACTTCCGTACGGCCAGCGAGAGCCTCAGCAGCTTGCGCGCTTTTGTGCAGCGTTTGGTGAGTGACCAGGCTGTTTTGTTGGAAGATGCCATGTGTAGTCCGCCGCAACTTTTTCCCGATAGCGACGAGACGATCTACGGCTTTTACACCCCGCCCACTGACGAAAAAGTGCAGCGCGCTCAGGCGCTCATTGGCACTGGCATGGGGCGGGAGGCCGAGTTGAGCAGCTACCAGTTTGCCACAGACGGCCGTCACTTTGTGCCCTACGGCTTAACCATGATCGGCTACGCCGCCAGCGAAGAAAGCCAGGCGCACGTGGTGGATGAATACATCTCCATTCCCAAAATGCTGGAGAGCTTACACGGCCACGTAACCTTACTGAAAAAATACTAAGTGCTTGTGCCAGAAAGAAAATTGCGCTGGAAAGCTGTTGGGTTCGCAACGTGTAGAAGGGATTTTGAATGATCGAATGTCGAAAAAAATTGGCGTGTGTTGCGCTTTTGGGATGCCTCCTTTTGTTGGTGGCAGGGTGCGATGAAGGCGGCAGCGGGAACGAGGATACGATTGATCTGTCAGCGGCAGCATGCCACCCGGAGGACGTATCGTTCACGCCACCGTTTATTACCGCTATTACCCGCACGGCCGTTCCTGAGGATACGTTCCTGGTGGACCAAATTGTCAATTATTACGGTGTGGAGCTGATAGAACCCGCCCTGACGAATGCGGCCGTATTTTGCGATCTGTTTGAAATGACTGACGAATCTACTGCGGTTGAAATGCTAAATCGCACCTGTACCGTGGCAATGGATGAGGTGGATCCGCCTGTAGTCGGGGAAGAAGTTTGCGCGCGGGTCAGTGGCGGGTTCAGACTGGTTAATTTCCGTCAGGGTCGCGTGGTCGTTTCCATTTTCGCAGACAGCAACGGGGGTGGGGTGGATACCTGGGCAGCAGCGGTGAACGGCCGTTTGCTCCAAAAATAAATAGGCAATTGCGCGTCTGCCCAATTGCCTATTTAAGCTTATCTAGTGCATATAAGCTGGATAAAGTGGCTGGCGTCGTTGCGCCTTCCAACTCCGTTTTGGTTTGCGTCGAATGCGACTCGCCCCATCCTGGCGGTTACGGTAAACGGTGATAATCGTTGCCATGGACATGGGACAAACCAGAACCGTTGTGCCCTCAAGCCGAGCATATCGCTTGCCTAACCCCGCTGGAATATCACGGGTGCCTAAAAACACATGAATGGCACCTGCCTTGTTGGTGCGTTGCCCATATTGCAAAACAAAACGAATGTCTTCCCAGCTTACGTTTCGCTGCGCCATGCGTCGAGCTGCATGAGGCGTCACGTCAAAATAATCATAATCCGGTACAAAAAATGGAGCGGTCCTTCTGTGATTCATGGCAATTCTCCTGTTCATGCTATTCTGTACACTAAAGGAGTTTGCTGTTTGACCGTTCACGATGTGGGCGATGTTGTTTTTATAATGGGCTGATCAAAACTGACATTTCCTTTGCGATACAGCAATTGGTCGTTGGCGTAAACCACAAAAAGTCTTCTGAGGTAAAAAAAGGTAAAAAAAGCCATTTCTTTGTGATTTGCTATACAGTAGAAAATGCATCAAAAACGTACCCTCATTTTAGTTGTTGGTTGCAATGACACAATACCCATTCCGTGGTAATCGCAGTACCCCATTATGAGTAAACATAAGTATCGTTAGTTCATAACCCATTTGGAAAGAATAACCCGTTTGGGTTGTAAAACGGCCGTTTTGCATAAAAAAAGCCATTCAACCGCAGCTGAATGGCTTTTTCGTTCTATAAAAGTCGTGTCGCTATTTATTAGCCTCCGGCAAACAATCGCCAGATTTGCGCCACAAAAAAGGTCACTACAAACCCCATTACCAACGGTAAGAAGGTGGCAACGGCCGTCCACTTTTTGCTGCCCGTTTCCTTATAGATGGTGTAGATGGTGGTGCTGCAAGGATTATGCAGCAGCGAGAAGAGCATGAGGTTTACGGCCGTTAGCAGCGTCCAACCACCCGCTGAAAACAACGCCATCGTGTCCGCCTGTGACTCAAGCTCAAACATAACCCCGGCGCCGGCGCCTCCGCCCGCCCCCGTTACCAGAACTGTCAGCATCAAAATGGTAGGGATCACAATTTCATTGGCGGGGATGGCGACGATGTAGGCCACTAAAATCACGCCGTTGAGCCCGAGAAGCAGGCCCACAGGATTCAAGAACGTAACCAGATGCTCCGCGAAGCTAATGCCATCAATCATAATGTTGGAACTTAGCCAGATGACCGCTCCCGCAGGTAGAGCAAATACAATAGCGCGCCACAGCACAATGAGCGTCCGATCGATAACAGACGTGTAAATCGTTTGCCAGACTCGCGGTGGTCGGTAAGGAGGCAGTTCCAGGCTGAAGGTAGACACTTCCCCTTTAAGCAAAGAGCGCGATAGCCCCCAGGACACCAAAAGGCTAAGCAGCACGCCCAGCAGGGCAATCCCCACCACCGACAGCGCCGAGATAACCCCACCCAAAAACGGTGGTACCAACGCCCCCAAAAAGAGGGAGGCGATAAGGATTTGGGTCGGCCAACGGCCGTTGCACAGTGCAAAATTGTTGGTGATGATGG
>CBDUOF010000540.1:0-3130 GCA_965368765.1 uncultured Anaerolineae bacterium | reverse complement strand
CCGTAAAGATGTATGGTTTCATCTTGGGATTCCAACGACGAGTTCTGTGTCCGAAGTGCACGCCAGTTTCCAGCAGCGCCTTCATTGAAACAACGGCCATAGGGGTATTCTCCTTGTTTGTTTTGTCGCGCGCCGTTAATAAGTCCGGCACGCGCTTCCACACCGTTCATCCAAACAAAAACTTACATGGCCATCAGTTGCCAAAACCGCCAGCGGAATCAAGCGGCCGCTTCAGCAAATGAAAGTAAGCACATTTTGCCTGTCCGGGTGTGTGTAAAATGGTAAATGATTCTTTTGGGAATCTTTTAATTGGTTGCCCACATTGAATGCAAGCAACGAAGAATTATAACGAAAGTGGAATAACACGCAAACCTTAATTTGGACCTCCGAGATTCTAAAACCTCGGAGGTCGGCCCAGATTAAGCAGGAACGGCCGTCAAGCGTTCAGCTGCCTGTCGCAGTTCTTCAGCTCGATCAACATTTTCCCAGGGCGCATCAATATCATTCCGGCCAAAGTGGCCATAAGCGGCCGTTTTGCGGAAAATCGGCCGTCGTAGATCCAGGTCTCGAATGATTGCGCCGGGGCGCAGATCAAAATAGGTTTCAACCAGTTCTACAAGTTGCTCAGAGCTGTAATCGCTTGTGTCGAACGTTTCCACGTTGATGCTTACCGGCTCAGCTACGCCTATAGCGTAGGCCAGCTGTACTTCACATCGCTCTGCCAGACCAGCAGCCACCAGATTTTTTGCCACCCAGCGGGCAGCATAAGCAGCACTGCGATCTACTTTGGTGCAATCCTTACCGCTGAAAGCGCCACCACCATGCCGTCCCATGCCGCCATAGGTATCGACAATAATCTTACGCCCTGTCAAACCTGCGTCTCCCATTGGGCCGCCTACCACAAATCGACCCGTGGGATTCACAAATACGCGCAAAGTATCATCCAGCAGTTCAGCGGGCAAGACTGGCTTAATAACGTGCTCAATGATGCTAGCTCGAATCGTATCATTATCAATCTCGGGCGCATGCTGGGTACTAACCAGGACGGTATGAACTCGCTTAGGCACACCAAAGCTGTACTCAATGGTGACCTGCGCTTTGCCATCCGGGCGTACCCAGGGCAGCGTGCCGTTGCGACGGACTTCGCTCAATCTTTTGGTGAGCAAGTGAGACAGATAAATAGGCAGCGGCATCAGGGCTTCCGTTTCATTACAGGCATAGCCAAACATCATACCCTGGTCGCCTGCACCGAGGGCTTCAATCTCGGCCTCTGTCGTGCCATTGTTGCGATATTCAAGAGCTCGATCAACGCCTTGGGCAATATCCGCACTTTGGCTGGCAATGGCGGATTGCACGCCACAGGTATTGCCGTCAAAGCCTTTGTCGCTGCTGTCAAAGCCAATATCAATGACAACTTGGCGCACGAGCTTGTCGAAATCGACGAAGGCGGTGGTGCTAATTTCGCCCAGAAGCAGGACGAAGCCCGTCTTAATGGCTGTTTCGCACGCCACGCGAGCATTGGGGTCTTGCTCCAAAATGGCGTCTAAAACCGCATCGCTAATTTGATCACACATCTTGTCTGGATGTCCTTCGGTTACGGATTCCGAAGTAAACAAGAGGCTGGGTGCTTTTGTGAATGTAGACATCTACTTTACCTCCATTGGTAAAATGTAAATCGCGGCCAGGAAATCCTGAATATCTGCAATTTACCTTGGTGCAGAAAAAGTCTTCTTTTTCTATAAATTGGCATAAAAAAAGCCTCTTGGCAAGCAAGAGGCTGGCAAAATCTGCGTTTACCTCTTATCTCTCAGCTTTTGCTGACGGATTTAGCACCTTCCCAGATTTGGGGGTTGCTGCAGCTTCATCGGGCCGATCCCTCTGCTGCTCCTGATAAGATTGTGAAATTGTTTAGCTTGTTACAGAGTAACAACAACAAACATGACCAGTATAGCTAAATGAAGAAATGTGTCAAGCTGGAAACGGCCGTTTTACAGCCACGCTTCCGGCGGTTCTGGCATGCCCAAAATATTGTAGCCCGCATCCACATATATGACTTCGCCGGTCACACCGCTGCTCAAACTACTGGCCAGCCAGAGTGCCGTTTGCCCCACCTCATCCTGGGTCACGTTTCGCCGGAGCGGTGCCCGTTCTTCAGTATATTTAAGCATCTTGCGAAAGCCCGCAATGCCAGCAGCAGACAATGTTTTGATGGCACCAGCAGAAATCGCATTCACGCGGATGTTTTGCGGTCCCAAGTCAGCCGCCAAATAGCGAGTGCTGGCCTCTAGAGCCGCTTTGGCAACGCCCATGACATTATAGTGCGGCACAGCCTTTTCTGCGCCGTAATAGGTCATGCAAATGATACTGCCCCCATTGGTCATAAGCGGCACGGCGGCACGGGTGAGCGACACCAAACTGTAGACGCTGACGCCCATTGCTAGATGAAAACCATCGCGGCTTGTTTCTACAAAGGTACCGGTTAGATCTTCTCGCTTGGCGTGGGCAATAGAGTGCACCAAAATATCAATCTCACCAAAATGATCGGCAGCCTTCTGGAATACTTTCTCTATTTCTGCATCTTCTTCAATGTTGCATTCTTCTACAAATTCAACCCCAAGCTGTTCGGCTAACGGCCGTACCCGGCGTTCCAGCTGCTCAAAGCCATAGCTAAAGCCAAGCTCGCACCCCTGGGCATGCAGTGCCTGGGCAATGCCCCAGGCGATTGAATTTTTGTTGGCGATGCCAAAAATAAGTGCCTTTTTCCCTTCAAGTATTTGCATAATTTCTCCTGTGGAAGTAATTTGACCGCAGCAAATACAGAGAAATTCCGTAATTTCTGCGGATACTCAAGCTTAACTTTTGAATTGCACCACAGCACCGAGAGGCGCCGGGTTGACACTGGTTATTTGGAGACAAACGAATTATCTGCCAACCAATACCGCCAGGGGACGGAGTACCAGGGTTCTGGCGTTTTGCCAAGCCCAATGCGTGGGCCAGTGGCAATCTGGTTTTGGGGCACGGCGGGTGCATCTTCAATCCATATAACCCCATCTGGTTGGCAAAGGTTTGCTTCATTGTGAGATTTGTCTATGGCCAGTGCCTGGGTGAGTTTGGCCGGGCCGCTGGTAAG
>CBDUOF010000539.1:0-3143 GCA_965368765.1 uncultured Anaerolineae bacterium | reverse complement strand
GCTCAGCCGCCACCCCTACTTTCTAATTTCCATTTTTTGGGATGACTCATGTTTTTTGGGTCAATATTTCAACAGTCATTGAAGTATGACAGGCGTCATACAATTCGCGTGACGAAGATCACTACGGTCGTTTACCCAAAAAACATATAGTTCCAGCATATTATTTCAATGGATGTTGAACTATCAAAGGAGAACCTAATGATAAAAATCAAAGTGCTCGGACCCGGCTGTGCCAACTGCAAACGCCTCGAACAAATCGCCCGCCAGGAAGTGGAAAATCTAGGGCTCACCGCCGAGATTGAAAAAGTGACCGATTATGGGCAAATGATGGCCTACGGCGTGATGTCAACACCAGGGCTGGTGATTGATGAAAAAGTAGTGTCATACGGCCGTATCCCCACCAACGAGGAAGTGACCAACTGGCTCACCGCCTCCCAAAACTAACAGGTAACTCATGAACAGCGAAAAATTAACCCTCACTCCACCCCATAAATCAAGCTGGCAACTGCCAATGTTGGTTGTGTTGCTAGGTATTATTTGGCTACTCGTGTGGCAGCAACTGCAAAACCTGGCGGATTGGCTCACCTACGACCTAATCGGTCTGCTACCAGACACCCGCCTCGGCGAATCAGTCAACTTTTTCCTCTACGATGTGCCTAAAATTCTCATGCTGCTGGCAGGCATGATCTTTCTCGTCTCCTTCATCCGCTCCTTTTTTAGCCCAGAGCAAACACGGGCCTTATTGGGTGGGCGACGCGAAGGGGTAGGCAACGTGCTGGCCGCTGGCCTTGGCGTCCTGACGCCCTTTTGTTCTTGTTCAGCCGTGCCCCTGTTCATCGGCTTTGTGGAAAGCGGCATCCCGCTGGGCGTCACCTTTTCCTTTTTGATTGCCACGCCGGTGGTTAACGAAATCGCCCTGGCCATGCTGTTTGGTCTGTTTGGTTGGCAAATCGCCGGGCTGTATCTTGTCTCTGGCCTCACCATCGCCATCCTGGGTGGCGTCCTGATTGGCCGTTTGCACCCGGAACAGTACGTAGAAGATTTTGTGTGGCAAGTGCAAATGGGGCAGCAGGCTACTGGCATTGCCTACAAACCAACCTGGGATGACCGTATTCGGGATGCAGCACGCAGCACAAAAGAGATTGTCGGCAAGGTATGGCCATATGTCATCATCGGAATTGGCATTGGGGCGGGGATTCACGGTTACGTGCCGGAAGATTTTTTGGTTAATGTGATGGGGCGTGACGCTTGGTGGTCGGTGCCAACGGCCGTTGTCTTAGGCATTCCGCTCTACGCCAATGCGGCCGGCATCATTCCAGTGGTCCATGCGCTCATGGAAAAAGGGGCAGCGTTGGGAACGGTCTTAGCCTTCATGATGTCAGTCGTGGCGCTAAGTTTGCCCGAAATGCTTATCCTCAAACGCGTCATTAAGTTGCGTCTGATTCTCATTTTCATCAGCATTGTGGCAGTAGCAATTATTTTTACTGGCTATCTATTTAATTTTGTGCTTGGGTAATCGTTGCTATAAATTCACAAGAATTAACCGAGGGAACGGCCGTTTTCAATGCCCTCTCTGACCCCAACCGGCTGTGCTTCTTTGCCGAACTGATAGCTGGGGCTCGCGTCCAATTTGCTGTCACATCAAATGTTTTGAGTCAATTATTTGGGAAAATTGTGATGACGCTGGGAACGGCAACGAAGTTGGGGATACTTTCAGGCGGATCGGCCAGAATGAGTCCGCTGGAGGTGCCGCCATCGAGGTTGAGGGCGTTAACCAAGCCAAAGTCAGCGTCAGCCAGATAACGACTGAGATCAGCCAGGGTAAAGCTGCCCCAGGAAGACAGAATGAGCAAGATACGGCCGTTTTCATCCATCCCGATCACCGTGCGCCGTGCTCTGTCCAGGTCCGGATTCTGGTAAGCGGGTTCGCCGTTCCGCACCAGCATGGGGAAGGCTTGTAGGGCGTAGTCGAAGGATTCTGACGGTGAATACGGCCGTTCCACTAAAGAGCGTACCTCCGTGCTGCCCTTATCGATTGTTACCATACCGCCAAAGTCCACATAGCTGCTGCCGCTGGCCTCTCCGGCAACTACAATTAAACCTGTCGCCAGGAATTCCTTCGTAAAAAACCCACCATTGACCACAATTAACGCGCCTGTTTCCTCCTGCCAGGTGACCAGTGGTTTCGGCTGCCCAGGGCTGTAGGCAATGCGAAACTGAAACAAAGCTGGGTCTATGCGCAAAAGTGTAATCTGCTCCGTTTGACGGCCGTTTTCATCCAGCAAACGAATGGTGCGGCGCTCCAAACCGGATTGAAGTAACGCCCAGCCACTGTCTGCCTCTGGTGTGGGGGAAACCTGCAAGGTTGGCGTTGGTTGCATTGTCGGAGGGGGCGCGTTGAATGGCGTGGCAGGAACGGCCGTGGCGACCGGTTCCGTGCAGGCCACCGCTAATCCCAGCAACAGCCCGACTCCGATCCATTTAAGAATATTCATTAACCAGCGACGTTGTCTGGCTCAGCCAATACCATCCCGGTACGATGAATTCGCATGTCCAGCGGATCGAGGCCAAGCGCACTTAAAACCTCATCCGGGCGACCTGTTTTGGATGGCTCCAGGCAAAGGCTCATTTGAATCTGAACCTGCCCGTCATCGTCCTGGTGGGCGGACAGATCGAGCAGTAACGGCCGTAAATCATAAACCTTTTGCTTGCCGCGCCGTTCCCGTACGCGCTCAAGCTTGTCTGCCGCCAACAACGCCGCTATCTTGGCCTGCAACTCCGCAAAATCTACCGGATCTAGCGGGACCGCCAGATAAGTCGAAGACTGGGTAACGGATTGCAGCGACGGGGCACGGATTGGCACCTCTGCTACCTGCAAAATAGTGATACCGGGTGCCATCTTGGTCATAAGCTGCCGCTGCGCTTTATCTGGCTCCATTTTCTCTTCCAGCAAAATATCGGCCAATTCATACTCGCTGGTGTAGCCCAACGGCAGCGCTGTGGCCATTTGCATGCGTGGGCGGCGGTTGAACCCCTGGGTATAGGCGACCGGAATTTTGGCCCGGTTCAGCGCTCGCTCCAGCGTACGTGCCAGGTCCAGGTGACTAATGTAGCGAGCTGGACCGTCCTTGGAAAAAATCAGG
>CBDUOF010000538.1:0-3149 GCA_965368765.1 uncultured Anaerolineae bacterium | reverse complement strand
GTATATAAAATATAGGCTAAATCCTGCTCAATAACGTGTATATCTGGCACGTTATGTACGTCTGGATCAGTGACTTGCTCCCAAGGTACACAGGTTACTGGCAAATCTTCTTGCGGGCCAACCCCCACTAAACAGTCTAAAGCGGTCTCAGCAACAATGCTGCGGGCCTGGGCCAATTTGTTTTGTTTGGTCACAACAACGCGGATGTTACAGTCGGTAACCACGTAGCTTAGGCGCTCGACCGGTGCAAATGGATCTAGCGGCACGTAAGCCGCACCCGCCTTCATGATGCCATAAATAGCAACGGCCGATTCAATATCTTTGTTGATATAAATACCTACGCGATCACCACGCAAGACGCCCTGCTGCTGCAAAATGCAGGCCAAATTATTGGCCTGCTGTTGCAACGTAGCATAGGAAATGCCTTTTCCGTTACAGCGTATTGCTTCTCGATCTGGATACTGTGCGGCCGTTTTATCGACGGCTTGTGGCAAAGAATAAATCATCTTTACAACCCCAATAGTCTAGAAATAATATTTCGTTGAATGTCGGAGGTACCTGAATAGATAGTACCTCCCATAGCATCCCGTAAATCACGCTCAATTTCAAACTCAGTCATGTAGCCATAACCACCCAAAATGCGGATAGCATCCATACTAGAGGCCACATAAGATTCACTGATATACAGCTTAGCCATAGCCGCTTCCATGGTTGCCGTCTTCTTCTGGCTCTTTAGCCAGGCAACTTTGTAAAGCAGGTTACGTGCCGTTTCTAGCCGTACTTTCATGTCAGCAACGCGATTAGAAATGGATTGATATTTACCAATAGACTGCCCGCCCTGCTTGCGATCACGAGCGTATTGAATGCACTTCTCCAACTGAAACTCCATCGCACCAAGATGGCTGCCCAGAATACAGCTGCGTTCCCATTCCATGGAATGGGCAAAAATTTTGGCGCCGCCACCTTCGCTGCCCAGCAGGTTCTCTTCGGGAATAAAGCAATCTTCCATAACCAACTCGCCCATAGGTGAGGTGCGCAAGCCCATTTTTTCAATATCCCGACTGACGCTGAAGCCCGGCGTGCCCATTTCCACAATGAAGGCAGTAATTCCCCACATACCCATCTTTGGATTATTCGTGGCAAATACCACGGCGATGTCACAAATTGGGGCACTGGTTACGAACATCTTGGTGCCGTTTAAACAGTATCCGCCATCAACTTTTTCGTATCGGGTGCGAAGACTGTACGCATCGGAGCCAGAATCCGGCTCCGTCATGCCGTGTGCCCCGATAATTTCACCGCTGATGAGCCGTGGCAAATATTTGCGCTTCTGCGCTTCGGTTCCTACGGTTAAAATAGGATGCTGCACGCTCCACATTTGTGCATTCAGGGCAAAGCTAAGTCCGTTATCTCGGTTTCCATAGCCCAGTCCTTCCATTGTCAGCATGGTCGTAAGAATGCCCAAGTCTGATCCGCCATATTCTTCTGGGAGCGCAAGCCCTAATAGCCCGAAATCAGCACATTTCTGCCAATTTTCGCGTGAAAATTCACCCTCTTTATCCCGCTCAACCAATCCGTGGTTAAGCTCTCTTTGGGCAAATTCAGAAACTGAGCGCTTAAATTCTAATTGCTCATCACTCCAAGAAAAATCCATATGGTTTGTACCTGCTTTTGATGATTTATAGATCGATGTGTTGCTTATCTGGAAATAGGTTTAGTCTGTATGAATAGGTCAAGTAATATCTATATTTTGTCTATATTTCAAGATATATTGTTGAGCTTTCAAATTGGCTTACAAGCTCATACTAACGGCTCATTGGGTCAGTGCAGGATGTTCGCAGCGTTGGGGAGATTGAAATACAGTGAGACCTATGATTTTATGCTATGCGGCAAAAGTTTTTTGTGAAAGTCCGCCCATTTAATAAGCTTGTCGGGTACCGAAAAACGGTGATATTTGGTGGCGCCACCAGACTAATTCTTGAACCAAAGTTAGCATCGTAAGGTTTCGTTTTGCCTTACGGCCGTTTCTGCCCGTTTCTGCGCAAAAGCGACCATTTAAGGCGGAAATTCACGGCAACTTGACCGCACTGTTACGTAGCATAATTGTTTTTGAGAAGAATCGAAATGAGAAGATAGTGGGGGTCTTGGCTTAATGACGATACAGTTTGTCTAGCAGACGCCGCATCTCGCCATATTGTGCCTCATCCACTTTACGGCCATGTGATAATTTAAACGACTTTGGCAATGGACGGGCAACCTTAGCTGGCGCGCCGTTGGCATCCATAAACGCTGCAATCCGTTCGGCTTCCCTTTGTGGATTCTGGCAAACATCTTTGTAATGCACGGTGAGGAAGGCCTGCTCACCCACAACCTTCCGTTCCCGTGCAATGTTCTTTTCAACATAATAGACTTGCTCACACACTTGCTGGACGATGCTTTTGCCATCAATGTTCTCGCATTCGCTAGGTCTCGCACCGAGCCACTTAGGATATTGCGTCGTGCGTGCTGCAAAAATTGATTGCGCCATGTCGAGCGGGTCACGCATTACCTGAATGAACAAGGCATTGGGAAAAACCTTACGAATTGCCCGAATGCGCAAGCTGAGGACCGTTGTCTTGTTGAAAAATGGCAGACCAAACACCTGCTCAGTGGCAGCAACCGCCTGATACATGCCCTTGGCTTGCTGAGGCGTCACGCTCTCTGGTTCCACTGGTCCGTAGCGGTTCCTAAACCAATATGCCCAAATTGTTTCCCCTTCTGCTGGCGCGCCACGCCCGGCCGTACGGCCGAAACTACTCTCAAACGATCCTGACTGCTGAGCGCCATCCATTTTTTTTGCCATTTTAGCCGTAACAATTGGCAGCGGCTTGCCCAAATGGAAGCTGGATATGGCCGTTAAATTTGAAAAATAAGAGGTCGGAATGGCCCAGCTGACCACCTGCCGGGTTAAGGTTGTTCCCGCTCTGGGCGGCGCAACAATAAATGTAGGACTATATTGCAGCGTATCCCCTGCACGCTGCACCTTCTCCAATACATTGAGACCGTAAAACATCATTTTGTCTTGAAACTTACTAAATCCAGAAACAGCCATTGCTAATTAGCTCCTACAATTTATTGAATAGCAGGCTTCACAACGAGGGCTCAGCCCC
>CBDUOF010000537.1:0-3174 GCA_965368765.1 uncultured Anaerolineae bacterium | reverse complement strand
GCGAGAGTCTTGCTTCGGCAAGGCTCTTTTTTTGCCATTTACCCCTATCCTCGCTATGCTTACAAACTGCAAAGGCGTTAAGCAGACCGAAAGAGTTTGTCTGAACGCTGGTGAAAAGTGAACCACGAAACCATTTGGGTCCTACGGAGTAAAATGGCCAAAAGCAAAGTTACCCCCAGTCGTAAACAGTATTTAGACATTAAGGCACAGCATCAGGATGCGATTGTCTTTTTTCGGTTGGGTGACTTTTACGAAACGTTTGACGACGACGCCAAACTGGCGGCTGAAGAGCTGGATTTGGTGCTGACCAGTCGGCCACAGGGCAAAAATCAGCGCACGCCAATGGCTGGCGTACCCCATCACGCCGCCGAAGGCTACATTGCCCGGCTCATTGCCAAAGGGTACAAAGTGGCGCTGTGCGAGCAAATCGGGGATTCCTCACAAATTAAGGGGCTGATGCCGCGTGAAGTGGTGCGCGTTTTCACAGCAGGCACGGTCATTGAGCCGGGGATGCTGGATGCGGGTCGCAACAATTATTTAACGGCCGTTCTCCTAGAAGGGGATCGGGTGGGACTGGCCTATGCCGATGTCACCACGGGTCAATTTGCCACCACGCAATTTAACGGCCGTCGCCGCCTCACGGAAGAATTGGCACGATTGGCCCCTGCAGAACTGCTGCTGCCCGATGATGAGCTGGCTTTTCAGGGCGAGGGCGAAGCCAAAGCGATCAGCCGTTTGCCCAACTGGCGCTTTGAAGAAGGCAATGCCCGCCAAACCTTGCTGCGCCATTTTGGCGTGGATTCCCTGGTGGCTTTTGGCTGCGAAGGCAAGTCGCTGGCTACGCGAACAGCCGGGGCGATTTTGCACTATTTGCAGGAAACCCAGAAAGGCGCCGTGGGCCAGATTCAGCGGCTGGCGACCTACAGCGTAGAAGGCTTCATGGCGCTGGATACTGCCACCCGACGCAATCTGGAGCTAACAGAATCGCTGGGCGGCGAACGCAGCGGTTCACTGCTGAAGGTACTCAACAGAACGGTGACGCCAATGGGCGCACGATTATTGCGCGATCGGATTTCTCGCCCTTTGCTGGATGTCGAGGCTTTAAACGGCCGTCTCAACCAGGTAGACACCTTCTTCAACGATGCACTGCTCCGAGCAGACATTCGCGCCACGCTTAAAGGGCTGCCCGATCTGGAGCGACTCACCAACCGCGTGCTCAGCGGCAAAGCGACGCCGCGTGACTTGGAATATATTGGGCTGGCAGTTACGGCCGTACCTGAAATTAGCAATCAGTTATCGGTAATCAGTAATGAGTCAAACGGTAAACAGTCCCCAGTCTCCAATCTCCAATCTCTAATCTCCAATCTCGACCCCTGCTCCGAAGCCGCTTCCATCATCCAACAAGCCATTTCCCAAGATGCCCCCACAAACCTCAACAAGATGGGCGTGATTCGCCCCGGTTTTTCGGCAGAATTGGACGGCGTGATGAACTCATCGGCCCATGCCCGGCAGTGGGTGGCAGAACTGGAGCCACGCGAGCGGGAGCGCAGCGGCATCAGTTCACTCAAGGTCGGCTTCAATAAAGTGTTTGGCTACTACATCGAAGTCACCCGCACCCACAGTAACCGCGTGCCCGACGATTATATTCGCAAACAAACGCTCACCAACGCGGAGCGGTACATCACGCCGGAGTTGAAAGAGTACGAAACGCTCATTCTCAATGCCGAGGAGCGCATTCTGGAGATAGAGCGGCGCGTCTTCAGTGAAGTTTGCCAGCAAGTGGGTCAATATGCGAAACGCTTGCTCAAAACGGCCAACGTGCTGGCTCAGCTGGATGTGGCTTCAGCTTTGGCAGAAGCAGCAGCAATGCAGGGCTATGTTCGGCCAATTCTTATTAATGAAAACCGACTGAAAATAGAAAACGGCCGTCATCCCGTCGTGGAGCAAACGCTAAATATGGAACGCTTCGTGCCCAACGATGTGCTGATGGATGACAACGAGCGCATTCAAATCATCACTGGCCCCAATATGAGCGGTAAATCGACGTATTTGCGGCAGGTGGCGCTCATTGTGCTGATGGCCCAGATTGGCAGCTTTGTCCCCGCCGACAGCGCTGAAATCGGCCTGGTAGACCGCATCTTTACCCGCATTGGGGCACACGACGAGCTGCACGCCGGGCGCAGCACCTTTATGGTAGAAATGGTTGAGGCGGCCGAAATTCTAAATCACGCCACCCACCGCTCCCTGCTCATTTTGGATGAAATTGGCCGCGGCACCAGCACCTACGACGGTCTGGCTATTGCCTGGTCAATCATCGAATATTTGCACAACCACCCGCGCCTCAAGCCCCGCACGCTGTTTGCGACACACTACCACGAGCTGGTTGGTTTGGCCGACTTGCTGCCGCTGGTGAGCAACTACAACGTCGCCGTGGCCGAAGAAGGGGACAAGGTAATCTTTTTGCACCAAATCGTTCCCGGCGGGGCTGACCAAAGCTACGGTATTCACGTCGGCCAGCTGGCTGGCCTGCCCCGCGACGTCATCCACCGCGCCAATGAGATTTTGCTGGAGTTGGAGGAACATGCCCCGACAACGGCCGTAAAACCCAGCCGCCTCAACAGCGTGCAGCAAATGGCCCTCTTCCCCGAATCCAGCCCCCTGCTGGATGAGCTGGAAACGCTCGACGTGAACAGCATGTCTCCCCTGGAAGCGATCAATAAACTGTATGAATGGAAACGTCGTTATGCTGATGAAAAGGATGATTAAAGTTTACGCCAATTGTGCGTTTTCGTGATACGATGCACTTAGTCACCAGATGTAAAACCCCATATTTCAACTTGTTAGAAATTGTATTTGTATGGAGGATTTGCAATGACAGAAAAGAAAGAAAACACCTATTCTCAGTTAACGCTTCGCGACTACGGCTATTTAGTAGCTATGATCATACTGGGCATCTCCATTGGTCTTTTGCTCTACCCAGTACTCCGTTACCCAGCAATTTGGCAATGGGGAGCGGCAATTCTCAGCGTGGTGATAATGGCTCTCACTGCCCCAGCCTTGTATCGCAGGAAATAACTTCCTTAAAACAACCTTCATTTTACCAACTTTCTCGGCTAATGTTTCAATTGAGATATAATTTCAATCTGGACATATTAGAAATTATGTTCTACAATA
>CBDUOF010000536.1:0-3200 GCA_965368765.1 uncultured Anaerolineae bacterium | reverse complement strand
CATCTCGTTGCGCTCATACTGAATGGCGATGAGCTGCCGCAGGGTTTTTTGCCGCTGTTTCACCTGGCCCACCGCAAACACAACCCGTGCCAGATCATAGCTTGCCGGATCGCCCAGGCCATAAATGGCGCTCACGCTGGCCACGATGATGACGTCGCGACGGGTTGCCAATGCCTGGGTGGCAGCCAACCGCATGCGCTCAATTTCCTTGTTGATTTCTGTTGTTTTTTCGATGTACGTGTCGGTGCGGGGAACGTATGCTTCTGGTTGGTAATAATCGTAGTAGCTCACAAAGTAGCTCACGGCATTGTGGGGGAAAAATTGGCAAAACTCGCTGTAGAGTTGGGCGGTCAGCGTTTTGTTGTGGGCCAAAATGAGCGTTGGGCGCTGCGTTTGGGCAATCATGTTGGCCACGGTAAAAGTTTTACCCGTCCCGGTTGCGCCGAGCAAAAGCTGCTGCTGCAGGCCGTTCTGCAGCCCGTCAACCAAAGCGGCAATGGCTTGCGGCTGATCCCCGGTAGGCTGGTAATTGGAAACAAGTTGAAACTTGGGCATAGCTGACTCCAGTTTTAGTAGAATGGGATATGTGAAAAGTGAGATGCGGTAGTTCTGGAATGCTTTTCACGTTTATGGGCTAACCATACCGTGCATTCATGACACCTTTTGTCAGGAGTTTGAGCAAAACGGCCGTTCGCGTTAGACTTGCGCGTTTACTTTAGCGATAGGAACAAGCGTGTGAAGATAGCAGTCATCTCAGATATTCATGGAAACCTCCCTGCTTTGGAAGCGGTAACAGCCGACATCGAGCAATGGCAAGCGGATCACGTTGTGGTTGGGGGCGATATTGTGAATCGTGGGCCAAGTTCCCGCGACTGTTTGGAGTGGTTTCTGCAAAAACGGGCCCGGGATGGTTGGCAAGCTGTTCGCGGCAATCACGAGGATTATGTTTTAGAGTGTGCCGCAGTTAACGGCTCAGCGGCTGGGCCCAGGTATGAAATTAGCCAGTTTGCTCATTGGGCCTATCTGCAAGTTGCCGATTACATACCTGTTCTGGAAAACCTACCTGAAAGTTGCTCCATTTTTGCCCCAGATGGCAGCGAAATGCGGGTGCTGCATGGCTCGATGCGCGACAATCGCGACGGGATATATCCCCAGACATCCGCCGCAGAACTCCGGGAGCAGATTGTCCCGCCCCCGGCACTTTTTGTTGCGGGGCACACCCATCGGCCCCTCACTCGGCAGATTGACCAGACAACGGTGGTCAATGTTGGCTCGGTTGGCGCTTCGTTTGACGGGGATCGGCGGTTGAGCTACGGCCGTTTTACCTGGACAGCTGAACGCCATTGGCAAAGTGAAATTGTCCGTTTGCCGTACGACTACGATCGCGTGGAGCAAGATTACAAGACGTCTGGATTTTTGTCGGAGGGCGGGCCATTAACGCAGCTGATGCTGGTGGAGTTGCGCCGGGCAGGCGGGCTGATTTATCGTTGGGCCAGCCGTTACCAAAAGGCAGTGTTGGCCGAGCAAATTACGATGGAAGAAAGTGTGCAGGCTGTGCTGCGTGATGAAGATTTACGGCCGTTTCTGGGCAAGCCAGGCTGGTCTGCGGCTGCCTTGGTCCCTCAAGAATGAAAACGACCGTCTAAAAAGACGGCCGTTTCCGGACACCCCTCCTGATATTTATGCGAGCGACCCCTTACCTTCAAAAAAGAGTAGAAGAAATCGTTCGCAAGATTTGACCATTTACCTACCTCAAGGAAAAATGGTCAAATCCTTAGACAACGTTTGTTTCCTTCGTGAAGCGTACCCATTATCACACTAGTCTAAAACCTTTTCTCCTGGTGCGTGTTTCGGTGTGAAGCGACGTAACAATGGAAATCTACACATAGACACAAACGATGCTAACAAACTACAATTGCAACTTCCGCAGGCTGTTTTATAATTCGGTACAGCCTTACCCTTGCGGATAGCACGTAGTTGCCAGCAATCATAAGAAAACAGCGTAAATGTATCGTTAATTAATCGCAAATGAACCACCGTTCAGGTTGAATTGTGTCCAAACAAGCCCCCAATAAAGCGAAAGTGAATTCATGAGTCAGCAAGAGTTGCGCCTTACGATGCTGGGTAAATTTGAGTTGGGTTGGGGTGATGGCCGGTTTCAGAAGGTATTTACGCCAGAGGTTTCCTTAAAAAATCGCGCCTTGCTCTGCTACCTCATTCTCAATAATCGGCGTCATCAACGTGAAGAGCTTTGTCGGATTTTTTGGCCAGATAAATCAATGAGGCGGGCTAAGTCAAATCTGCGGGTTGCACTTACTGCCTTGCGAAATGTTGGTTTAGGCCCTTACCTGGACACGCAAAAACCGGAGATACTTTTCGTCCAAAGTGCCCATTACTGGTGCGATGTGCAAACCTTTGAGGCCTTGATTTCCAAAAGTCGCCACCAGGGGACCCCAGATACGCATGCGCTTCGCAAAGCGGTAGCGCTGTATGGCGGTGAATTTTTGGCAGGATTTTCGCAGCAAGATTTGCCGGTTTTTGACGAATGGGTACACACTCAAAATCAGCGTCTGCTCGATTTGATGCTCGATGGGCTGGATGAATTGATCCGAGAGTCGATGAAAGATTCCGCAGCGTATGAATCGGGCATTCAATATGCCAAACGTGCATTAGAGTTGGTTCCGTGGCGCGAGGAGACCCACCGATACTTGATGTGGTTATTGGCCAGCAGTGGTCATCGTGATGCTGCGTTGGCACAGTATGAACTGTGCCGAGAGGTCTTGAAGACGGCGCTGGATATAGATGAACCAGCGGCTCAAACGGTTGAATTGGTTGTCAATATCCGCCAACTGAGGTCGCTTTCAAAACCGCACACCAGGCCACTACCGCCTTTACAGCAACCAAGAGCAGACAACCAAACACCGTTTTTGGCTCCCCGCCTGGGAACGATTTTTCTTGGTAGGTCAGTTCCATTGGCACGTTTAGAGGCGGCCTTAACGGCCGTTTCCAATTTGCCACCTTGCCTGGGAATCGTGGGAATGGGCGGTATTGGCAAAACAACGCTCGCCTTGCAGCTGGCACACACGCTGCGCAATCGATTTCCCGATGGGGTACTGTGGGCAAACGTGGTCGCTGAACAGCCAGAGGAAATTGCTACGCAGTGGGCCGCGGCCTACGGCTTCGATTTGAGCCAGCAGAAT
>CBDUOF010000535.1:0-3233 GCA_965368765.1 uncultured Anaerolineae bacterium | reverse complement strand
ACGGCATTGGCGCAATTGTCGGATCGCCTGGCTGTTTCCAGTGGTCGTCTTTCTCCTACAACATGGGCACTGATTTTATGAGCCCAGACGGCCGTACTCTGGTTGGTTTCATGGACACACCGGAAGCGGAAGAAGCACTTAAATTCTGTCTCGATCTGACCGCAACCGATCAGGTGGCCGCTCCTGCCGGACTGCAAGAGCAGTTTGGGGAACTCGTTTTCCTCTCCGGTCAGGTGGGCATGCAGCACATCTCCACCTGGGAACTGCCCGCGCTTAACGAGCAGGCAGAGTTCAACTGGGGCGTGGTTGAACCACCACGTTATGATGACAGCGCAGAGGGCCTTGCCTGGACTGATTCGTACGTCTACTACATGTCGTCTGATACGGTGCAAAAACAGCGCACCTGGGAATTTCTGGAATGGCTGAGCGGCCCGGAAGCAGGCATGATTGTGGCTGAATCTGGCATCTGGACACCAGCAGTGCCTGCTGTTTGGCAAGAGATGGGCTGGCCAGAAGATGAGGTATTCAGCGTGTTCTGGGACGAGTTGCAAAAGGAGACGCTTGTGCCTAATTACGAGCGTTCACAATTCTACTGGGATTGTGTTGGCAACATCTTTACAGATGTGTGGACAAACTATGTGGAATTGGGTGATACGGACGTTGCCGCTTATCTAGAAACGGCCGTTCCCACTGCCCAGGCTTGTTTAGATGATAATTACGCTGCCGTAGACGAATAGAAGGAATCGGAGCGTAGCGATTGGGTCAGCCAATCTCTGCGCTCCGACCTCAAATCACTTATGAAAAAACTCCCTCAAGACTACGACAACCGCGTTTACGCAGGTTGGCTAGGCAAATGCATTGGCGTTCGTTTTGGTGCGCCGCTGGAAGGGTGGACCTACCAGCAAATTAAAGACACCCTGGGCGACGTAACCGATTATTTACCATTGCCACCTGGCAAGCTGTTCAAACCAGATGACGACACTGCCTTGCCGATGCTGCTTATTCAAGCGCTGGTTGACTACGGGCCGGAAGTTACGGCCGTTCAGCTAGGCGAAACCTGGCTCAACTACCTGGCTGATCAGCAGGGAACGCTCTGGTGGGGCGGCTACGGCATCTCTACCGAACACACCGTCTACCTCAACCTGGCGAATGGCGTACCCGCCCCCTTGTCTGGGGCCATTGCCCTAAACGGGGCCGACATGGCCGAGCAGATTGGCGGCCAGATTTTTAGCGACATCTGGGGGCTGGTTGCCCCCAACAACCCCGAATTGGCCGCCGATTACGCCGCACGCGCCTCTAGTGTTTCCCACGATGGCAATGGCATTTATGGCGGGATGTTTGTCGCGGGGCTGGTAAGTGCGGCTTTCCGCGAACCTGACCCAGGCAAGCTGGTGGAGATTGGTCTGTCGTTGATTCCGGCAGAGAGTGAATTTGCCCGGGTGATTACGGCCGTTGCTCAATTTCATCAGCAGCAGCCAGACGATTGGCACGCCGCCTACCGCTTTATTTTCGATAACTTTGGCTACGACCGCTACCCTGGAGAAGTGCACATCATCCCCAATGCTGGCATTGTGGCAATGGCGCTGCTTTACAGCGACGGTGACTTTTCCCGCGCCATCCAGATTGCCAACATGGGTGGTTGGGATACCGATTGCAACGTGGGCAATGTTGGGGCAATCATGGGTGTGGCTGTTGGGCTGGAGGGCATCGCTGCCAAATGGCGTGGGCCAATGGACGATATTCTCGTCACATCTGGGCTTATTGGCAGCCGCAATTTGTGGACAATTCCGGCCTGCGCCGACCTGTTTTGCCGGTTAGGGCGAGAAATTGCCCAGGAAAAAGCAGGTTTGCCACATCGCTACCATTTTCAATACCCAGGCTCCTCCCAAGGCTTTCAAATGCGGGGTGAAAAAGGGCGGATTATGGCCGTGGCGCAGGAAAACGGCCGTTTACGCGCCACCGTCCGTAAGCTGAACAAAAAAGGGGAGGTGCGTCTCTTTGCCAAAACTTATGTACGCCCTCATGAACTAAGCGCGAACTATTACGGTGCCAGCTTCTCACCCCAAATCTACCCCGGCCAAACGGTGCAGGCTCGCCTCTTCTTGCCGCCTGATGCCCCCGACGATATCCGAGCCGGTTTGTACGTGCATGATGGCAACAGCGAGCAGAGCTACCAGGCCACCGCCCAACCGCTAACGCCCGGTGCAGCGCACGATCTTATCTTCCAGATTCCACCACTACATAATGCTTTGCTCTCTGAAGTGGGCGTGGCCTTGCGCACTTTGGGCACGCCGTGGACGGGCAATTTCTTTTTGGAATGGCTGGATTGGGATGGGACACCATCTTTTAGCAACGATTTTGCCCAAGAGCGACCAGAATATGGCGCGATTAGCCAGTGGACGCTTTTGCGCGGTAATTGGCGGTTAGAAGATGGCGCTTATCACGGCAGCGGTGCGGGGATTAATGAAAGCTATAGTGGGGACGTTGCCTGGCAGGATTATGAGATGGCGGTGACGTTACGGCCGTTGATCGGTCAGCATCATCTTGTTTTGGCCCGGGTACAAGGGGCGCGACGCTCATACGCTGTTGGCCTGGGGCCAGAGGGCCAGTTGGTTTTGTACAAGAATGATGGGGGATATGAGGTGGTAACGGCTGTTCCCTTCCCCTGGCAGCACCACAACAAGAGCTATGATCTCACCGTGCGCGTACAGGGCAATCAACTCACCGCAGCAATTGACAATACGCAGCTTGCGTGGCGTGATGACGATGCGCCGTATCTAAATGGGCAAATCGGCTTTGCCAACTTCGCTGGCTGCCATACGGCGTTTGAAAAGCTAACGATTGGTTAGATTGGTCCAATTGCGAAGATTGGACCAATCTGCAAAGGTGACCTATGCGACCGCTTGAAGGTTTGCGCGTTTTGGATTTGACTCGCCTTGTGGCGGGCGGTTTTACTGGCATGCTGCTGGCTGACTTTGGTGCTGAGGTAGTCAAGGTGGAACGCCCTGGTGTGGGCGACCCGCTGCGTGCCTGGACAACTGAGGGACGGCCGTTTTGGTGGCAAGTATACGGCCGTAATAAAAAATTGATCACCCTCGACATCAAATCGCCGCAAGGCAAAGCAATGTTCAAGGAGATGTTGCCCACCTTCGACGTGCTGATTGAATCATTTGTGCCGGGCACGATGGAACGGTTTGGCTTAGGCTGGGATGTGCTCCACGCCCTGCACCCCA
>CBDUOF010000534.1:0-3247 GCA_965368765.1 uncultured Anaerolineae bacterium | reverse complement strand
CAGTCGCCAGATGGAACGGACTGATAGCGAAACAGTTGCGCGAGAGCTGGATGCTATTTACCAATCTCGCTCGTCGCGCCTGCCTGCGCCGTGGCGCGTGGCCCAACAGCGCACCCTCAACAACAAAGCCGTATGGTAGCCGACGTTTCTCTAAAGCAAGGCCAAATCTGGTGGAGCCAACCGCCTGAGATGCCGCAACCGCAGCCTGTTCTCATTATTCAAAGTGATGCGTTCAACCGGAGTTTGCTGGAAACGGCCGTGTGCGTCACGCTCAGTCCAGATTGGAAGCTGGCCCCAGCGCCCGGCAACGTCCTCATTGCCCAAACCGATTCTGGCCTGCCCAAAGCGTGCGTGGCCAATGTGGCCCAGGTCATCACCATTGATCGCCGCTTCCTGACCGCGTATATTGGCACCGTCCCTCCCTTTATTTTGGAAAGCGTGCTGGATGGCGTACAGATGGTGGTAGGTCGCAGCTAAGAAAACGGCCGTACCCAAGTGCATTTACGCTTGTTGGCGGCGAGACCGTTAAGCAAGCGTCACTTCTGCTCACTTTGTGTGGCAACCGGCAGCCACACCCGAAAAGTCGTTCCCCGGCCAACCTCACTCTCAAATTCGATCCCCCCGTGATGAATCTCAACGATCTCCTTGACGATGGCCAGGCCTAAGCCAGTTCCGGGCATTTGCTGCTTCTCACCATTATGTCCGCGATAAAATCGGTCAAAGATGTGCGGTGTATCTTCTGCCGAGATGCCCTGGCCCGTGTCATGAATCGCCAAACAGACCCGATCGGCTTGCTCACTGGCCTTGGTAACAATATCTATCTGCCCAACGGCGGTGTAGTTAATGCTGTTGGTTAGTAAATTCACGACAACCTGTGACAGTTGACTCTTGTTGCCCTGAATGGGTGGCAGCGCCTCGCAGGGAGTAAACGTGAGCTGCAGCCCTTTCAGGCTTGCCTGTTCTGCAACCATCGTAACAACCTGCTGAACCACATCATTTAATTTCACTGGCGCGGAATCCCCCTGCTCCTGTCCGGCATCGAGTCGGGACAGGTCCAAAATGCCTTCAACCAGCTGCCTCAGTCGGGTCACCTGTTGTTCAATGACCTGCAAATAGTGCTCCCTTTTTTCTGGCTTACCGCGCCTATGTAAATTTAAATAGAGTTCAAGTGCCGTGATGGGAGTGCGCAGCTCGTGAGAAACATTGGAAATGAGCCTGGATTTAAGGCGATCCATCTCGGTAAGCCGCTCATTGGCCGCCGCCAGCGCTTGCGTTCGTTCCGCGACGCGATACTCAAGCTGAGTGGCATATTCCTGCAATTCTTCAAACAGTTGGGCATTATCCAACGCCACAGCAATATGGTTGGCAAATGCCGTAAGCGCGGGTTTGTCCACTTCGGTCAGGCCGTCTCCCACGATATTAATGACCCCAAAAACGGCTCCTTCGGAGGAGATGAGGGGCGCATAGATAGCTGGCACGGCGCCAAAGGCAACGATCAAGCGACTGAGATACCGTTGGGCTGCATGCGGCAGCATTTGGGCGACAACATGACTGCTGTCGGCAATATAGTAGGTTTGCCCGGTGCCAACAACCGCATCGTAGACATCGACACTCCTGAAGGGAAAGGAATACTCTTTGGTCTTAATGCCTACCAACGCTTCAAATCTTTGCAGTATTGTGCCAACGCGACCGGCATAGTTGACAACTTTGACGACCAGATTCTCGCCAGTTTCATCTAATAAGCTCAAGCCACCACGTAGATGAAGGTTAGCCATCTGTGTCTGATAGGCCTGGAACACGGCCGTTTCCGAATGGGCCGATCGCTGAAAGGCTGCCGCGGCATCATTTATCGCCTGGAGCAGTTCAACGCTGCGACCGGTTAATGGTTCTTGAATCATCCTGTCACTGGATTGCAAATTTCTGCTCCCTTATCTTTTTTTGCACGTGAAGGCATGACGTTATTTTACACGATAACTTCATTTCCCCACGCTCGATACGGCCGAAATGTATAATACTTGGGCCATGAATCCAGCCGCACGTGCAGCCAATACACCCCCAAACCAGAGGTGCTAACCCACAACGGCCGTTCGCCAACCTGGCTTGCAACGGCGGTTCCCACCCGCTGCCAAAAGGAGTGCTGCTGCGCCGCTAACGCGGTACGGCAAAAGGCAGCTAAATGGGCAAAGCTATCGCTGGCTCTTTGTGGGCAGGGCACCACCAGGTGGGCATCCCCGCCCAAATTAGGAAAATCCACAACTGGATCGATGGTGAAATAATTGGCAAAGGCACGGCGCTGGGCAGGCACGTGGATCAGTTGGGGCGCGTTGACAAGAACAAATTCAAACGGCCGTTCCAGCGTGCTTTTCGTGATGGGCGGCGTCTCCCAAAAGTAAGCGGCAAATGGGGCATCGGCCAGCAGGCCAATGAAAAAGGTGCGAAACAGTTCGTCGGTTTGCCATTTGTGTAGAACTTGGCCGAAAGTGATCGGCCGTTCCCCGTGCAGAATTTTGATTTGGTGGATGCGGCCGTCTTGCAAGACCTCAACGTCTGCCTTCATCATGGGTCAATGATACTGTTTGATAGTTAGCGCGACAATGAGAGGGGAAAACGGCCGTTTTCGTCCAATAACACCCTCGACAATGACGCACAACCTGCTACGATCCACCGCTGAAAGAAGGAACCGACCCATGACCCGAAGCGAATTCACCGTTACCGATGCCCACGTTTATGACCACCGCTCCCCACTGAGCTGGCTGCAATCCCACATTTTGCGCTATAAAGGGCTCCTGTTTACCTTTTTGCTCACCACACTAGGCATGGCCTCGGCGCAAAGCATGACGGCCGTTACCGTTGGCTGGGCCTTCGACAGCGTGATTCAAAACGAGGGGCGTGCTGCACTTACCGTGGCGGCCTTCTACGTCGTGGCCGCCTATCTGAGCTACGGACTGCTGGATATTGTGAACAGCCTGGCGATTCGGGTGCTGGCCCAGCGCGTGGAGCGCAACGCTCGCGACGAGCTGTACCTGAGCCTGCTCAGCAAGAGCCAAACCTTCCATGGCCAGCAGCGGGTGGGCGACCTGATGGCCCGAGCCACCAACGACGTGCAGCAGGTGAACCTGTTCGTCAGCCCCGCGCTGGGCACCACCACCGAATCCATTCTCACCCTGTTAGTGCCGCTTGTCACCATTACCACTCTCGATTATCGTCTGCTGCTCACGCCCGTCATCTTCCTCATCGCCACCACGGT
>CBDUOF010000533.1:0-3317 GCA_965368765.1 uncultured Anaerolineae bacterium | reverse complement strand
AATCCGCCAGCCACGAGCAACGGCCGTAAACTGAGCCGGAACACATTAAACAACATGACCAGCGCCGCCAGCACCATAAACGCAAGCTGGGCATACAGTGCATAAAGCGACGCGTTGATATCCGTGTAGCTGGCACCGAATACAACGCCGCGGCCAGAATAATTCAGGTTAAAAATCTGGAAAAGGTAGCCGATGGCCCACAGCAGCAAGATAAGCGCTGCCAGAATAGCAACATGCTGTCGCAAAATCGTCGATTCTTGTGGGCGCCACTGACCGCGCTGTATTTCGACGATGTTGTTAACCGCGTAGATGGCTACTGCACCAATGAGCGTTAACAGCAGAAGCGATACCGCCCACTGCTGAATGGCTTCATAAACGGGCAGTTCAAACAGGTAAAAACTAATATCGCGACCAAAGATGGGATCGACTGTACCAAACGGCACGCGATTCATGTAGAGCAAGAATTCATCCCACAACACAGAGATGGAGCTGGCAAAGCCAAAGGCTAAAAAGAGCGTCGCGCCCGTAATAATCCACTTGACGCCGCTAATTTGTAAGAAGCGAGGATAGAATTCCGGGGTGGCCTTCACCGCGCGGCGGCGTGCCAAATGCCAGTTGCCCCATAAAACCAGTAAGGCAATGATAAAGAAGATAACAAACGAGAAGAATTGGTAGCTCCAACTGGTTAACCAAACGTTTTGGTAATTGATCTCGCTAAACCACAGCCAGTTTGTATAAACGCCCACAACGCCGTTAACGCTAATGAGCAGAATGAAGAGAATACCAATAATCCATAAATTGCGGTTGCTGCCACGCGGCCGTTGGGGGCGGCGGGGTATCGGCGGGCGTTGCCCGCCGCCATTATCGTCGCCATCGCGCTTGTTACTCTCCCAGCCAGCTTCTTCCATCGCTCGCCGGAAAACTTCCGGGATGTCCCAGTTGTCTCGACTCATTTTCTCCGTCCTATTTGTGTTTTGTGACTGGGCGAGTCCTGGTAGTAAGTGAAACGTGAGCGCGTAAAAAGTGATAAGTGAATAATTTGTGAACTGATCTTATAACTTTTGACTAATGAACTTGTTTCCCGCCGAGTCTAATATACTTCTTCTTCTCCCCTATTCTCCCACAAATCTGGCAAAAAAGGATGAGACTGAACTGAGAACGGCCGTTTCAGACAACGGTTGTCCGTGCTCAGTGGCGTTATTTTACCAGATGACCGCGCGTTCTCTTAAAAACGTAAGAATCCGCCGTTGGCTGTATACTAAATTGTGAAGCGATAACTGAAGCAAACGTGATTATTGGAGATGCACTATGAAGAACATGACAAAAAAAGAAGCGTACATCTTTCTGGCAACCGGGACCCGCACCGGTAAATTGGCGACGGTGCGGGCAGACGGCCGTCCCCACGTCGCCCCCATCTGGTTTGTGCTCGATGGTGAAGATTTAATCTTTAACACCTGGCACCGCTCGGTGAAGGGGCGGAATTTGCTGCGAGACGGCCGTATCGCCCTCACCGTGGATGAAGAAATAGCCCCCTATGCTTTTGTGATGGTAGAAGGGCATGTGGAAATCATTGACGACGATTTGGTCGAGAACAAGAAGTGGGCTACCCGCATTGGCGCACGCTACATGGGCGCAGACCAGGCCGAAGCGTTTGGCGAGCGCAACGGCGTGCCGGGTGAACTGCTGGTGCGCGTGAAGGTAGACAAGATAATCGCCCAGAAGGAGCTGGCTGCTTGAGCAAAAAATAGATTGTCATGCCCCACGCCTTCGCGGGGGCAGGCTCTGCGTAGGCAGGCATCCATCTTGGCTAAATTGGGTGGATTCTCGCCCTTGCGGAAACGATATCCACCGTAGTGGACAGGTCTTCCCTTAGGCTGTGGCCGTTCTCCTGAACGTGCCACTTTGTTCGTCCGTTTGGGGGTTGGCTAGGTAATGTAGGATGTCGTATTGACACTTTGGGGCTGCAATTAGTTCGCCAGGCGTTTTGAATGGTGCAGGAAATGGAACAATAGCTCGAAAACCAATCAACTCATTGATTAAGCAGTGTAAGAAACGCAGCTGGCTGTACAACTGGCAAAATGCCTGTTTTGAAATCGCGTAAACTGCGGGTAATGAGATAATCTACCCCTGTACTTGCCGCTGCAGCCATTTGCACGGCGTCCTCAAAATCGGCCCAACCCCAGACAATGGCTTTGCGAATGACTGAATCATCCACTGTGGCAACGGTGAATGCATCGAGCAAGCTGGTGATGGCGGATACGGCCGTTTCACGATTCCGTTGGCGGGTAATCACGTAAAATAATGTTGAAACACTGTGGGCGGCGATCCAGCCAACCACTTCCTTACGCACAACCGCATCCAGAACACGCGCCGATTCATTATAGAACGGTTGACGAAACTGAATCACATCCAAAATCACATTTAAATCGACGAGAATTGCAGGTTTATTCACCATACTTGTCTGCCAAATATTCCCCGTAGACTTGTTCTACTTCAAGCGATTCTGGCAAGATACCCGTTAGCTGCTGCACGAGTGCGGTATGTTCTGTATCAGCCTCTTTTAAGTTAAGAAAATAGGTTTCTACAAGCTGAGAAACAGATAAATTGTGTTTGGCCGCATACTGTTTCGCTTGCTCAATGAGCCGCTTGTTCAACCGAAGCGTTAATTTTGTTTTATCCTGAATAGTCATACATTACCTCGTTGACGTGCATTTTAGCACAATCTTATACGTCAATCAAGCTGCGAGCCTAAAATATCTTCAATAAATACTAATTGAATCCTACCAATGCCTGCGCTACAATCTTTTAGACTTTCCAAGAACAATTCGCACACATAACGGGAGCGTGCAATGACCAAGAAAACTGTTGGCTATGTTCATCTGGAGTGGGAATGCCCTGCCTGCGGCACCCGCAACAAGGGAATAGACAAGATTTGTCGCAGCTGTGGGGCTGCCCAGCCAGCAGACGTGGAATTTGAGCAGGTTGCCCAGGAAACGCTCATTGCTGACGAAAGGATCATTGCCCAGGCGAAGGCTGGGGCCGACATTCATTGTCCGTTTTGCGGCACGCGTAATTCGGCAACGGCCGTTCAGTGCAGCCAATGTCTGGCCGACCTCAGCGAGGCGCAGGCGAGAGCCTCCGGCAAGGTGGTCGGGGCGCATCAAAACAAAGCTGTGCCAGACGTGGCCTGTACCCATTGCGGCAGCCTCAATTCAGGGACAGCGCAGCATTGCATCAACTGCGGGGCCGTGCTGCCACGGGTAGAACAGCCAACCAAACCGGAGCCCGCCAAACCCAAAGCAGCCCCTATGTCCAAA
>CBDUOF010000532.1:0-3323 GCA_965368765.1 uncultured Anaerolineae bacterium | reverse complement strand
GGGTGTCGGACCTGTTCAACCCGCAGCGACAGCAGACACCCCTATCGAAATCCGCTTGCCGGAGCAGCAGCAACTGCCTATTAGCTGGGCGGATATCGGCCCCCAGCTAGGGGCCGTCGGAGCCATTGACGCCGAGCGCTTTGTTAAACTTTACGCCGAAGGGGGACGGCCGTTAACGACTGCCCAGCAGGCGCTTTTCAACATAGCAAGCGACGAACCCATTTTTATCGACTATCAAAACGCTCGATTTGTGCTCAACTTTTTCTGGGCTTTCGGGCTGGTGAACCAGAACCCCATTCTAACCGAAGGTCCGCTGATGCAAGCCAGTGAAGGAAACATCGGCCGTTTTTCCTCGACCGGCGGCTGGAAGTTGGGCCGCCACCCGGCCACTGAGCTGTATGCCAGCCAGCCGCTGATTACGCTCACGCCGGAGCAGCAAGCACGGCTGGAAGAAGTTGCCTTCAATGTCTACCGACCCTGCTGCAATAACCATACCGCTTTTGCCGATTGTAACCACGGCATGGCGATGCTGGGTTTGTTGGAGCTGCTGGCCAGCCAGGATGCGTCGGTGGACGAAATGTTTACTGCGGCCAAAGCAGTGAATAGTTTTTGGTTCCCACAGCAGGTGGTGGAAACGGCCGTTTTCTTTAAAGCCACCATGAATTTTGACTATGTCGACGTGGATCCGCGCATGGTTACTGGCCCTGAAGTCTTTTCCGGTAGTGGCTACTGTCAGGTGCGCCAGTGGCTGGCCGCAAATGATCTTCTGGACCAGCCCCAAGGTGGTGGCAGCTCTTGCAGTACATAATCGTGAGCCTATGGCGACATGCCGACACAAAATTTGGATGAGTTTATGAAAAGCAAACGAATAATTTCTGTAATAATTGTTTTGGCGTTTCTGGTGGGGCCGGGGCTGGCTGGCTGCGGGAGTAAGGACACGGCCGTTAGGCATAACCACCCCATGGCTCCCCTGGAAGATATGCCGGATCGAATACAGGATTCAGGAGGGAAAATTCGTGAGAGCTATCAATTTTCGACAGCTAATTTTGAGCTAACCGACGCCATCCCCTGTTACTGTGGCTGTGTCGGGTTGGGGCATACCTCCCTTTACGACTGTTACGTCTCTGGTGTTGATGAAACGGGTGTAACCCAATTTGATGAACATGCAGAATTTTGTTCCATCTGTAACGATATTACCCTGGACACGATGCGCATGTTGGATGAGGATAAAAGCACCTCAGATATCTATGCCCAAATCGAAGCGGACTATGCGCGTTTTGGGCCGCCCACGGAAAAAGTTGAAACTGGAGAATCATAAATGAAGAAATATTGGTGGATAGTGGCGGTTGCAGCATTGGCTTTTTGGCTAAGCGCCTGCGGCGGTCAGCCAAAAATCTTTGTGGCCGAAGGTAACCTGGATTTTGGTGATGTGATCAACGGAGAAGTAATCATTCGTGAAATAAGTATTGAAAACAAAGGTCGGGCAGATTTGGTTATTGAAGCCGTGTCAACCTCATGTGGTTGCACCCAGGCCACCATTGAACCGATGACCATTTCTCCGGGCAGCGGTGGTAGGCTAACGGTTGAATTTGACTCGGGCGCGCATGGCCCAGACCTTACAGGAGAGCTGATCCGCCAGGTGTTTATTGCTACGAACGATCCGGACCAACCAGAAACTGTTTTAGAACTGGCCGCAAATATTTTGCCCTCTTCCGATCCATAAGCCATTTGGCTTGTCCCAGTTGCGCTAAACAGCGCACTGCTTGTCAGCTTAACTGAATTAAAATGGATGCTTAGCTTCTTTGGCAACACATTTGCATGCAATGCAAGGAGAAAGATCTAGTGAAGAGATTAGCTGTTGTTTTACTGATAACTGTTTTGGCATTCTTGACTGCTTGCGGAGCGGAGGATCCAACCCCTGTGCCCCCAGTTTCACTTGGTCTGACTGCCACTGACATTGCCTTCGATGTAACGCGTTTGGAGGTCATGGCTGGGCAACCAGTCAGGTTGACATTAAATAATGAAGGAGCCCTGGAACATGACTTTAGCATTATGGAAATGCCTGTTGCGGGTGATGTAAGGGTTGATGAAGTGGCGGATGAGATGCCTGGCCATGATATGAGCAGCATGGAGGAGGAGCCTGAAATCCACGTTGCTGCTCCTATGAATGGCAGCAATACGATTGAATTTACCCCGTCAGAACCAGGTGAATATACGTATTTTTGTACGGTGGCGGGTCATAAGGAAGCGGGAATGGCAGGAACGTTGGTGGTACAGGCTCCCTAAACGGTAAAGGGGGAAATATTAAACGGCCGTTAAGCTTTATTAGCGGCCGTTTTTCTTTTATAGTTGAGGAACTGCCAATGCTGATTTAATTTGCAGACTAAGATCAGATGATGGCCGTTCTTCGCCGTCATCAACCAACGATAACCAGGTACGGCCATTGTGACTATGTGCTAACAATGTGACCGGTTGAGACTCAGAACCGTAAACCAAAAGTACCGTCAGATCACAGTCACAGTTATCGAAATGATGCGAGCAGTTACAGGAAATACCCTCAGGCAGCGCCGTGCGGAAGTTGAAGGATGGAGACAATTGTAGCCCCGCCTCTTGTAGCAGGTTGGTTAGCCAGCCAATAACAAAATGGGTAGAGTTGTTCAATACCAATAACTGTGTCACTGTTTGCCTCCAAACTTTCTCTCACTATACCGTAATGTCGATAGAGCAGGACAGCGCAAAATATCGCGCCTGTGTATAGGCCATTTGGCTTGTTTGCCCTTGTTTAAATGGCCTATAACCGACTGTTCCCATTGCCGTTAGAATGGGGTTTTGATGCGCGAAACAGAGGAGATTATGTATTGGCCTGATTATTCTCCCCGCAAAAAGAAAACAACCGCTTGGCGCAGTGTTGGTATTTTCATCATACTGTTAGTCAGTTTCTTTTTAGCGGGAGCACTAAATGGGTGGTGGCAAATTCTTGATATGCGGGGTGCTGAACAGCAAGAGGTAACGGCAACGGCCGTCAGCGAAGTTGCTTTTGATAGTAATAGGGTAAGTGCGGCTACGACCGTTCCCATTCAGCCAACATCGCCGCCTCTGCCGCCGTTGACGATTGGGGCAAAGGTGCCAGACTTTACCTTGCCTGACCTGAAAGACAGGACAAACCTGGTCACCCTCACGGAATACACAGGCAGTCCGGTGATCTTGAACTTTTGGGCAAGCTGGTGTGTCCCTTGCCGCGAAGAGATGCCCGCTCTTCAGCGGGTTTATGAGCTACATAACATAGATGGCCTGGTAGTGCTGGGAATTAACCAGACGTTTGC
>CBDUOF010000531.1:0-3329 GCA_965368765.1 uncultured Anaerolineae bacterium | reverse complement strand
GCCATCCAGCACACCTTCCAAATTGCCCTGGATGATATGCAGCGAGGTGCGCAGCTCGTGAGCCACGTCGGCGGTAAGGTTGCGCCGCTGCTGGTCGGCCCGCTGCAGTTCTTCCGTCATGTTATTAAACGAGTTTGCCAGGCGGGTAAAGTCATTCCCTCCTTTAAACTCCGGCACGCGCACGCTCAAATCCCCCTCGGCCACGGCGTCGGCGGCGTCCATAACCGCCGCCAGCGGGTTTGCCACAAGGCGAAAGGTGCGAAAAGCCAGCGTCACCGCCAGCAGCGGCAGCGCCAGTGCCAGCCCGCAGCCGCCCACCCAAACAAGTACGGCCGCACCTGAACCGCCCCCCACCTGCCGCGTGATCAACAAAGCCAAAAGAGTCATGCCGCCAGCCACCAGCAGCACCATAAAGCCAAAAAAGAGAAGAAAGCGGAAAAATCTGCGCGGGCCTTTTAGCCCATGCGGCCTACCCTGCCAATGGGACGGATCGTCCCAGAACGGCCGTTCCCATCGGTCTACTGACTCAGACTTCGGCTCTTCAGGATTCATAGCCTCGCCTCTTCATTAAATTTGTAGCCGATGCCATAAACAGTAAGGATATAGATCGGGTCTGAAGGGTCTGGCTCCAATTTACGCCGCAGATTTTTGACATGGGCATCGATACTGCGTTCATAGCTGTCTTGAGAGAAGCCATGCAGCCTATCCAGCAACTGCTCACGGCTCATGGTTTGCCCGGGATGCTGCGCCAAAATGGCAAGCAGATTGAACTCAATGCGGGTGAGCTGCACCGTTTCACCAGCCCGGCTCACGTTGTGGCCGTTAAGGTCTATTTCAATATCGCCAGCCTGAATGAATTCCGTTGGCACCATCCCACCCCGCACCCGACGCAGCACAGCGCGTACCCGGGCGACCAGTTCACGGGGCGAAAATGGCTTGGTGATGTAATCATCTGCCCCAAGCTCCAGGCCAATGAGTCGGTCGGTTTCGTCGATGCGGGCAGTAAGCATGATGATGGGCACGTCGGATTCCCGCCGCAAGGTACGGCACACGTCCAGCCCGTCAAGCTCTGGCAGACTCAAATCGAGCACAATCATGTCTGGTTTTTCGCTGCGGGCCATGCTCAGAGCAGAGCGGCCATCGCCAGCCGTCAGAACCGCAAAGCCGCTGCGCTCCAAATAATCGCGCGCCAGCTTCACGATTTTGGGTTCATCATCAACTACTAGGATACGTTCATTCATAATTTAAGTGTGTCGGAAAAGTATCAATCTGCCAAATTCAGAGCGGTTTATCCGCAGATTGCCCAGATTTTCTTTCGCCTATGCTAAAAATCGGGACAATCTTTGCTTGGTTTCTTCACATTAAAGCCAGCGGCGAACGGCCGTTTTGTATGCCTGAAACTGTTCGCCAAACAGGGCTGCTAAATAGCGCTCTTCCCGAGCAATGACGCCCCAGCGCAAAATGATCCAGGCGGGCAGCAAGGTAAGGAACAGCCACCAGCTACCCACTGCCAGACCAATGCCCAGCTGAATGAGGACAAAGGCGAGGTACATTGGGTTGCGGCTGAAGCGGTATGGCCCCGTTTGGACCAATTTCGTTGTGCTGTGGTCGGGATTTACGGCCGTATCCCACCGCTTAAAGGTGCCATCCGCCCAAAACATCAGACCCGTGCTGCCACTGAGGAGGCTAAGGCCCAGCAACGTTGTGCCCACACCGCCAGTAAAAGAAAGGGGCCACAACAGGTGAAGCAGCAACCCCACCACAATCGTGATTAAAAAGAGCTGCGGCGGTTTCACCATCACCTTTACCCCGCCTTGTTTTTGCTGTCTTATTTCGGTCATCATAATGCTTCCTTATTTTACGCCCGCCTGATTTGGCGTTACCATCTGCCTATGTCACTAAATTTACGTATTTGCCTCGTTGCGGGGTTGTTTATTGCCCTCGTTTTTTTAGCCTGTTGTGAAACGGCCGTTACCCCCACAGCCAACGCACCCGCCCTTAGCATTCTGCCCACCAACGCCGCCACACAAAAACCAGGCGTGGCTATCACGGTCGTTATGACGGTGACCAGTACGCCAACAAGCCCCGCCGCCATCACGGTGACGCCCCAACCCTTGCCAACTTCGACACCTCATCCCATGGCCGCCTATACCATTGCTGGGCTGCGCCAGCGAGACTATCCCGGCGGCACCATTGAGGTAGATTCCTGGATGGCAGATGAAGCATATTTTGACAAGTACGCCATCACCTATCCCAGCGATGGCTTAACCATCAGCGGCATTCTGCAAATACCTAAAGGGGAAGGACCATTCCCCGTCATCATCCTGAACCACGGCTATCATGAACGTGCGACTTATTTTTCAGGAGCAGGCACCTGGCAGCAGGCGGAATACCTGAACTACCGAGGTTACCTCACCATTGCCCCTGATTTCCGCAGCTGGGGCAACTCTGATAGTGGTGCCAGCTTTTTCCATACGGGTCTGGTGGCTGATGTGATGAATCTCATCGCCTCCTTGCCTTCAATACCCCAGGCAGACGCCAGCCGGATTGGGATGTGGGGCCACAGCATGGGCGGCGGCATTACTACCAAAGTTTTGCTGGTGACAGATGAGGTGAAAGCGGCCGTTTTACATGCCCCCAACTCCGCTAACGACGCCGACCTCATCGCCCGCTGGGGGCCCGGTTGTTTGCCCGGCCAAACAGAACTGGTTGAATGCAACCCGGGTGAAGTCATTCCAGCAGATTTACCTGCTGAAATTCAGGATGCCTACCTCGCTGCGGCCAGCAGTCCCGAAATGCTGCAACAAATTGCGCCAATCTATCACCTGGACGATGTGTCTGTGCCGGTGCAAATTCACATTGGCCTAGGCGATGGGGCCGAGGTAGAACAAACACCGCCGGAGTGGGCACCCGCACTACATGCGGCCCTGCAAGCTGCCGGCAAAGAAAGCACGCTATTCATCTATCCTGAACAAGGGCATTTCTTTGACGGAGCCGACTGGACAACGATGATGCGGCGCACGGCCGATTTTTTTGATCTACATTTGGCCAAGTAGAGGGCGGGCCTGAGACCCGCTCCCTACCATTGGCTACACAGTCATAATTGGTTCATCATCATCGCTGTCATCCATCCATTTGGGGCTTTTTTCTTTGCCCGGGCGGTCGTGATGCCCCTGCCAATGCTTGTGGTGATGCCCCCACGGGCCACCACGATGCCGCCAGCGGCGACCGAAAAGCAGCCGGAAGACAATTTTTAGCAACAGCAGGAAGAAGAAGAATTTGAAGAAGAAGGCAAAAATGCCCAAAATGCCCCAGCCAAGGAAACGGCC
>CBDUOF010000530.1:0-3331 GCA_965368765.1 uncultured Anaerolineae bacterium | reverse complement strand
AACGCGAACAAACCCTGAACCAAATTCTGGTGGAAATGGACGGCTTCGGCACTGACACCCATGTCATCATTTTGGCAGCCACCAACCGGCCAGATATCCTGGATCCCGCCCTGATGCGGCCAGGCCGCTTTGATCGCCGCGTGGTGATCGATCGCCCGGATTACAAAGGACGAGAAGCAATTTTCAAAGTCCATATTCGCGGCAAACCCATCGCTTCCGACGTCAATGTCACGGTTTTGGCGCGCGCCACGCCCGGTTTCGTAGGGGCCGACATCGAAAACACGGTCAATGAGTCTGCCCTGCTCGCCGCGCGTCGCAACAAAAAAAGCATTAGCATGGCAGAATTTCACGAAGCGATTGAGCGAGTTCAGCTGGGTCCGGAGCGGAAGAGCCGCATTATTACCCCGGCTGAGCGTGAGATTATTGCTTTCCATGAAGCGGGCCATGCACTGGTGAGCCATTTTCTACCGGCGGCCCTGCCCTTGCGCAAAGTAACAATTGTGCCGCGCGGCATGGGGCTCGGCCTTACCTGGTATTTGGAAGATGATGCCTTGCTGCCAAACAAAACCCATCTTCTGGCACAAATTGCCAGCATGTTGGGTGGGCGCGTTGCCGAGGAGATTGTCTTTGGCGAAATCACGTCTGGTGCCAGCAATGATTTGCAGCGCGTGACCCAAATTGCGCGCTCCATGGTAACCCAACTGGGCATGAGCGATGAATTGGGTCCCCGCGTCTATGGTCAAAAGCAGGAAATGGTCTTTTTAGGTAGGGAAATCTCTGAACAGCGAGACTATTCAGACGCCATCGCTGAAAAAATCGATCTGGAGGTACGCCAGATTATCGATGATCAGTATGCGCAAGCGACGGAAATCCTAACCACTCATCGGGCAGAATTGGACAAAGTGGCCCAGGAGCTGCTCGATCGCGAAACGCTGGATGCGGCCGAATTTGTAGCGCTGGTTGAAGGGGCTGAATTGCCGTCTTCTTCATCTGGCAAGCCTCCAGCCCCAGAAGTGCCCAGCGACAGTGAAAATTCGACCGAAGCGGATTGGAACAACCCGCCTTCGCTGGATTTACCACCGTCACCGACGCCTGCCTGACCGCCTTTACCAAGCAATCGCTTTGGCGAGGCAAGTAGAGGCTGCCGTCGCGAACGTAACAGCTAATGAGTTATCAGAGCATTCACTTGTATGATAGAACAACTTCCTGATTTTTTGGCGCTGCTCAACGATATTTTAGAGGCCGTTATCGTCATTTTTGGCTCGGCCGTTGTGCTGTACAACCTGGGTCGAAGCCTCAAAGACCCGGTGATGCGTGCCTTCTGTGCCTTAATCATCTTTGTGGTGATTGCTTACCTGGCTGAACTCATGGTAAGCCGCACCATCGTTTCGGCTTCTATTGAAGGGTTTTTGCGCTTTCAGTGGTTGGGGATTGCGCTGGTGCCCGCTGCACAATTCCATCTTTCAGATGCACTCCTATCCACCACCGGGGCATTGCCCATTCGCCGCCGCTATTTGGTTCCCATTGGTTACCTGAGTGGGTTCATCTTCCTGGGATTGGCCCTATTCAGCGATTCGGTGGTAACCAATCCTATCCCTAACCCGCTGACTCGCATCCCTCATCTGGAGGCGGGGCCGCTCTTCCCATTTTTTGCCGCCTATTTTTGGCTCGTAACGAGTTTTAGCATTTACAACGTTTGGCGTGCCCGGCAGCGCTGCATTACCCGCACCACTCGGCAGCGCATGACTTCTACGCTGGTCACCTATCTGGCCGCGCCGCTGGGCGTCTTCCCTTATCTGCTTATCATTGGCAGCGAAGGGCAGGAAATCATTCCTCTGTGGTTGTGGCCGATCATTATTTTAGGCAATCTGGTGGTGGGGCTGATGTTTGGCATTTTGACAGCGCACCTAGCCTATTTTGGCACCGCGTCGCCAGACCGCGTGGTGCGGGTACGGCTGTTCAAATTTATGGCTCGGGTGCCGATGGCGGGCAGCATTGTGCTGCTGGTGTATGTATTGGTCAGCCGCAACAGCCCGGTGCTGGGCCTGCCGGCTGAAACAGCCCTGGGCTTCAGCCTGGTAGCAACTGTGATGCTGGTGGAGTGGGTGATTCATGCTTATAAACGGCCGTTAGAACGCCTCTTCCAACTCAATAATGATCCCGATGTACGCACCATCCAACGGTTAAGCGAACGACTGTTAACAACCCGCGACCTGCAGCAATTTTTAGAGAGCATTCTGGCGGCAACGTGCGAAGCGTTACGCACGCCCACCTCGTTTGTCGCGGCCATCACGCCGGATGGCCCTAAGCTAGAAGCGGTTGTGGGCCCTCTGGCGGAATCTGGCGAAATTTTACAGGATGCTGATTGGCGACGGTTGGCCCAGGCAAATGAGAATGGCAGCAATGGCCCCGGTGAGGCATTGGAGACCGTTGGCGATTTCTTTGTCTGGCGGAACTATTGGATACGGCCGTTGCACAGCCGGCAAGAGGATGTGGTTTTGGGCATCTTAGGCATCCGCGCCCGCAGCGAACAGCCAGACCTCAGCGAAAACGAAGAGGAGATTTTCAACAAGCTGCTGCTGCAGGCGTCTTCTGCTCTAGAGGATCGCATTTTGCAGCAGGAGGTGTTTGCCACCGTTGAAGGCTTGCTGCCCCAGATTACCGCCATCCAGCAGCGACGCAGCGAGGCAACTTACGGGGGTCTGCCTGTCTTTGCCCAGGATGCCGAAACGGCCGCTGTGGTTCACGATCCCGAGTTCAACACCATGGTGCGCGATGCCCTGACCCATTATTGGGGCGGGCCGAAACTGACAACCAGCCCTCTGATGCGGCTGCAAATTGTGCAAGAAGCGATGGCGGCCCACGAAAACAATCCAACCAAAGCATTGCGGGCGATTCTTAACAACGCCATTGAGCTGCAAAAGCCGGAAGGAGAGCGCAACATGACCACCGCAGGCTGGATTTTGTACAACATTTTGGAGCTAAAATTTGTGCAGGGTCAGCGGGTGCGGGACGTGGCGCGGCGCCTGGCCATGAGCGAATCAGATTTATATCGCAAGCAGCGCGTGGCGATTGAAAATGTGGCCCGCACCATTGGGACGATGGAGTTGGCTCGGGGAGATGATGAGCCTTCCGGGAATTAGTGAGACGTAATAAGTAATTAGTGATTAGTGATAAGTAAAATGTGATAAGTAACGACTCTCTTTTTGCTCTTTTACTTTCACTCACCTACAGCAATTGGCCGGGCCGGGTCACTGCTCCATTCACTCCACGAGCCCACGTACAGACGGCCGTTTCCCAATCCCACATGCGCCATGGCTAACAAATTCAG
>CBDUOF010000529.1:0-3357 GCA_965368765.1 uncultured Anaerolineae bacterium | reverse complement strand
TTGATTTTGTAGGACTTTGGCTGCTAAAACGGCCGTGGTCGCCCAGCATGACAACGACACGGGAGGCAGTGCGGTATTACTTTCAGTTTGGTAAGTTTCAGTTTGTTACCCAAAACATCGCCCTGCTCCTGGACACCTTCGACGACTTTTGGATTGGCTCATTTTTGGGCAGTGGTGCCCTGGGTTTTTATGCCAAATCATACGAATTTGCCCGCTACCCGCGCGCCGTGGTGGGCGAGCCCATCAGCAACGTCTTCTTCCCCGCCTTTGCCAAACTTCAAGATGACCGCCAGCAGCTTTCTCAGGCCTTTTTTAGGGTGGCGAGCCTTTTGGTACGGAGTGGATTCCTGTTTGCCAGCCTGTTTGTGCTCGTCGCCCCAGAATTTATTCAGCTATTTCTGGGTAGCAAGTGGCTGCCGATGCAGCTCACCTTCCAGCTCATGCTCATTTACACCTTGTTCGATCCGCTCATGCTGCTGGTGACGCAGCTGGTAACGGCCGTTGGTGAACCTCAAACCCTGGCCAAAACCCAGCTCTGGCAAATGCTCTTTTTTGTGCCGGCCGTTATTGTCGCCAGCCAGACATATGGCATTGAAGGCGTCGCGGTGATGGCAGATTTGATGCTGCTGTTAGGCCTTGTGCTCATCCTGCCGCGCCTGCGCCACTTTGTTGATTTTTCGCTGCGTCAGATGCTTGCCGTGCCGCTGCTGGCAGTGGCTGTCGCCTTATCAGCGACCCTGCTGCTGTTGCAGTGGTTGCCAACGGCCCATCCCGCTGTTACCCTCCTACAAAAAGCAATCAGCGTACCCATCTTCTATTTTGTAACATTGCTTCTTTTCGAGCGGGCGCAACTACAGAGAAGTATCGATCTGTTCAAACAGTTGCTGCATCGGCCTTAAAAACAATACCAAGCAAGGGGTTGGTTTTTGCATCAAGTTTCTGTCATTACTACGACGTTTAATGGACTTCCACTGCTGCAAGAAGCTGTGGAAAGCGTTCTGGAACAAACGGCCGTTTCCCTACAGTACATTATTGTCGATGATGGCTCTACGGATGAAACGGCCGCTTATCTACAAACGCTTACCGACCCGCGTTTAGCCATTTTGCAGCCCGGACGCGTCGGTCGCGCCAATGCCCTCAACCTTGCCATCCAGGCCGCCACCGCCCCGTTCATTGCCAATTTGGACGCCGACGACGTGATGCTGCCGGGGCGACTGGCCCAACAAGCGGCATTTTTGGCCGAGCAGCCCGCCGTTGGATTGGTCGGGAGTGCCGCCCTCTGGCAAACGCCAGACGGCCAGCAAGCGCCACGCCACTTCCCGTTGGATGATATCAGCCTGCGCCAACGTCTCTATACGGGCTATCCATTTGTGCATAGCGCCGTTATGTACCGACGGACGGCGGTGCAGCAAGCTGGCGGGTTTGACGCTGCCCTTCCATGCGCCTTGGATTATGATCTGTGCTGTCGGATCGCTGCCCAGGCCAAACTGGCCAATCTGTTGGACGCTTTAGTCATTCGGCGGGTGCATGGCGGTAATTTTTTTATGCAGCAAATCACACCAACACAATATGTTCGGGCTTTGTGGCGAATTAAATGGGCTTATTGGCAGCGCAGCGGACGGCCGTTTGCCGTGCTGCCCCGTCTCATTGCCACCACCCTTTCAAGCGGAGTTCATAAATGGCAGAGCAGTTAATCGCAGAATTTGGGCAACACGGCTCTTTGCAGCGGCTCAATTGGGGGGGCCAGCAGTGGATCCGGCCCTGGGGGTTGGAGATGGCGGACGCCCACAGCTTTTTCAACCTGGAGACTGGTGGCTGGGACAGCGATGTGACCATCGTGAGCCAGGAGACAAACCGTACCCACACCAACAATCAGCTGCAGCTCAACTTACGTGAGGGGCAGTGGCAGCTGGATTGGGGGGAAACGGTGCAGGCAACGGCCGTTCAGCGTGCCGTCTCCTTTACTGCCCTGGCCAATGGCTGGGCCATGGATTTTGTCATGCGCTTTGCCTTCCGCCGCGAAGCAATTACCCATGCTCAAATCGCCAAGAAAACAATTTTGTGGGACAACGCCAACTACTACCATCAGTATCCTGTGCAAAACGTGACGCTGTTTCATGGTGAGGGGCAGATTAGCATTGTGGCAGATACGGCCGTTTACCCTCCAGAGTGGCAGCAAGTGATGTATGTCCGCTGTGCCCCCAAAGAAGCCGCCTGGATCGTCCACCTACGGTTACTGCCCAGGCAGTGGACCCGCGAAATTATCAAGCTGCGGCTGATTGGAGCGCGGCATGTCGTGCTGCCCAGCGCCGTCGGGCGGCTGCTTAAGTTGTGGCCCCGTCTCGAAAGCCATTTACGTTACGCCGGGGAACAGAATCGCTTTAACTTCGGCCGCATCAACGCTATCCCCATGAATTTTGTGGCGCGCAATACCCGGTTTACCCTAGGAGCGACCGTCAGATTTTCTGGCTAACCAATCAGACAAGCAAGGGCAAAGTGACATGACAGTACGCCTTGATCCAGAAGAAAGAGAGTTTGAAGCATTGCTGGAGTTGGCTGGAGAGTTAACCGGCCAGCGGGTGCTGGAGATAGGCTGTGGCAACGGCCGGATCACAACGCACCTGGCGCCCCACGCCGCCCACATCACCGCCATCGACCCGGATGAATCCCGCATTGCCGCAGCTGCGGCCAGCTTGCCCCCGCAGCTGGCGCACAAGATTAGCTATCAGGCCATCTCCCTGGAAGCGTTGCCGCCGGGCCAGAAATTCGACATGGTGCTGCTTTCCTGGTCGTTGTGATGAATGGCCCCAGAGAGCATGGTTCATGCTCTAAAGCAGATTCATGGATTGTTGACTGTGGGAAACGGCCGTCTTATCGATATCCATCCCAACGGTGAACCGCCCCCCATCCACGTGCGGCTGGACGAAGCGCGCCATCTCGTTGGCTGGGTACAGGAAGAAAGCGATTACATCAGCTATGGCCAGGCAGAAGCAGCTTTGGATGAAGCGGTCCAGCGTGGCTGGTTCCGCGTGAACCAGCGGGAACTTGTCACCTTTGCCACTTACGCCAGCGATTTAGCCGCACTCCGAGCCCATCTGCACAAAAACTGGCACGATGCCCAGATCGAAGAACTGGTCGCCATGCAAATTGAGGCGCAATTCAGCAGAATGGCCCGCGAAAAGGAGATCATCGTTGCGGAACAAATATTGATGAGCCGCCTACAGCCCATGCCTTAAAAAACCAAGATCCTTTGTACAGACCATGCCAACGCAAAGGGTTCCCGGCTGACCAAATCCAGGTGCTGACTCAGCCGACACTTCATCCATTTTCGCTTTCTGGCACCTGCTTTTAGCTGTT
>CBDUOF010000528.1:0-3369 GCA_965368765.1 uncultured Anaerolineae bacterium | reverse complement strand
AAGAGATTCAAGAAATTCAATGGGAAGCGACCCTGCGTGAAGAATTGCAGGCCAAATAGTATTAGGATAACATCATGACAGCCCAACCTAAACAAAAAATGAGCCAAAAAGAAAAAAGACGCCTGGAATTGGCACGTCAAAAGCGCAAGCGGTTATTGACTATTTGGGTTCCTCTCGGTATCGTCCTGGTCGTAGCCATTGGGCTATTATTGTTGCGGATTTTAGAGCCTGAACTGGAAGGGGTTTTGACCTTCGGCACCCAATCACGTACTCATGACAGGGCAGCTGAATTTGCTGAATCCAGTCTTCCGCCAATAGGCGGAAGTCATAATCCAGGCTGGCAAAACTGTGGTATCTATGACAGTCCAGTTGATAACACGCTGGCTGTACATTCTCTAGAGCATGGTGCCGTGTGGCTTTCTTACAACCCGGACTTGCCAGCAGATCAGATAGAAGCACTGCGCGACCTTGTTCGCGGCAAAAGCTATACTTTAATGGCTCCCTATCCCAATTTGGCCGGCGATGTTGTCATGTCTGGTTGGAGTCGCCAACTGGTTATTGATTCTTTTCCTGATGCCCGAGTAGAAGATTTCGTTGACCGCTATCGCCAACAGGGGCCAGAGTCTGGTGCAGCCTGTACCGGGGGGGTGGGATCACCCATTCAATAAAGGAATTTGGAGCATATGTCTAGGAAAAGAGTAACTTCTAAACAAGAGAGGAAAGCAACTCAGCAACGCGAAAAAAGAAACCAACGAATACTGTGGGGCGGGGTTCTAACTGGCGTTCTGCTTATTTTGGTTGGCTCGATTGCTTCCTTTTCTTCTCAACCAGCCTACGCTATCGATCCAGCAGACCCACAACTCATTGCTTTAGGCCAGCAGGTTTATGCAACGCAGTGCGGTGGCTGCCATGGACCCAATTTAGAAGGGGAAGTAGACTGGAATTTGCCCAGCCCTGACGGATTAATTAAAGCGCCGCCCCATGATGAAACTGGCCATACCTGGCATCACAACAATGCGTATTTAATTGAGTCGATTGCCAAAGGGGGTGCCCGCCTCCCTTCTGACGCTGGGGTCAGCGCTATGCCGGCCTATGAAAATATTCTCAGTGAAGATGAAATTGGGGCAGTCCTGTCCTTCATTCAAAGCACCTGGCCTGCCGACATCTTAGTTCAACAATCACAGCGATAAGGTAAAACCGTATGAAATTAGTTAAACTCATGTTGATAACGGCCGTTCTACTTGGTTTTGGTTTAACTGCCTGTTCCGGACAAAGTGAGCCAGAAAGCGGAGAGGAACCAACCATTCAGGGTCCAGCATTCATCATGTTTTACACTGATAACTGAGCTCCCTGACAAGCGATGACGCCCATCGTGAATGGGCTAGAAGAAGAATTCGCCGGTCAGCTAACCGTGCTGCAATTGAATGCAGCAGAATCAGAAAACGAGCAGTTGATGCAGGATTATGGCCTACGCGGTCATCCATCCTTTGCCATTTTGGGCGAAGACGGCCGTCTTGCACAAACCTTTTTCGGCCCCCAAACAGAAGAGAATCTGCGTCGTGCAATCCTCGACATTTTCCCTTGATTGAACTCGTTCATCGAGAGACATTTTAACAGCCTCCCCGCTTCCCAATCTTAATACACAAAACAAGGCGCTTTCTGCTATCATACTAACATTGTCGTGCATTTTGGCAGGAGTGGACCCGTTTTATGCCTGGACCCAATGAAGCCCAAACGAGAAAATTGTATATAGATAAAGCATTGGCCCATGCCGGGTGGGATGTTGCCAATGAGAATCAGGTTGGCATTGAGGTGCCGGTTGATGAAGCAGACATCCGGCAGGCGAACATTCTGCGGGAGAGACGGGAAGCTGGCGAAGATGTGGAATTATCACCAGGTTTTGCCGATTATGTACTCTACCGTGATACGGGTGAAGTGCTGGCCGTGGTGGAAGCAAAGCGATTACACGAGGGTACGCGCAAAGCGGAGGCACAAGCAGCCTATTACGTGGAAGAGATTTCCAAATGGCCTTCTCAAACGTTTCGGCCGTTTGCCTTTATGACCGATGGGGAGCAGATTCGATTCTGGCAAATAGGGGAAGCTAATTCGCGGGAAGTTTCTGGCTTTTTTACGCCAATCGATTTAGAAAATCGCTTGTATTTACGCCAAAATCGGCTGCCCTTGAGTACGGCCGTTATCAACGAAAGTATCACCAATCGACTGTACCAAATCAATGCTATTCGGGCAGTAGCCGAGCGGTTTGAGCAGCTGCAACAGCGGCGGGCGCTGCTAGTCATGGCTACAGGCACCGGCAAAACCCGTGTGGCGATGTCGTTAATAGACATCTTTTTACGAACCAATCAGGTGCGGCGGGTGCTGTTTGTGGCGGATAGAGATAATCTCACCGACCAGGCGCAGCGAGCCTTTGTGAAGCATTTGTCGGATGAGCCAAGCGTGCGCATTCATTCGGGGCGGGTGCAAAAGCAGAAGGAATCTCACCGCTTGTTTACGGTGACATTGCAGACATTGAGCAATGTGTTCCGCCAATTTTCTCCAGGCTTTTTTGATCTGATAGTGTTTGATGAAGCCCATCGCTCCATCTTCAACAAGTTTGGCGAAATCCTCACCTATTTTGATGCCCGCATGATTGGGCTGACAGCAACTCCAGCCAGTTTCATTGATCGCAATACTTTTCTTTTGTTTGACCATGCCGATGAGAAGCCAACGTTTTTGTACACGTTTGAGGAAGCGGTTGACGAAGAGTATTTGGTGGATTTTTATGAACCGTATCAGGCACAAACCAGCTTTCAAAAGTTGGGCATTAAATGGCACCAACTGACCGAAGAACAGCAGAACCAACTTATGCAGGAAGGACGTGATCCAGACAGCATCAATTGGGAAGGAACTGACCTGGAGAAGAAGGTCAGTAATAAAGATACCATTCGGAAACAGTGGGATGAAATTTTGCGGGTGGCTCACCCCGACCAATCGGGGCAGATGATTGGCAAAACGATTGTGTTTGCCATGAGCCAAAAACACGCCAACAACCTTTTAGATGTGTTTGAAAAAGAGTATCCGCAATGGCCTGGCCTGGCCAAAGTAATCACCCACGAGACGGAATACAAAGGAAAGTTGACACGGCCGTTTATTGAGAAGGAGTTGCCGCGCATTGCTATTTCAGTGGACATGCTGGACACAGGTGTGGATGTGCCAGCAGTGACCAATCTGGTCTTCATGAAGCCGGTGCATTCCTTCATCAAGCTGTGGCAGATGATAGGTCGCGGGACACGGCATCATGATGTGGTAGAAGAAGATCAACATCACTTGCTGCCAAACGGCCGTAAAACAGACTTTCGTATTATCGACTTT
>CBDUOF010000527.1:0-3388 GCA_965368765.1 uncultured Anaerolineae bacterium | reverse complement strand
GTCACGTAGATGAAGGTGGTTCCCAAACGCTTATGCAGCTTGCTGATTTCGGCGCGGGCGGTAACGCGTAACTTGGCATCCAGGTTGGAGAGCGGTTCGTCCATAAGGAAGACGGATGGTTCACGAACAATTGCCCGACCAACAGCAACACGCTGCCGCTGACCCCCGGACAATGCTTTTGGCTTACGATCAAGCAGCTGCCCCAGTCCCAAAATTTCGGCCGCTTCTTTAACGCGTCGATCAATTTCTGATTTAGGCGTTTTACGCAGCTTCAAACCGAAGGCCATATTATCGTAAACGCTCATGTGGGGGTAAAGGGCATAGCTTTGGAAAACCATGGCAATGTCACGATCCTTGGGCGGCACGTCATTGACCACACGATCCCCAATGAGAATTTCACCCTCGGAAATCTCTTCCAATCCCGCGAGCATTCGCAAATTGGTTGATTTACCGCAGCCTGATGGTCCAACAAAAACCACAAACTCTTTGTCTTCGATTTCCATGTTCAGGTCAGTAACAACGGTGACATCCCCGAATCGCTTATAAACGTGACGATAACTTACACTTGCCATTTTTATCTCCTTGTGGAATTGATAAACACAGATGATTTGCTTAATGCTCTAGCCAAGGAACCCACTATATGCAGGCACAATGAGGCAGAGACATTGTTTATTTTGGTTGCACATTTTGTAAAAAACTCGTGGCTTTTTTATGTCGGGCGAAAAGTGCCAACTTGCATAAAATTTCCAAATGAGGCTGAGGAACTATAACGGCCGTTTCAGGCTCTGTCAAAAGAACCGGGCCATTTGTCTAATTGAGTGGTGTTGAGATTTTTACTCATCATCCAGCGCTAAAATATCTGCCAGATCGCCGTCTAAAGCCGCCATCTCCAAAATGCTGGGCGGAAGATCGGGGGGCAAATAGTTGGCATAGCTATTGATCCAATTGGCTACCGTTTGGTGGTTCACCATGAGCAAGCGACCAATTAATCGGAGGCTCAATCCCTCCAAATGAAGTGCCAATGCCTGATGGCGCACTTCTTCGTCATAGCCCTGGTCGCGCGGGTTGGGCGTGTAGCGGCAGCCGCATTGTTTGCAGCGAAACCGCTGACTGCCGGCGCGGGTACGGCCGTCTTTAATCTGAAATGTTTGCGCAGAACATTTGGGGCAGTTCACAGCAACTCTTTTAGGTGAAGGCTCGCAATCGGCATTACCAATGACCAATCAGTCAGCCCGAACCCTGTCACATGATCGTCAAAATAACGGCCAGAAGAAGCAAACCAAAAGCTAGAAGCAGCGCAACCCAATTGGCCCGCAAAGCCGCTCCAATGCCCAGCGTGTCCGGCGTGGGCAACTCTGTTCCAGGGCGAGCAAGCAAGCCAAAAAAGACCTGACGAAACGACTCAATGGTAGACGGCCGTTCATCTGGATGCATCTCCATGGCCCACATCACCGCATCGGACAAGTGGGGCGAGACGGCTGGGTTCAGGCGTCGTGGCGAAGGCAGCGAAGCCGGGTCTAAAAAGCGCGCTTTGGCATCCGGCGGCGGAAAATCCGTCATCAAATGGTAAAACGTGGCTCCCAGGGCATAAATATCAGAGCGCACATCGGTGTGGCCCACATCACCACCATACTGTTCCAGCGGCGTGTACAGTGCCGTGCCCCGCCCCTGCACCACCGTAATGGTACGCTCATCGTCAGTGGCCATCAGCTTAACCAACCCAAAATCCACCAGCTTTATCCGCTGGTCCAGCGTCAACTTAATGTTGGCAGGTTTAATATCTCGGTGTAAAACAGGAGGGTCTTGCCGATGAAGATAAGCGAGCGCATCAAAAATCTGGCCCGCCCAGGCTAAAATTGCTTCTTCCGCCAATGGTCCCTGATTTTCTTGCAGCATCTGGCGCAAATCGTGACCCGTCACAAAGTCCATGACCAAATAATCACGGCCGTTTTCTGAAAAGAAGTCAGATACTTTAGGCAAGCTCGGATGGTCAAGTTGGGCTAAAACAGTGGCTTCCTGCAAAAATTGACTGTGCGCCTGCTGTCGATAGGCCTCATTGGCGTTAAGGTCTGGCTGAACTTCTTTGATCGCACACAGTCGCCCGGGCAAGCGCAAATCTTCCGCCCGATAGACGCTGCCCATGCCACCCTGACCCACAATATTGGTCAGCTTGTAACGTTCACGTAAAATAATACCGCTTTCAAGCGTAACAAACATAGGTTTATTGTATACTGGAGTTGTTGTGCCTAACAACTATTGAATTTACTGAAGCGCCGCAGAGGACACCCTGATTGTTGAGGCATCCAGAGGAAACAGTCCGTGAAATCTGTGCAGTCTGCCGATTATTCAAAGCATGTACGATTGAGGGAAGATATTCATGAATGAAAAACCAGTTTTAGTTGCCCGCGAAGGACAGTTGGTTGGCCAGCGTTGGACAATTGACAATGATGAATTTGTGATTGGCCGTGGCTCAGATTGCCAAATTGTGCTGCCAGAACGGCAAGTATCTCGCCACCACGTAAAGATTTTGCATGAAAACGGCCGTTACATTTTGCATGATCTGGGAAGTCGCAACGGCACTCACCTCAACGGCACTCAGTTTGAGGGGCAAACACAGCTGCAAGACGGCGATGAAATCTCTATCGCCTTGTGCGTCAAGCTGGTCTTTGTAGGCACAGATGCCACGCTTCCGCTCACTTTCGAGCCACCCACCCAGGAAGGTAATCTGCAAATTGATGAAGCACAGCGTGCCGTTATTATCAATGGCAAAGAGTTAAATCCGCCGCTTTCCTTGGCACAGTTTCGTCTGCTGGAGCTGTTATACAATGGCGCAGGCGCCGTGTGCAGTCGGGATGATATTGTGGAAGTGGTCTGGCCTGGCACCGAAGGGCTGGGCGTTTCTGAGCAAGCCATCGATGCCCTGGTGCGCCGCCTGCGCGACCGCCTTGTGGAATTAGACGAGTACAATTATATCGTCACGGTACGTGGACACGGCTTCCGTATTGACAATGAGCCACATTAGCGGTGGCCGTTATTCTGTTGGCGCGTAACGGGTGGTCGGTCATCCGTGAAAAAACCGTTCGCAGATTACGACCACCCATAACCCAACCCTTTACAGCCTCGCCTGAATTAAAGACCGGACGGCCTGGAGACGGCCGTTTAACTCTTCCTGCCCGTGCCCCCCTGCTTGCTCCATCACCTGATCAATCATCTGTGTTAGCTCTTCCGAAATGAGCTGGGAATTTTCATCGAGCAGCTGGTTCTGCTGTTCGGCAGAATCAGAGCGCACCAACTGATTGAGCAGCTGCACATGCGGCGGCATCGTTTGCTCCATTTGGGCATAAATCAAAGCGTGAATCTCGTTCAGTGCCTGAAATTGTGGGATGTC
>CBDUOF010000526.1:0-3390 GCA_965368765.1 uncultured Anaerolineae bacterium | reverse complement strand
GCCTCCAATCTCATTGATTCTGTCCCAACCATCCCTTGCGCTGCGGAAATTAGGAACGGACTTATTTTGCCTGGAAGCGAAGCAGCCGCAGGGCATTAAGCACCACAACAATGGTGCTGCCTTCATGCAGTACCACGGCTCCACTCAGAGCCACCATCCCCAAAACTGAGGTCACAATTAAAAGCCCGATGACCCCCAGCGAAATGATAAGATTCTGCTGAATGATGGCCCGCGTGGCGCGGCTAAGCCCCACCGCAAATGGCAGGCGGCTCAAATCATCGGCCATCAAGGCCACATCGGCCGTTTCCAGAGCAACGGCCGTTCCCGCCCCACCCATCGCAATGCCCACCGTGGCCGCAGCCAGGGCTGGCGCGTCATTGACCCCGTCCCCAGCCATGGCAATATTGCCGTATGCCTGCTGCAACTGCTTGATGGCCGTCAGCTTATGTTCTGGCAGCAGCTCGGCGCGCACGTCGGTGACGCCCACAGACTTCCCAATTTGCTGGGCCACATCCTCATTGTCGCCAGTAAGCATGACCAGTTTTTGAATCCCAAGATCGCGCAGCTTTTGCAAGGTTTGCTGTACGCCCGGACGCGGCGTGTCGGCCAGGGCCAAAATCCCCAGAAAACGGCCGTTCTGGTTCACGATCATCGTCGTTTTGCCCTCACGCTCAAGTTGGGCCACTGTTTGCACGATGTCGCTGTTGGGGGAACGGCCGTTCTCGCTATCAAACAACTTGAGCGAGCCAATAAGCACGGGTTCTCCGCCAACTTCGCTCTTTACCCCGCGTCCCAATATATTTTCCAGCCCATTCGCCAGGGGCAGCTCCAGCCCTTTTTCTTGAGCCGCCTGCACCACCGCCAGTGCCAGCGGATGGTTCGACTGCTGCTCCACTGCGGCGGCCGTGCGCAGCAGTTCATCGCTGTCTGTGCCATTGAGCGGCACCAGATTTGTCACCTTGAACTTTCCTTCGGTCAAGGTGCCGGTTTTGTCAAAAGCCACTACGTCCAGGCTGCCCAAATTTTCCAGGTGGACACCCCCTTTGATCAAGACCCCATTGCGCGCAGCCTGGGCAATTCCGGCCAGCACCGAAGCAGGCGTTCCCAGGGCCAGGGCACAGGGGGAGGCGGCAACCAGCAGCAGCATCGCGCGGTAAAAGCTGTCTTGCCAGGTCATCCAACCGACCAGCGGCGGGACCACAATGACCAAGCCCACAAAAATGAGCACCGCAGGCACAAATTTGGCCGTGAACCGCTCCATGAGCTGCTGCGTGGGGCTTTGCTGCTCCTGGGCCTCGGCCACCATCTGCATGACGCGGCTCAAGGTGTTATCCTTCGCCAGCTTGGTCACTTTGATGTCCAGGGCATTTCCCTGATTGATCGTGCCCGCAAAAACCGCGTCCCCGGTTCCCTTGGCAACCGGCATGCTTTCACCGGTGATGGCGCTCTGGTCCACGGTGCTGCTGCCGCGCACAATATCACCATCAACCGGAATGCGGTCGCCCGGGCGCACCACAACCAGATCGTTGAGGGCAATCTCCTCGACTGGGCGCACCACGATGTCGTCGCCCTGCTTGACCCGTGCCGTTTTCGGCATCATTTCGCCCAGGGCGTTGATGGCGTTGCGGGCACGATCTAGCGCATAATGTTCTCCCGCATGGCCAAGGCTAAAGAGAAACAGCAGGAAGGCACCTTCGGCCCATTCGCCCAGCAAAGCAGCCCCAGCAGCGGCAGCCAACATCAGAACATCGGTATCAAATTTGCCCTTCAGCAAGCCAGGCACGGCGTGCGTGGCAATATCATAGCCACCGGCAATGTAGGCGAGGATGAAAAGGATTAGAACGGCCGTTTCTGGCAGATTAAAAAATGTCTCTCCCACCCAGCCAACCAGGAAAAACAGCCCGGCCAGGGCAACCAGAAACAATGTCCATTTTTCTTGCAACCAGTGGGGCAAAAAGGTCGGAGCGCTGCCGTGATCATGTTCATGCTCAGCGTCGGGGGCCTTAATGCGTTTAGCTGCCGGGGGAGCGAGTGGCACTACAGGTTTGTACCCCATTTGCTGTAAAGATTTGAGAATCGTGGCGCGCTCCAGGCGCGTGACGTCATAGGCGACAAAGGCTAAGCCTGCTGCGTAGTTGACATTGGCATGCAGCATACCAGGCAGGTTACTCAAAATATTTGCCAATGAGGGGGCGGCGTCGGCTGAAGTCATGCCGGTAAAGGGAATTGATTCGTGTCGATAGCGTTCCGTAACATAGCTACCTGCATCCCGCGCGATTCGCTCGACGGCCGTTAAATTGATTAGATTGGGATCAAAATGCAGGCAAAGCTGGGACGTATTGACAGCTTCCTTCAAATGTACTTTCAGGATGCCACGCTGATTTTCCAGGTCTTGCACCAATTTAGAAATACACGCATCACGGCCGTCTTTTATGTCGGGCAGCAATAATGGGATATCTAGTTGAATGGTTCGTTCGTCCACTGTTACTCCTATGAAAATAATTGATTACCAAACGTAGGCGGTAATCTGCGCTCTGTCGTTTGCTTTAGCCGTGCAGCACGTGTTCCAAGCCCAAGTGGAACAGATCGTTAATGTGATTGTCATCCAGCTGGTAGTAAACATGACGGCCATCTTTCCGGACCCGCACCAGGCGCATTTGACGCAAATGGCGCAGCTGATGGGAAACGGCCGAATGGGTCAAGCCCACGCGTTCAGCCAATTCTCCTACATTCATCTCTTGCTCAGACAGCAACGCAATAAGGCGAAGACGGCTCGTATCGCCTAACGTCGAAAATAATTCCGCCAGCTGGGAAGCTACCAATTCGTCCAATTTACAAGTCCTTAATCGTTTTTATACATGAATAGATGTTCATATATGTGTTATTTTACAGCGGTTCGGCTTGTTGTCAATCTCCTGCCGAATCCTTGAGTAATTTACAAAATCGTTGGGAAACCGCCCCCTGACAACCGCTCTGGCTAAAATTTTGATAGCTATTAAAATAGCGTCATGAGCGATCTCCAGTTGCGACCTGCCCAAGCGAAAATTCTAGAGTACGAAAACGGCCGTCTGGCCATCAGCGCCGTCCCAGGGAGCGGAAAGACCTTTACCCTCTCTCTACTCGCAGCGAAATTGATTGGGAACGGCCGTATCGACCCCAACCAGCAGCAAATTCTCATTGTCACCTACCTGAATGCCAGCGTGGACAACTTTAAAGTGCGCATTCGCCAGCGGCTGGAAGCGGAAGGGCTGCCGCCCGTGGGCTTCGACGTGCGCACGCTACACAGCCTGGCCCTGGAAATTGTACGCACGGCCAACAGCGGATTAGGTGAGGACAGCAGTCCAGTAGTGCTGGATGAAGGCCAGGGCAGCCACTTTCTGGCTCGCGCTG
>CBDUOF010000525.1:0-3410 GCA_965368765.1 uncultured Anaerolineae bacterium | reverse complement strand
TTGAGCAAATCACAGAGAATTCACGCCTCGTTTTTCAAAGAGCTTTCTGTGATTTGCGGCCAGCGTGAAAAGTGCCGCCTTTATGGGTTGACGACTCTTTTCTTCCAGATATGATCCCACTACATTGATGACAAGGAGCTAGTATGAGCGCGTCTGAAACATCGGATGATGAGAAACTTGATTTTAAGCGTATTTTGCCCATTTTTGTGATTGTGTTGGTGGATTTGTTGGGCCTAACAATTATTATTCCGCTCCTGCCGCTGTACGCGACGGCATTTGGCGCCTCGCCGGTGGTGATTGGCTTGTTAGCGGCAGCTTACCCAACGATGCAGTTTTTGGGTGCACCCATCTTAGGTAGATTGTCCGATAAATACGGCCGTAAACCCGTCCTGGTGGTTAGCCAGATTGGCACTTTCCTTGGCTTTTTGCTTCTGGCATCAGCCAATGCCCTGTGGTTGCTGTTTGTCTCGCGCCTCATCGATGGCATTAGCGGGGCAAATATTGCCACTGCCCAGGCGGCCATTAGCGACAGCACCACAGAAAAAACCCGAACGCAAGGGCTGGGTCTCATTGGCGCTGCTTTTGGCCTGGGCTTTATCATTGGTCCCATTATTGCCTTCGTCTCCCTGGCGCTTAGCAACAATAATTACCGGGTTCCTGCCCTGGTGGCGGCTGGTTTTTCGCTCTTTTCAATTGTCCTGACTTCAACCTGGTTCAAGGAAACCTTAACAGCAGAGCGACGGCAAAAAATTGGGGAAAAAGTATCAATTGGACTGGGCGCGCTGGTAACGGCCGTAAAACATCCGGCGGTTGGATTGCTGCTGATTCTTATGTTTCTTCAGCAAATTGCCTTTGGTGGCTTTGAGCAAATCTTGGCACTGTTCACCCTCAACCGGTTGGGGCTAAATGCATCGGGGAACGCGGTCATCTTTGTGTTTGTTGGCATTATTATTGTGTCAGTCCAGGGTGGCTTTATTGGCCGCTGGAGCCGAAAATTTGGGGACCGTCGCCTTATTCTTGGCGCATTGGGCCTTATGTCTGTTGGTTTAATCTTGATGGGCTTTACGCCGCATCAGCCCGTGCCCTGGTATGACGAAACCGCGCTCACCGCCGAACTGAATGGCACGACGGAGTCAGGGTTGGTGACAGAAAGTGCAGCCAACGATATCCCTATCGAATTGCCAACTGAAGCAGACAAAAGCTGGCTGGGTTTGGCCTGGATTCTGCTTGCTATGATACCCACTGGCATTGGTGGCGGTATCCTGCACCCTGCGATAAACAGCCTAATCACCAAGCGAATTGCCTCGAATGAAGTGGGGGGTATGCTGGGAGTTTCGGCGGCGTTTTTCAGTGGTGCCAATGCACTTGCGCCAGTTATTGGCGGCGCCTTATTTGAGGCGTTGGGATCAACCGCCCCATTTCTCTTCTGGGGTGGCATCATGGCAGTGCTGCTGGTGGCGATGCTGCGCTATTTAAAACCAGGCCAGGAAGAAACGGCCGTTGCGGGTTTAGCGCGTGGCAGTCATTGACCAGTGATCAGTTCGCTGCAAACTACTGCCGGGCGCCTGTCCAGCTGGGACGCAAATAAATGAACCAGTAAACCAGCCCCACCATGAATGTGCCGCCAATAATGTTGCCGATGGTGACGGGGAGTAAGTTATGCAGCAGAAAGTTACCCCAGGTCAGACTCTCAAACGCCGCTGCTGAAGTGCCAATCTGGTTCCAAAATTCAGCCGATGCGGTCGATTTCACCAAGAGCCCCATGGGCACAAAATACATATTGGCCACGCTATGTTCGAACCCTGCTGCCACAAAGGCTGTAATGGGAAAAATAATGGCCAATATTTTATCTGTGGTGCTGCGCGCTCCCATGGACAACCAGACAGCCAGACAAACCAATGCATTGCACAAAATGCCTAGTACGATAGCTTGACCAAAGGCCAGATTTACTTTTCCATTGGCAATGTTGAGCGCGTTTTGACCAAGTGCGCCGTTGGCAAAGGTATATTGTTGGCTCCACAGCATCATGACGGCCGTTGCCAACGATCCCACAAAATTACCCAGATAAACAATTACCCAGTTGCGTAAGAGCTGCCAGGTGCTTACTTTACCATTGGCCCAGGCCATCACAATTAAATTGTTGCCCGTGAACAACTCTGCACCAGCACCAATCACCAGAATTAGGCCCAGACAGAAAACGAAACCAGCCAGCAATTTGGTTAAACCAAATGGCAATGTACTTCCTGTTGTTACCGTGGTAGCAAAAATAGCGCCCAGGGCAATAAAGGCTCCTGCCAAAACAGCCAGAGCAAACATGCGCAAAGGACCAAGGGCGGCCTTGGCCACGCCCGAAGCTTCCGCCTTCAGGGCCATCTCTTTTGGCACCAAAGCATCCACATTAAAGCTAACAATATCTGTCATTTCTTTTTACCTTGTCTGGAATGAGTGTAGAGGGATTGGTTGACAGATTTTACAGGGAACCGGTCAACGCCCCTTAAACTGAGACAACTTCGCCAATTGGCAGCTCCTCACGGCGGCTTTTTCGGCCAGCAACAAAGTTCGGCGTACGATCCCAGGTCTCGTCCTGTACCGTGCTCAAGGTTTCGGTCAAATAGATAATGCCGTTCGCCTCGTCATATTCATCAATGAAATCGGTGGGCACGTAGCAATGGCCGCCAAATTCAATAGACCAAATTTCCATATAGCTGGCATACAGTTTCAGCAATGGATTTACGCCTTCCTGCCTATGGTGTATGCGCAAAAGGTCACCAAGCATCAGATCGTCTACGGTTACAACCTTGTCATATTTCTTGAAATGCATGTTCTCTTCCATTGGAAATTCTCCTCTTACCGATTTCTATTTTCTGCTGTATACGGCCGTTCGCCAAGTGACAAACAGATAGCAAACCCGCGAACAATGTCACCGTTACTCTTCTGAAGCCAGGCCCGGCAGCTGCCCAACTGATTCGGCCTCTCGCACCGCATTACGGATAGCTTCGGCCACCACCTGCACGGCTATATTGGCAATTTTATCAAAGGGTGCGTCCACTTGCGATGTTGCCAGCGCATAAGCAGTGTCGCCATCGTGGGTAGTATGAACGGGACGGATGGCAATAGCAAATCCATCGTGGGCGCGCTGGGCCAGACGGTGCGCCTCAACCTTGCTGAGGGTGGCATTGGTGAAAACCACAACCAGGGTCGTGTTGGTTCCCACCGGCGTTTGGGGCAAGGTTGGGAATTGACGATACGGGTCTTTATCAACCAGCCAACGGCCGTCTGGCTGCCGCGCCCCTGCCAATACGGAACCATCCTCGTTCACCACGTCGCCAATGGCGTTAACAACCGCCCCGGCGCCAACCACCAAATCATCGACCAGCATGCTGGTCAGGCCAAAGCCACCTGTCATGATC
>CBDUOF010000524.1:0-3421 GCA_965368765.1 uncultured Anaerolineae bacterium | reverse complement strand
GTGGCAATCGATTCGCGAATCTCTTTCACGCCGGAAAGGACGGCGTTGATGGTAATGAAATGACTCTGGGTGCTGTTGGCGATGACCATCGCCAGGGTGGTTTTGCCCGTCCCCGGTGGCCCATAAAAAATGAGCGACGAGAGCTGATCGGCCTGAATGGCGCGGCGCAGCAGCCGCCCTGGCCCCATAATATGTTCTTGTCCGACGTATTCATCCAGCGTGCGCGGGCGCAGCCGGTTGGCCAGGGGGGACTCTTTTTCAATTTGGGCTTTACGGCCGTGTTCAAACAAATCCATGCCTGCATTGTAGCCAGAATTCAGGTTGCGGGGCAACTTGTCTCAAGAATTAAACACAATTGGCTCTTTGGGAAGTGAAGGGATAAAGGGGCAATCCCGTGTGTTTGCTCAAAGCAGGGTAGGCACAAGGCCAGACCCCCACCCCCGAAATATTAAAGACCCTCAAATTTGAAAGACGCAAATGGTAATTGACAAACGGCCGTTTCCCTGCTAACCTTCATTTTCAGACCGAACGGTCTTGACAAGGTGAACCATGCGCAAAGGCGAGCAAACCAAAGAGCACATCCTGCAAAAAGCGGCCCAACTATTTAACGAGCGGGGCTACTATGGGGCGTCCATGTCCGACATCATGGCCGTGACGGGCATGGAGAAAGGCGGCATTTACAATCATTTTAAGAGCAAGGATGATTTGGCGGTGCAGGCGTATGAGTATGCCGTCGATTTGATGCGGCAGGCGTTTGCCCAGGCGATCAAGGGCAAATACCATGCGGTCGATCGTTTGCAGGCGGTAGTGGGCGTTTTTCAGGAGATCCCTGGTGGATCACCTCTGGAGGGGGGCTGCCCGGTGGTGAATACGGCCGTTCATGCCAGGCACACCCACCCCAAGCTGCTCGCTTATTCGCAGGAAACGATGATCGAATGGCAAGATTTTATCCGGCGCATTGCGCAGTTAGGTATTGAGCGCGAACAGCTCAAACCAGATACAGATGTGGAGATGTTGACGACTTTGCTCATTTCCACGCTTGAGGGAGCTATAATGCTCACTCAACTGCACCAGGATGATAGCTACGTGGATCGCGCCATTGCCCATCTAGCCAGCTACCTGCAAAGTTTAGCCTTGCCAAACCCCTAGAATTTTTTTTGCAATTAAGAGAGACCGTTCGGTCTCAAAAGGAGTGAGTTATGGTGAGTAACAAAGCATTGCCCAAAGTTTTAGAAAGTACGGCCGTTGTCCGTTTCCAAGATTGCGACCCATTTGGCCATCTCAACAACGCGCGCTTTGTCGATTACTTTATGAACGCCCGCACCGATCAGCTACAGGCACAGTATGATTTCAATATTTTTGCTGTGGGGCAGGAAATTGGCAGCAACTGGGTAGTGAGCAAAACAGAGATTGCCTTTTTGCTGCCCGCCATGCTCATGGAAACAGTGCGCATTCAGACGCAGCTGATTTTAGCCACGGAGCGTAAGCTAGTGGTAGAAGGCATCATGTTCGATGAAAGCGGTCGGCAAATCAAATCAGTGGCTTGGGTGGAATTTACCTTTGTGAATCTGGCAAACGGCCGTCCCGCCAGCCATACCAATGAACTAATGGAACTCTTTAATGCGGTTCAGGTAAATCAAATTTTTAAAAATGCCACATTCGACGAGCGCATTGCCAAACTGCGTCAGGAGCAGCGCCAAAAGCGTCGCGAACAGGCGATGGCTGCCATTTCTTAAGCTTGATCACGGAAGTAAAAGGATGTTGCATCCGACACCTCAAGTAGGCGAAGGCTGGCCGTTGTTATCAGGGTCTAGAACGGGGCCGAGGGTGTTGCGCAGCCATTGGCGGGCGCGGTGCAGGCGCACTTTGGCGGCGCTGGTAGAAATGTCGAGGGTAACGGCCGTTTCATCCGTACTCATTCCCTCCAATTCACGCAGCATAAAAACCGTTTGCAGCGATTCTGGCATGGCGGAAATTGCCTGGCGCAGTTCAGATTGAACCTCTTCACTGTCAAACGTTTCTTCAGGCAAACAGCACCAGTCGAAAAGCTGATGGGGAATGTGTTCGCCAGCGCTGGATAAGGTCTCCTCCACAGAGACGGTGGGCGCGTTGGGACGCCGCAGCCGCATCATGGCGGCGTTGTAGGCGATACGGTAGAGCCAGGTGCTTAAACTGGAGCGTCCTTCAAAGCGATCAATGGCGCGGAAAGCGTTGAGGAAGGTCTCTTGCAGTACATCTTCGGCATCTTGCTCATTGCCCAGCAGGCGCAGCAGCAGCCGGTTGATGGCTGGGCTGTGCAGGGCAATGCATTCATCGCAGGCGGCTTTGTCACCGGCCTGAATTCTGGCAAGAAGCTGGGCTTCATCGATATGTTGGGGGTCAACGGCCGTTTTCGGATCAGGGTGCGTCATATCCTGCACTTTATCCTGAGGCAACAAAAAAGGCAACCCGCGATGGGTTGCCTTAATTTGGCTCTTTTCCAGAGGTGATTTGCTCAGGCTGTGGCTAACTCAGCAGCGATATTGGCTTCGATCTCAAATTGGGGTGGGTGCTCAAAATGTTTCTTGACAGCACATTGGTCGGCGGCACGAATTACGGCCGTTTTGTATTTTGCCGGGAAGTCGGGGGGCAGTTGAATATCCAGCTTGATTTTGCTCACCATGCCCGTCATTCGGTTGACCTCTAAACTTTGCACCAGCCGCACGCCCTCAGCAGAGATGCCGCGCTGTTGGCAGAAGCCCAGCACATAAATACCGGCGCAGGTACCAAACGAGGCCAAAAAAGTAGCAAATGGCGTTGGGGCTGAAGCCATGCCGTTGGCTGACGGTTGATCGGTGGGGACCGTGAAGGGGCCAAAGTGGGCATCTACCCGCGCACCGCCGGGGAAGTCGATTATCATTTCCATTGTGAAGTTCTCTCCGTAACTAAAAGTTTAATGTGATGTGGTGGCAGGGAAACGGCCGTTTCCCTGCCACCCTCTCAATTTAGATGCAGGTACCGAGAGATGGTTACATCACGTTACGAAATCCACATCTCCGTCACTTCGCCCGTCCAGCCATTGGCGGTGCGAGTGTAGTTAATAGTGAAGCCGCCACCGCTCAGGTAGAGCATGTCGGAATCAGCGGCAATGGCCCAACCGCTGCCCAGGGAAACGTTGACTTCGTCTTGGGAAACGGCCGTAAATCCCTGAAAGCGCAAATAAGGAAAATCACCATCCGCATCGGCTTTGGCCTGAATTGCTTCGGGCGTCATAGGTTCCAGGGCGACACCGCTAAGCGTTGGCAGTAGCGTTGAGTCGATGTTCTCCGTCGAAAGCACAATGGGATTTTGATCGGCCAGCAGAGCGTAATCCGGGATTTCCTGAGCGACGAGAGCGCGTTCCAGCGTCAGGCGCAGCAGTTCAGCCAACTCTTCATCCGGC
>CBDUOF010000523.1:0-3436 GCA_965368765.1 uncultured Anaerolineae bacterium | reverse complement strand
TTATTATTTACACCACAGGTTGAGCATAAGCTGCGATTGACCTATACTCTGGCACACCTCGACCACGCTCAGCTAAAAAGGAGTTTGCTGTGACCACATCGTTACGCATTGCAACATTTAATTTGGAGAATTTGGATGACAAGCCGGGAGAATACCCTGCCCTGTCTGACCGCATTGCCGTGCTGCGCCCCCAACTGCTGCGGCTGCGGGCTGATGTCATTTGCTTTCAGGAAGTGCATGGTCAAGAGTTTCCCGGTGAGCCACGCAAGCTGGATGCGCTCAGCCAGCTTTTGGCCGAAACGCCGTACGAGTGGTTTTATACAGCCCACACCAAAACTGCCAAGGAGGAAGCCTACGATGTGCGAAATCTTGTCGTCGCCAGTCGCTACCCAATCCGCGACGTACAGCAAATCAAGCATCAATTTGCCCCAAAGCCCAGCTACCGTCTGGTAACAGCCGATCCAGCCGCCCCGGAAGCCAAGGATATTAGCTGGGAACGGCCGATTCTATATGTGACCATTGATTTGGGCGCTGGTCGCAACCTTCATGTTCTAAATGTTCATTTGAAGTCCAAACGGCCGTCCAACGTCCCGGGTCAAAAAATCAACAACTACACCTGGCGCACCATGGCGGGCTGGGCCGAGGGCAGCTTCCTCTCCGCCATGAAGCGCGTCGGACAGGCCCTGGAAATGCGCGTTCTCATCGATGACATCTTCGACAAGCTGGACGTGAGTGGCGAGCCAAAATACATCGTCGCCTGTGGTGATTTTAACGACGACGTAGACGAGGTTTCTCTGCAAGCGATCATGGGGCCGGTGGAAGAAACGGGCAATACGGGTCTCATTGAGCGGGTGATGATTCCCTGTGAGCAGTCCGTGCCAGAATCTTCTCGCTTTTCACTACTGCATCTGGGCCGCAAAGAGATGCTGGATCACATTTTAACCACGCGGCAGCTGCTCACCTACTATCGCGGCACAGAAATCCACAACGAAGTGCTGCACGACGAGTCTGGCGCGTTCCGTACGGATGACAAGTTCCCCGAATCTGACCATGCGCCCATTGTGGCGGAGTTTGTGCTGCCCTAAAACGGGAGATTGGAGATTGGAGATTTCAACTCCAATCTTCAGCTCGAAGCGTTTAGCCCCACTTGCGCAGCGCCAGGGCTGCGCCAAAGCGGCAAATGGCAGCGATGCCCAGCGCTGCCGCTAGCCCCACCTGCTGGGCAAACAGTGGCCCCAGCATGGAACCCAGCAAAATCGCGGCATTCAGCGCCAAATTGTACCAAGCCAAATGGGATGTCCGTTCTGCCTCAGGAATGCGCTCCAGGATGTAGTTGGCAATTGCCCCGCCGGCCCATGACCAAGACAATCCGCCCACGGCAGAGGTAATAAGAAACAGGGTCAGGTTTTGGGTAACGGCCGTTAATGCCGGATACAAACTCATCGTCACCATCCCCAGCAACAGTACCCCCTTGTGTTGAAATCGCGCCGTCACCCGGGCAAGCTGGGTGGAACCAAGCAACACGGTGGCATAAAACACCGCATTGCCCAAACTGATTTCGGTATTGGTGAGGTTTAGTTGATTAACCCAGTAGAGGGGGAAGATGGGAATTGCCAGATATTGTGCTAAATGAAAGAGAAACAGCAGCCCAACGACAGGCCCAAATGGGCCGCTGAGCACACGCGAGCGCAGTCGCGGGCGCTGACCAGATCGCGTGAAAAAGCGTAGCCCCGTCCCGGCACGGGAACCATCTCCTACGGAGCGCATCATGCCCGGGCGAGCGCTATCCCCCAAACTCTTGCCATTCTTATAGCCCTGCGTCTGAGACGGCCGTAAAAACCACAAATGCAGACTGCTCATCAAACCGCCCAGCAGCCCAATGCCAAACACCACCTGGTACCCCAGCGGAAATGGCAGCTGATCCAAAAGCTGGCCGCTAACTAGCGACGAAGCCATGTAACAAACGGCCAGCAGCGCATTGCGTCGCCCCGCCACATGGCTACGCCACTCTGGTGGAACGGCTGAAGCAAACAGCGCATTGAAGCCCACAGCCAGTACCGTACCGGGCAAGCTCATCAACAGTACCAGGCCGATAAGCGCCCAAATTTGGAACGAAGCACCGCCCAGCAACGGTAAAAATATCCAGGGCAAGTAAATCAGTCGATGCCATAAAGACATCCAGAATACGGAGCGGTTCAGCGGGCGGGATTGCAGCCAATGGCCAGCGGGCAGCGTAGCAGCCAGGTTCACAATGGCTGGGGCCGCATTGAGCAAGCCCAGTTGAAAGCCAGTGGCCCCCTGACGAGCCGCAAAAATCGTCATAAAGGCGATGGCACTGCCGCTAAGCACACCATACCAGGCAATATCAAGATACAAATGGATAAAGTTAGCGCGATGTTCGGCGGGTAACGGCCGTTTCGCCCAAACACGGGTCATTGTTGTCATCGTTAATTCACACTCACAAGAATTTTACAAAACGGAGGATTATAGACCTTTTTCTAATCGTGACGATAGCACTTTTGGCCAGCGCTAACGATCCATACCCACCAGACAAATAAATGGAGCGACACCTTGACAATTTCACATCATCCGGTCTAATCGAGGCAACCGAAAGACAAGAAGGAGCAAGCCAATGTTTACCCATGTCGTCATGTTTAAGCTGAAAGAGGGAGCTAACCGTGAGGAAACAGTCGCCAAGCTGCGCAGTCTAGCAGATCAAGTGCCTTCGCTGCGCCACATCGAAGTCGGCCAGGATATTTTACAGACAAGCCGATCGTTCGACATCGTGCTCATCACAAAATTTGATGATTTAGCGGGCATGGAGGCGTACCAGGTGCATCCGCACCATGTTGCCGTGGTCAATCATCTGCATGACGTGGCGGAGACGGCCGTTGCTGTCGATTACGAAAGCTAACACGACCCCCCAATCGCCAGATAAAAGCCCAGAACAAGGTTGGTTTGTGGGGCCATGGAAATCGTCTATCAAACTTAAAAATCTCTGTGAACTTCTGCGCATTCTCTGTGCAGCTCTGTGTTCCGCTTTTTTAATGGAATTATTAAATGCAATTTACAACACTTTTATTTGATTTAGACGGCACGCTCACTGACCCTAAAGTGGGCATTACAAAATCCATTCGGTATGCACTTGATAAAATGGAACGGCCGTATCCTCCCAACGCCTCCCTTGACTGGTGTATTGGCCCGCCACTGCAAGAATCGTTTGCGACCTTGTTGCAGGACGATGATCCGCAGGTGGGGCAAGAGGCATTGCGCCTATTCCGCGAGCGCTTCAGCACCGTTGGGTTGTATGAAAACAGCCCTTACCCCACAATTCCTCAATTGCTAGGCACCCTGCTAGAAAGCGGCCTGCAGCTGTTCATTGCCACATCAAAACCAGCGGTGTATGCCAAGAAAATTGTGGCGCACTTTGATCTGG
>CBDUOF010000522.1:0-3448 GCA_965368765.1 uncultured Anaerolineae bacterium | reverse complement strand
TGAAGGAGCTTTCATGCCAAAACAAAACCGGGTTACCCCAGAAGGGCAAATCATTGCCACGACCGCGCGCGGTCACTTGATGGGGAATCGGGGTATTTTGCACAATAGCCAGCAGGAAATCGTGAAGCCATTTGCCCATAAGGCGTGGATCATTTGTCAGCTTCACTTCAAAGGTCGCCGCCGCCAGATCATGCGACCCGGCAATTATACGGAGCTTTTCTTTTTAGATGAAGCAACTGCCCTGGCGGCTGGGCATCGGCCCTGCTTTGAATGTCGGCGACAGGCAGCACAGTCGTTTCGGAACGCCTGGCTGGCGGGGAATGCGCATTTGAATGTTGGCGATTCAATACGCGCTGCTGAGTTAGACAGGGTGCTACACGCGGAGCGATTGACGGAGGCATACTACATTAAAAACAAGCAGAAGCGCCTATTCACGGCCGATTTTGCCAGCTTACCTAACGGTACATTCATTCAGCACCAGGGCGCATCCTGGCTTGTTTGGCATGATGCGCTGTTTTCCTGGACACCCGACGGGTATGGCTCGGCTAAGCTGCGACCCAAAGCAGGGCTGGCGGTTGTCCTGACACCGCGTTCAACGGTTGCAGCCCTGGCACACGGGTATGTGCCGCAGCGACATGCATCCGTGGGAAAATAAAAAAGCCGTCCCGAAGAAGGGCGGCTTTTTTTATATCGTGTGGCGCCAAGTGGATTTGAACCACTGACCTAGGGCTTATGAGTCCCTCGCTCTAACCAACTGAGCTATGGCGCCAAAGCGAATGGGATTATAACCAACTCTGGTAACCGTGCCAAATCGGTTTAGCCTAGAATTCTGAAGGGAATGGGCACAAAGATCAACACAAATATGATGAGTGTGGCAATGCCCAACCAGCGACGACGCGCGTCTAGCGGGGTCACATCATCCAGGGGCTCTGCATGTGCACGGCCAAAGAAAAAGAGCAGCAACACCCAGATTCCCCAAGTAAAGGTATTGTCAATAAAGAAGGATGCGAGTGTCAATGCTCCTAAAATGGCAATGACTGGCGTGAACAGCTTCTTGGCACGTTCCCCAATCAAGGAATAAACGATGTGTCCCCCATCCAGCTGGCCTACCGGCATCAGGTTGAGTGCTGTGACTAGCAAGCCTACCCAACCGGCCCAGGCGACCTGGTTTAGGTACACATCGGCCGTTTCGCTGGGCAAAAACTGACCAAAAACGGCAAATTTGGCTAGATAATACAAGATTGAGTTGCCTTCTAACAGGCCAATAGAGGAAATGGGACCAGTCTGAGAGGTCGCCAATCCATATAGTAACAGCGGCACGGCAAAAATCAGGCCAGCCAGTGGGCCAGCTACGCCAATATCGAACAAGGCCCGCTTGTTTTTAATAGGGGCTTTCATGCGAATAACCGCACCCATTGTGCCGATAGGTGAAATAATAGGCAGCGGAATAAAGTAGGGCAAGGTGACGGCAACCTTGTGGTAGCGGGCCGCAAAATAGTGGCCCAGCTCATGCGCCCCTAAAATGAGCATGATGCTCAAGCTAAACGGCCAGCCTCGCCAGAGTTGGAACGCTTGATCGGCCGTTTCTGCATTGTAGAATGAACCAGTGAGGAGGGTTGCCAGTACGGTGGCAATGAACAGAAGTAAGTTGATGCGCCAGTCGGAGGCGGCTGGGTCGAAAACCTGCGGGAGGGCCACAATCGCGATACGGCCGTTGCCCTCATCACGAATTGTGGGCGTAAAACCCTGTGCTTCAAACAGGGCCCGTATCTCATCAAAACAGTCAGCCGGGTCCTGCAAAAAACGGCCGCGATACCGCACAAATCCCTTGTGTGGCTCATCCAGCGTCGTGTCTCCCACTACAAAGAGATGCGCCATACCACGCCGCATTAATTCAACCTTCTCTAGGGAAACAACTGGCGGTGGGGACGTAAATGGATGTGGCTGCATTATTCGTTGCCAACAGATGGCGCATCTGCTAAATCGTCATCCTCATCGCCCCAGCTAATAATCCAAATGCAGGCGCCGGCAACTAAAACTGTAATAACTATCAGCCAAAACCATTGGCTACCCTGCAATCCTACATCTTGTGCTTCATACACCAGCAAAATCACCATGCCCAGCGCCAGCACAAACCAGGCTGTTAAATTCGGGTGATTCATAATCCAACTCTTTAAACGTTCCATGGCTTTTCTTCCTGTCCGCAGTATTTATTATGTACGTTAAGGTTTGCTGATTATAAAGAAAAATTGAGTAATCAGGTAATGTCCCAATTACTCAATTACAAAACATTCATTTGAAACCCGCTCGCGTCAGGTTACTTTTCAAACTTCTTTAACGAAAAAGGGCCACGGTTGTCTAAATTCAATGACTACTCTTGCGCCGCCAACCACTTCTCTAGTTCCATGGCTGCGCCGGTTCCCTGCCCCACAGAGGTGGCAATTTGACGGAAATGGGCATCCTGGATCTCGCCAGCAGCATAAATGCCAGGTACGCTGGTGCGATACCGTTCATCTGTGATGACGTAACCTTCCTCATCCATTGCCAATTGTCCTACCAGGAATTTACTATTCGGAAAATGACCAATAAAGATAAATACGCCATCGGTATCCATGTTCTTGGTTTCGCCCGTCTTTTTGTTTTTGGTTCGTATGCTCTGTACCACGCCATTGCCCTGAATTTCCTCGATGACGGTATCCCAGACAAAGGAAATCTTTTCGTTGGCAAAGGCACGCTTTTGCAAAGATGTGCCTGCTCGAAGTTCGTCACGACGATGGACAACTTCCACCTTATTGGCAAACTTCGTCAGGAAAATGCCTTCTTCCATGGCACTATCACCACCGCCAACCACCACGACATCTTTGCCGCGGAAGAAGAAGCCGTCGCAGGTGCCGCAGTAGCTAACACCGCGTCCTATGAATTCTTCCTCACCGGGAATGCCTAAATGGCGAGGCGAAGCCCCAGCCGTAACGATAACGGCATCGGCTTCATACTCGTTGCCATAGGTTTTGATATAAAAAGGAGCCCCTTTTTGAAAATCTACCTCTACAACTTCGTCAAATTCAAAGCGAGCCCCGAAATGTTCAGCCTGTTTTTGCATCACCTCTACCAGCTCAGGACCGGTGGGTGTTTTCTCTTCTGACCAGAAGCCTGGGTAATTTTCAACCTCGTGTGTAATGGCGATTTGGCCACCAATTTGGGGACCCGCAATAACGAGGGGATTTAACTGGGCTCGGCCCGTATATAAAGCGGCCGTTAACCCAGCTGGCCCTGACCCAATAATAATAACGCGTTCTTTTTTCATAATTTTGTGTCTACCTTCGATGTTCTTTGGTCTATATCGACGTATAAATCTAACAGTATTTGGTAAACCACAAAAAGTCTTTTGACGTAAAAATCGCCATTTCTTAGTGGTTTACTCAGGGAAAACGGGAGAATCACTATTTTT
>CBDUOF010000521.1:0-3465 GCA_965368765.1 uncultured Anaerolineae bacterium | reverse complement strand
TCAGTGAAAAAAAAAGTTGAACGAGGCTTATTCAAAGCAGCCGGCGCAGCGGCTCGGTTGAGCTACCCGCTGCGCTGGGAAAAGTTGGAAATTGACGAAAACAATTCTCTTTGGGCATCCTACACACCGCACTACCTGCCAAACGCCGCACTGACCGGAGCAGAAACGGCCGATTTATGCATCATCGGTGGCGGGTACACGGGCATTTCCACCGCTTACCACTTCAGCCAGCGCTACCCGGAAAAGCGGATCGTACTGCTGGAGGCCAAATCGCTGGCCAACGGCGCCAGCGGGCGCAACGGCGGCATGATGCTCAACTGGGTTTATGGCGTTGGCCCCATGAGCGAGGCAATGACAGCCCGCGTTTACCATGCCACCAACCAAACTATCGACAGCATCGAGCAGATTATCCAAAAGCATGGCCTGGACGTAAGCTATCGGCGGGATGGCTGCTTTGAGGTATTCACCAATGAGCAGCGAGCCAGCGAGGCGCGGGCCGAAGTGGCCCACCTGAACAGCATCGGTGTGCCGATACAGTTTTGGGATTCTGCGCAAGTACGCCAAAAAATTAATCTGAGCGGCATTTATGGTGGCCTGTTTGACCCCAACGAGGGGCAGCTCAATGGCGTCCAATTTATACGGGGCCTGCGTCCTGTTTTGGAGGCGCGGGGGGTGAAGATTTACGAGAATACGGCCGTCGTCAAAATCACAGAAGGTCCTGAGGTTGAAGTCACCACAGCGCACGGCTCAGTCAGAGCCAGAGCCATTGTTTTGGCCACCAACGGCTACACCGGCAAGTTGGGCTACTTCCGCAAAGCATTTTTTCCGCTCCACTCCCACGTCTTCGCCACCGAACCGTTGAGCGATGATGTTGCGAAGCAGATTGGCTGGCACGGGTCAGCAGGCTTTTCGGACGATCTCAACCGCATCTCTTATGCGACGCGCACCCGCGAGGGGCATGTTGTGTTTGGCGGCGGCAGCAATATCTCCTACAGCTACCTGTTCAACAACCGCACGGCCTTCCCCGGCACGCCAGACAGCGCCAATCTTGCCTTTGCCGACATGCAGCAAACGATGGGGCAATATCTCACTGGCAGTGGCCGATTACCGCGCGCCTTCCGCTGGACAGGCACGCTGGCCATTACCCTACGGCGCAACTGCTTTATGGGCGTTCGGGGCGAATACAACAATGTGTTTTATGCGCTGGGCTACAGTGGCCACGGTGTCACAGCCGCCAACATGGCGGGCAAAGTCCTCACAGATCTTTATAGTGGCAGCGATGAGCAATGGCGCGGCATGCCTTTCATCGGGGCGGATTATTCGCCTGTACCGCTGGATCCATTCCGCTGGCTGGGCTACCAGATGATGACACGGCTCACGGGCCGCTCCCCGCGCGAGCCGCACAGGTAATTGTGAAAGGACAACGGCCGTTCCCCGTTTCCATTCTATTCGTGCCTTTCTTCAAGCTTCAATTTGCCAAAGGGGGTAGCCAAAAGGTGAAAAATTTGGCAAACTAATCGCCATGAAAGCGCCCCCCTCACCGAACGCCTCAAGACAATCCATTCAAACCACACGACAAACGTCATGGGCCGCCGTTCGCGATAGGCTTCAATCCCCCGTTGACATTGCTGTATTGGCCTACTTTCGCATCGCGTTTGGCCTGATCATGCTGTGGGAAATGTGGCGCTATGCCAGCCACGGCTGGATTAGCCGCTACTGGATTGAGCCTTCGTTCCACTTTACCTATATCGGCTTTGACTGGATACGGCCGTGGCCGGGCATCGGCATGTACATTCATTTTGCGGTGATGGCTCTGTTGGCGCTATTCATTCTGCTGGGACTCTGGTATCGACAGAGCATTATTCTTTTCTTTGTCGGTTTCTGCTACATCTTCTTGCTGGAACAGGCCCAGTACCTCAATCATTTTTACCTGGTTTGTCTCATCGCCTTCATCATGATCTTTTTGCCCGCCAACCAGCTGTGGTCGCTGGACGTCCGGCGGCAGCCAAAGCACCGGTCCGACTGGATGCCCGGCTGGAGCTTGTGGCTACTGCGCTTTCAAATTGGTGTGCCGTACTTTTTTGGCGGCCTGGCCAAGCTCAACGGCGACTGGCTTCGCGCCCAGCCAATGGAAAGCTGGCTGGCTTCCCGCACCGATTTCCCGCTCATTGGGCAATATTTTAGCGAAAAATGGATGGTTTATGGTTTTGCTTACGGCGGGGTACTGCTGGATCTGCTAATCGTCCCACTCCTGTTATGGCGAAAAACACGGCCGTTTGCCATTGCCATCGCTGTCACCTTTCATCTCATGAATGCCCGACTATTTTCTATCGGTATCTTTCCCTGGTTCATGATTGCAGCTACGGCCGTCTTTCTTGATCCGAGTTGGCCGCGCCATGCCTTAAAGCGATTGGGAGTCAGACACAAGTCGTCTAAAAGGCCAGCCACGAGTGCGCTGTCGCACTGGGGAGTGGCTTTGTTAACTGCATACGTGCTGCTGCAAATCTTGCTGCCGCTGCGCCACCTTGTCATCCCTGGCAACGCTAGCTGGACAGAACAAGGGCACCGTTTTGCCTGGCACATGAAGCTGCGTGACAAAGATGCGGACGGCCGATTTACGCTGACAAATTCAGCAGGCCACTCCTGGACAGTCGATCCCCGTGAACACCTCACGGCGCGGCAGCTGAGCAAAATGGCTTCTCGTCCCTATATGATTTTGCAGTACGCCCACTTTTTAGCAGAGGAAGCCGCTGCGCAGGGGCAAGGGGACGTAATCGTGCAGGCACAGGTGTGGGCTTCATTGAACGGCCGTTCGCCCCAACTCCTCATCGATCCCACGGTAAACCTGGCAGCTCAGCCCCGTACACCCTGGCCCGTCGACTGGATTGTGCCGCTAACCACTCCGCTCTTCTCCGAGGAATCTTAGAATTTGCCGTTGGTTTTGCTGAACAGTTGCCGCAATGTTTGTTTCCCCTGAAAATAGACGCATGCAGTTACGCAAGAAATTGATTGGCATTCTCATCATGATAATTGGGTTGGCCGGGTGTAGTTTGGTAGAAGCGCCAACCTTGCCCCCTGTGCCCACGCCAGTGGCAACGGCCGTTCCCTGGGACATCTCGCAATTCCCGGCTAACGAAATGGTGCTGGATCCCGTAAGCGATGTTGTGCCGCAGATTGATCCACAGATTGCCGGGCTGGTAAACCTCGTTTCCCAGCAGCAGCTCATGGGCTACGTCCAAACAATGCAAAGCTTTGGCAACCGCAACGTCTTTAGCGCCACGGATGACCCCTCTTTTGGCATTGGCGCCACCCGACAGTGGCTGGTGAACGAATTTGAGCGCGTGGGAAACGACCGTTTGCAGGTCGAACTTCAGGAGTTTCCCCTTTTTTACAATGGATTGGCCACGTCTCCTTACAATATCCTCGCCACCCTCCCGGGGCGTAGCGACAGCACCGACGTCATCG
>CBDUOF010000520.1:0-3488 GCA_965368765.1 uncultured Anaerolineae bacterium | reverse complement strand
AAGAGTCCGGGCCATTGTTGGTTAAATTATCAACAGCGCCACCATTGATAGCGACGCGACATAAATTTGTTGCTTGCGAGCCACAGGTAAAGAGCAGTTGACTGCCATCTGGCGACCAGGCAACGCTACCAGGTATATCTGCCAATTGCATTCCGGTTGTCAGGCGATTAATGGCTGCGCTGTCAGCCTGAATCACAACTAAGTCACCGTTATCAATCAAGGCAAACTCATCGTTTGTAGGCGACCAGCTTAACCAGGACGGTTCAGCAACGGCCGTTACCTCAACAATCCCCGAACCATCCGTCCGGGCTATAGAAAGCTGCCCGTCACGGATAAGCCCAATCCGCTCACCATTAAAAGAAGCTGGCAAAAGTTGCGCAACATTTTGCAGCGCATAATATTGCGCCTCTTCAGATCCATCAGGACGCGTCAGGTAAAGTCCGCCCCCCGTGCTGTTGATGTAAACCAATGCGCCGTGAATATCTATATTTGCAGCCGGTAATGCCGCAGCGGGCGTAGCCACACTTTCATTACCTGCGGGGGAATCAACGCTTTCTGGGGATTCGGCCGTCTCGGCAACGGCCGTTGGGGCAGACTCTTCCGGTTCTGGCAACTGGATAACTGGGACCAACGTAGGCAATGGTTCCTCCTCTAGCAGCGAGCAGGCAGTCAACAACAAGAACAACACCACCAACGTGATGCTCAACACAACAGATTTTTTCATTTCCCTCTTCCCAAATAAAATTAGAGCAAATACGCCATTTGCAAAAAAGGTTCGCGTGGCTTAGCAGCTACCTACCCTTGTTCTTCCAAACGGGCAGCCAACAGCTTCAGTTTAGCCCACTCCATACGAATCACGTACATCATTGCCAAAGATTTCAGCCAATACTCGTCACAATACGGATTCTTTGCCAGCTCCTCAAACACTTCTAACGCGGCATCGTCCGTCCGTCGTGACTTGGCGTATTGGGCCGCCAACTGGAGCAAATGCACGTCACGGCGGTCACGCAGCTGGGCAGTCTTTGGCAGGGTTTTCCGTTTTTCGACCGCTTGACTGACGCGATTAATGACTTCTAATAGCTCTTCGGATGTAAATGGCTTCACCAAAAAATCAAACGCACCAGCTTCCCTCGCCCGCCTTAAGGTTACCTCATCTCGCTCGCTAGAAATAAGGAGGCACTTCAGTTTAGGTTGCTCCTGCCGCATCTCGCACAAAGCCGACACACCATCCAGCTTTGGCATATTCACATCCATGATCACCAAATCGGGTCGATGCTGTCGAACGAGATTCACAGCCTCTTGTCCATTGGCGGCTGTGGCTACGAGTTGCGTGTTTGGCAACAGATTTAACATCAGGCTGGCACTGTGGCGGGTTGCCTGAACATCATCTGCAATAAGAATGCGCAATTGACCAGCACGGGCTGGCTTTAAGTCGACTCCAGACATAGAATACTCCTTTGCCCATACACAAGAGCATAAGCGAATATTCCTTTATTTTAAATAGCTTCTGAGTGTAATTCTATAGGGCAAAGTGGCTACTATTTTGAAAGGAATCCGCTACAACTCCACCTTAAAAATAGAGCCTCGTGGCTGGTTGGAAGCGACTGAAATACGGCCGTTGTGTGCCTCTACCACCATCTTGCAAAATGCCAAACCAAGCCCCACCTGCTTCACATCTCGACGACCGGTAGCCACAATTTGAAATTTATCAAAAACTGTTTCGTAATGTTCCGGAGCAATGCCTGGCCCTTCATCAATCACCTGCAAATTCAAGTGAGGCGTGCTGCCGTTGTTTCCGGTGTTTTGATTGTTCTCGTAACGTACTTTTAACGTCACGATGCCGCCAGTTGGCGAAAATTTCAGAGCATTTGAGAGCAGGTTATCCAGGACCCGGCGCCACAGATTTGCATCCAGCATGAGCTGATTGGTTTGCTCTGGCAAATCGAGTGCCAGATCGATCTCTTTAAGCTGCGCCATTGGCCGATAACTATCCCGAACGGCCGTTGCCATCTCATTCACATCGACCGGGGAATGGTTGAGCATTAAACGGCCGTGTTCCATTTTAGCCATCATCAGCATATCTGTTAAGAATGAGCTCAGGCGGTTCGCTTCGCCACGGATCGTTTCTAGCGTTTCAACACCGCCACCCAGTTCCGCATCCAGCAAGTCGCAATATATTAGGATGGTCGAAAGAGGGCTGCGAATATCGTGAACGATCATATTGGCCAGGTCCTGGCGCATTTGCAGCGCGGCCTGCAGCTCATCATGCCGCAATTTAATGCGCAACATGGAGCGCACTCTGGCCCGCAACTCCAGCCCATTAATTGGCTTGTGCAAAAAATCATCTGCACCCGCTTCCAGGCCGCGTGCCAAATCCTGCTTGCTGTCCAGCGCCGTTACCAAAATAATGGGGACATGGTTCCATTTGGGATTCCGCTTGATACGTTGACACAGCTCAAAGCCATCCATATTTGGCATCATCACATCCGACAAAATAACATCGGGTATCTCATCGTCTAGCTGTGCCAGGGCTTCATGAGCATCTTCAGCAAAGAATAGCTCATACGACTCTTTCAGCAGCAACATTTCTATGGTCTGCCGAGCGTAAGGTTCATCATCAACAATTAGAATCTGCGGTTTTCTGTTCATAGACATAAATTATACAGTAGTTGCTTTTGTCTGCTCAGCCAAAGCTAAATGCACCTGAATCTTTTCTACGAGGCGACGGAGGCTAACCGGTTTGCTCAGGTAGTCATTGGCACCGGCTTCTAAGCAAGCTTCTTCATCACCAGGCATGGCCAGGGCGGTAACGGCAATGATAGGAACCCGGGAAACGGCCGTATCTGTCTCCTGCCGAATCTTGCGAATGGCATCCAGACCGTTCATCTGTGGCATTTGAATATCCATCAGTATCAGATCCGGCCGATCAGAGGCGGCCCGGGCGACAGCTTCAATGCCGTTGCGAGCCAAAATAAGATCGAAGCCTTTTGCAATGAGGTAACTGGAAAATGTATTGATATTGGCTTCATGATCTTCTGCCAGCAAAATACGTGGGTTAGAAACGGCCGTGTCTTGTCTGATAAAGCCATTGCGCTTTACGGCCATCGCCTGTAGCGCCATGTGCATCTGTGCTCGTGTAAAGGGCTTGGCTAAACAGTAATCAGCCCCTGCTTCCAGCAAGCTCGCTTGCTCCTGCAAAGCAGAAATAGCAAGAATAGGAATATTTTCCATTGGGGCATGCTTGCGTACGGCTTTCAAGAAGCTTAAACGAGAGTCCCTGGGTAACGAATTGTCTAGCAGCATCAAATCAGGCGGTTGACCTAGAACTGACGCCAATGCTTCGTCGCCTGAGCCGTATGATTGCAACACAACACCGCCTTCAGCCAGATAGCGCTTCGCCTCTGCCAATGTAGAAGGAGAATCTTCTACAATCGCCACAGTGTGCCAGGGAGCCAAATAAGGCAGGTTTTCAGGCAAATCATATTCCG
>CBDUOF010000519.1:0-3493 GCA_965368765.1 uncultured Anaerolineae bacterium | reverse complement strand
TGTCGGCATGGCTCACGTCACCCGCTGGCCATTCACGATGAGCAAAAAACAGGGCCACGCCATGCGCCTTCAAGCTGGCAAAGGCGCTTAGGGCGTCTTCCCGCCGCTTGTAGGCGCTGTTGATTGAAAAGACCAAGGGAAAAACCACGGCAATGCCGATGAGTGTGGTTGGCAAATCGACCAAAAAATCTAATTGGCGGCAAAGAAAGACCACCACCAAAGAGAGTCCGGTGACAAGCCACGTATGGTAATCGATTATTTTGATGAATTGTTTGATGGTTTGCATGATGAAGCGGACTTAAGTTGTCATGGTTCGTTGGGTAAGTTTTGCTTCATTTAAGGGTAATGAGTTTCGTGGCTTTTGGCAACCTTGAAAAGGTCATAACTAAAGATTTCCCTGCTGAACAAAATAGTCGGCCAGGGCCATCACCGTGAGCTGGGGATTAATCCGCACGGTTGACGGGAAAATACTGGCGTCACAAACGTATACGTTGTCGGTACCATGTACCCGGAACTGGCTGTCGACCACGCCAACGGCCGTATCCTCACTCATCACATTGCCCCCCTGCGGATGCGCTGACCCCAACAAAACATCATCTGGTCGCTGGATTTTTTGCGCTAGAAAACGGTGCAGCGCTTCCGGGCGATGGGCAAACTGGGCACCAGGCAGGGAACAATCTGCAAAGGTGGCGGGATATACCACATCAGCTCCAGCAGCAAAAAAGATCTGGCAAGTGAGCGCAATGCCCCGGCGCAATTTTTCCAAATCTCTGCCCGTCATACGGTATTGAACGGGGCCAAGGAATTGGCGCAGCAGGCCGTTGCGCTGCACCTGTCCGTTTGATTCTGTGCCAACCAGCACGCCAGCACAGGCAAATCGGCCGTATTCCCGCATCCGGTTGAAGTGATCGCCAAACCAACCAGGCAGGGGCGCAGCAAAGCCCATCGGGGGATTAAACAGCGACTCAATGATGAACTCCCCGCCATCGACGTACGCCGCCATTTGCACCCCATTAAATCCATTTATCTGTTCTGGAAAATGGCCGTAAACGGGCAGTCCGGCATTAAACGAAAAGCATCGCCCCACGTTTGGCCCGCCCAGTCCGCTTTTCATTAGGAGCACGCTGGAGCCAATGGCCCCGGCGGCAACCACCACCGCATCCGCCTGAATTTTCAGGGTACGGCCGTCTCCCATTTCACACTGCACGCCAGAGGCAAAACGGCCGTCGTGCAGGAGCTTTTTGGCGTGGCAATCGACCACGACCCGCGCTCCCCTGTTAATGGCAGCGGGAATATACGTTTCAACCATCGACAGCTTACGCTCATAACGGCAGCCAAAGTTACAGTAACCACAGCCCAGGCACTGCACATAATTTTTACGCAGCAGGCCAGATTTGAAGCGCCCCAGCGACGGCTCCTTGGCGCGCAATTTTTGCCAGCCGTCGAGCAATTTTCGGGCATTGGGGCCGTCAATGTCAGGAATATCAGGCGCCTGAGTATCCAGTAACGGCCGTACCCCTATCATTTGCTCCACGCGGCCGTACGCCTCTTCCAGCGCCACCGAATCAATTGTGGCCCCCTGACGTCGCCACGCGGCCAAGATATCATTGCTCTCGCTGCTCTGATCATCATTAATCCGAAAGCAGATGGCATTGTTTAGCATCGTGCTGCCGCCCAACACCTTGCCCTGCAATATAGAGGTGTCCATATCGACCGTGGTTTGCAGCCCGCCTTCCTTGTAAATGCGCGGAATCATGGCCACCTCATCGTTGACGATTTCGGCCGTGGGCACATACGGACCTTCCTCCAGAAGAATGACAGCCTTCCCCTGCGCGGCCAAATGGTAGGCCGCCACAGCCCCGCCGGCGCCTGAGCCAATCACCACCACCTGACAGCGCATAATGTTTCCCTCAGGCTGCGTAAGTTTGAGCGGTGGTAAATGACGGGTTTTCAGTTTGTCTGGCTGGTAGCGTGGCCGTTCTGCTACAGGCACAAAGCCGATGCTTTCATGCACCCGGGCGTCACCATAATAACCCAGGTGGAAGAGTGTTCTAACTTTGGCAAAGTCGCGCAACAGACGCGGCATGCGTGGATTTTTTAATCTTTTTTGCAACAGTTTTTTACGGGAGAACGGCCGTAAACGAGAAAATGAGCGACGAAACGGCCACCAGCTTATGCGGGGCAGCACATATTCCACCAGAATCAAACTGAGCCGCAAGCTCATCACCCGATTTGAGCGCACTTGCCCCAAATACCGATCAATGTTTAGGGCAATCTCCCTGGGAAAAATAATCTCTGGCTCACCTTCTATAAATACTTCAGCAAACGCTTCCAGCGTACGTAACTCTCTTGGGGTCAAGAAGTTTAGCAGGTCAGGGGATACGTGCTCGTTCGGCATGATTGGCGCACTCCTTCATGCAATTAGCCAGCAGAAAACCAGGCGCATCATAACACGCCCATCAAAAAAAGCCTTCTTCCCCACAGGAAAAAGGCTATATTTCATCCATCAGTGAAACCGTGTCACGGCACCTACTCCACAGACAAAATATGTAGTTTGGCGTGATTTATTGTTTCAAATGGACCAATGTGCATCTTTACCGTAAAGCCATTATGCAGTTGGGGGAAATCATCCACTTGCTTTCTGGTAGCGTCCAGGGCAAATGAGATCAGTTCCTGAAAGCGCGTCTGGTTTTCCTGGGTCAGCGTCTCAATTCTATCTACATGCTCGTAAGGTATCGCCAACCAATGAATAGCGCCTTCGGGATGCAGGCTCTTTATGAGCGCCAGCCGCGCCTCATCATCCTTATAAATCAGGCTGGCCGGTTCATTCCCGTTGACAATGGCACAAAATAAGCACTCTTGTTCAGTCATTTTCTACTCCTTCAGATTATCATCGCGCGTAGTGAGGGTAAATTGGGCAGCGCAGCATAAACGCTTTGCCAAAACTCGCCTCTTTGACGGCCGTTTCCGCCAAAAGTATACTCTGCCCATGCAAACATCTCAACGTCTAACCCAATTTCGCGAATCCGTTATCCGGGACATGACCCGACTGGCTCTGAAGCATGACGCCATCAACCTCAGCCAGGGCTTTCCTGACTTTGATACCCCGGATCCTGTCAAGAAAGCGGCCGTTCAGGCAATCGAGAGCGGACTAAATCAATATGCCATTACCTGGGGCCATCCACCCCTGCGAGAAAAGTTAGCTGAACTGTATACGGAACGCCTTGGCTGGGCGGTTCATCCCGACAAACACGTCACCGTCACCTGCGGCGTCAGCGAGGGGATCATCACGGCCGTCCAGTCGATCCTAAATCCTGGTGATGAGATTCTTATTTTGGAACCAGCTCACGACAATTTTCGGCCAGCGGCCTTCATTGCCAACGCCACCCCGGTTTCTGTCGCCTTGGATGCCCCTGATTATCGGTTAGAGGCGGCCAGGCTACGTGCCGCCATCAGCCCCAAAACAAAAGCAATGCTGCTGAATACGCCACAC
>CBDUOF010000518.1:0-3496 GCA_965368765.1 uncultured Anaerolineae bacterium | reverse complement strand
TCTCTGTGAATCTCTGTGTAACAAAAAGGAATTCAAATGACACAACTAAACAAATACAGTTCAAGAATCACCCAACCAAAATCGCAGGGGGCGTCGCAGGCGATGCTGTATGCCACCGGCCTGCAGCCCGCCGACATGGATAAGGCTCAGGTGGGCATTGCCAGCGTATGGTACGAGGGCAACTCCTGCAACATGCACCTGCTTGAGCTGGCCGCCAAAGTCAAAGAAGGGGTCGCTGCGGCCGATTTAGTGGGGCTGCGCTTCAACACCATCGGCGTCAGTGACGGCATCAGCATGGGCACCGACGGCATGAGCTTCTCACTCCAGTCCCGCGACCTTATCGCCGACTCCATCGAAACCATCATGGGGGCGCAATGGTACGACGGCCTGGTCGCCCTGCCCGGCTGCGACAAAAACATGCCCGGCTGCATCATGGCCATGGGGAGGCTAAACCGACCCGCCATCATGGTGTACGGCGGCACCATTCAGGCGGGCTGCACCGCCAAACATGCCAAGCTGGACATCGTCTCAGCCTTCCAGAGCTACGGAGAATATTTGGCAGGCAGCATCAGCGATGACGAGCGGGAAGAGATTGTGCGCCACGCCTGCCCAGGCGCAGGTGCCTGCGGCGGCATGTACACCGCCAACACGATGGCTTCAGCTATCGAAGCGCTGGGGATGAGCCTGCCCTACTCCGCCTCCTACCCCGCCGTCTCCGAGGAGAAGGCCAATGAGTGCGTAGAGGCGGGTCACGCCATCCGCACGCTTCTGGAACGGGACATCAAGCCACGTGACATCATGACCCGCGCAGCGTTTGAAAATGCCATGGTCATCACAATGGCCCTGGGCGGCTCGACCAACGCCGTGCTGCACCTCATTGCCATGGCCCGCTCGGTGGACGTGGACTTGACGATTGACGACTTCCAAACAGTGAGTGACCGCGTACCCTTTTTGGCAGATTTGAAGCCAAGCGGCCGTTTTGTGATGGAAGATCTACACGCCGTGGGCGGCACGCCCGCCGTCATGAAATATCTACACGAAAACGGATTTATCAATGGCAACTGCCTGACGGTGACAGGCAAAACGGTGGCCGAAAATTTGGCAGCGCTGCCAGGGTTGAGCGAAGGGCAAGAAGTGATACGGCCGTTAACCAATCCCATCAAAGAAAGTGGCCATATCCAAATTATGCGCGGCAATTTGTCTCCAGACGGTGCCGTGGCCAAAATTACCGGCAAAGAAGGCTTGATTTTCAATGGCACGGCCAATGTGTTTGATTCAGAAGAGGAAATGCTGGCGGCACTTGAAGAAGACAAAATCAAGAAGGGAGACGTGATCATCATCCGCTACGAAGGCCCCAAAGGGGGCCCGGGCATGCCAGAGATGCTCACGCCAACCAGCGCCATCATGGGAGCGGGTTTGGGTAAAGATGTGGCGCTGATGACAGACGGCCGTTTCTCTGGTGGCAGTCACGGCTTCATCGTGGGGCACATCACCCCGGAGGCGCAAGATGGCGGCCCCATTGCCCTGGTGCAAACCGGTGACAAGATCACCGTCGATGCCATCAATCGTGTCATCAACATGGCTGTAAGCGACGCTGAAATGGCCCGCCGCCGCGCCGCCTGGACGGCGCCTCCATTCAAAGCGACGCGAGGCACCCTGTACAAATATATCAAGAACGTCAAGTCGGCCTCAGAAGGCTGCGTAACAGATGAGTAACTAACTGAGCCAGAGAGAACCTTTGCTTTAGTTATTGCGCATCAATGGAGAAAAAGTATGACAAAGTACGTCGGAATCTTAACCGCTGGTGGTGACAGTCCTGGTTTAAACGCTGCCATTCGCGGTGTGGGTAAAGCAGCCCTTGGCATGGACATGAATATTATTGGGTTTCGCGATGGATTTCGTGGCTTGATGAACAATCGCACCATTCGCCTGGACAGCGAACGACTGTCAGGCATTCTTACGGTGGGCGGCACCATCCTGGGCACCAGCCGTGACAAGCCGCACAAAATGCCAGTTGGCGACCGCGTCATGGATATGACCGAGGTGATGGCAGATACTTACGCGCGCCACCATTTGGACGCCCTGGTTTGTCTGGGTGGAGGCGGCACACAGAAAAATGCGTATCGCTTGCAACAAAAAGGGCTTAATATCATCACCCTGCCCAAAACGATCGATAATGATGTCGCCATGACAGATGCAACGTTTGGCTTCGATACGGCGCTGGGCATTGCCACCGAAGCCATCGACCGGCTGCACAGCACGGCCCACAGTCACCATCGCATTATTGTGGTGGAAATTATGGGCCACAACACGGGCTGGCTGGCGCTCGGTTCTGGCATTGCCGGTGGAGCCGATGTCATCCTTATTCCTGAAATTCCTTACGACGTTGAGCTCGTGGCCGAAGCAATCCGTCAGCGCAGTAGAGGTGGTCACCGCTTTAGCATTGTAGCCGTGTCTGAAGGTGCACTGTCCCATGCAGCCGCCGAAAAAATTTCAGCGGCGGCACTGGCCAGGGAAGCGGCAGAAAGTGATGAAGAAAAAAGCCAGGCCAAAGCGGCCTTGAAAGCGCTTTATAACGAGCAAAAGGAAAATACCTGGAAATTGTCACGAGGGTTAGAGGAGTTGACTGGTTTGGAATCGCGGGTCACGATTTTGGGCCACGTGCAGCGTGGCGGCATGCCGTCCGCCGTGGACCGGTTGCTGGCTACCCGGCTGGGAACAGCCTGCGCCGAGTTAATTCAGGAAGGCACTTTTGGCGTGATGGTGGCCTCCAAAGGGGATACGGCCGTTCCGGTGCCATTAGAGCAGGTGGTGGGAAGACGCAAATCAGTGCCGCTGGACCATCCCTGGGTAAAGACGGCGCGGCATGTAGGCACTTGTTTAGGGGACTGACTGTAACGTACGTTCGTCGTTTACGTCACCCCCTGTCAGCGTGAAAGGAGCAACTGATGAAGCGAATTTCGATTTTTTTTATTCTCTTATGGGCCACGGCCGTTTTCCTGGCAGCATGTGGTAGCAGTCCGGGTGTGGAAGAGGCGGCCTCGGCGGGGGACTTGGATACGGCCGTAACCAGCGTCCCCACAGCCACCATAGAAAACCCCGACCAGCCGGATGCCGATAAGTTGGCCTCAATTGGAGAAACTAGTAGGCCGCAATTCTTAAACGCCTACGCCAGTTGGTGATCAACCTGACGCGCGAATGCGCCTATCGTGGATAGGCTAGAAGGTGATTTTTCCGTAGACGTTGATTTTTTTATACTGGATGTCGATAAGGCAGAGTCCCGCCAATACCTGAACGAGTACGCCATCCGAACCCGCTCCACCTATGTCTTGCTCAACGCCGCGGGCGAAGAAGTAATGCGCTGGAGTGGCCCTCTCAATGGTGATCAGGTTGCCGCAGAGATAACAGCATTTCTGACAAGTTCAGAGTAACCCAAGCGCGTATATTTCAGGGGACGGCCGTTACCCGAACGGTCATCCCCCGGACGCCGCTCCTT
>CBDUOF010000517.1:0-3511 GCA_965368765.1 uncultured Anaerolineae bacterium | reverse complement strand
TCCATCTTCTCGATAGTTTCAGCCACGCCCAGCATATCCCAAATCTCAAACGGGCCTGCTTCATGGGCAAAGCCCCAGCGGTTGGCGTTGTCCACATCTACAATGGAGTGGGCAATTTCTGGCGTCACATAAGCGGCATAAGCCAGCATGTAGTAGGTGGTGTCGCGCACAAAGTTGGCGGCGCGGTCGTCAAATTCCAGCAGCTTGCGCAGCCGTTCGCCCAAATCTTCAATCTTGCGCACAGCACCTACGGAATCAAAGCGGGCTTTGGGCGGATTGAAATATTCCAACGTGTCTGGATTGATGGTGTGGAACTCGCGCTGACCGTTTACCTTGACCTGCTTGTAAAAGCCCTGGCCACTTTTGTTGCCAAGCCACTTGTTCTCGGCCAGCTTTGCATTCAGGCCAGTGCTTTTTTCACCCTTCAAAATTTCGCGGTAGGGGTCATGGGGAATGGCCGGGTAGAGATTGTTGTTGACGTGCATCATCACGTCCAGCCCCACCAAATCGGTCAGGCGGAAGGTGGCGGTTTTGGGATGCCCCACCAGCGGCCCGGTGATGGTATCCACCTCGGCGATAGTGTACCCATTTTCCAGCGCGTATTCGGCCAAATAGGAACCCACAATGGCGATGAAACGGTTGGCGATGAAGTTAGGCGTGTCTTTACACACCACCACACCTTTACCCAGCGTCTCACTGCCAAACTGCGTCATGAAATCGACAACTTCAGGCGCGGTGTCTGGCGTGGGGATAATTTCCAACAGCTTGAGGTAACGTGGTGGGTTAAAGAAGTGAGTGCCCAGGAAGTGGCGCTTGAAATCGTCGGAACGGCCGTTGGCAATCTCATTGATCGGAATGCCAGAGGTGTTGCTGCTGACGATGCTGCCCGGTTTCCGCACCGCCTCAATGCGCTCCATCAGCGCCTTCTTGGGCGCCAACTGCTCGATAATTACTTCAACAATCCAGTCACAGTCGGCCAGCAGATCAAAATCATCTTCCAAGTTGCCCAGGGTGATGAGGTCGCCCCGGTCTTTGCGCGCCAGGTTTGCCGGACGCGCCTTGGCCATGCGATCATACAAGCTCTGCACAATGCGGTTCCGCACTTTGGGGTCGTTCTTTTCGGCCTCGCTGAGATTGGGTGGCACCATGTCCAGCAGCACCACCGGAATGCCGATGTTGGCCAGGTGTGCGGCAATGCCCCCACCCATCGTGCCGGCCCCAATAACGGCCGCTTTTCGTATCGAATATGTCATCTGTTAACTTCTCCTAGATTTGTCTGTTTTCCTATCCTCAGTTCCTAGAGCAAAAATGTTCAGGTTTAGAGGGATTCCTCGGACGACCTCGGAATGACAGTTTGAGTTTGCTAGAAAACACCTGACTCATCAAAGTACCGAAACCTGTCATTTTGAGCCGCTTTTGGCGAAAAATCCCTCTAAAGATAATCAAATGCTACCCTTATTTCGAGAACATCGCTTTATAGTTTCCGTTACTTTAGCTCCCGTCGGCTATAACCCAAAATCGACCGGGCAATAATCAGCTGGTTGATTTGCTTCGTGCCTTCGTAGATGTCGTTAATTTTAGCATCGCGCATCCACTTTTCGGCCAGCCATTCGCGCGAATAGCCCATGGGGCCAAGCAGTTCCACCGCTTTCTGGGTAATCCAGGTAACGGCTTCACCGGCCCGGAACTTGCACATGCTGGCGGCCAGCCGGTTGCTTTCGTTGTGTGCCATCATGCCTACCGCCCGCAGGGTGAGCAGCCAGGCCCCTTTATGACGCGCTTCCATCTGCATGAGGTCACGCTCAACGGCCGTTAATTCATGCTGCGGTTTGGTGTAATCCAGCACGATGCCTTCTTCCGCCAATTTTTCACGGGTGAATTCCAGGGCAGCACGGGCGATGCCCACGGCGCTGGCAGCCACGGCCGGGCGCGAAGCGTCAAACGTCTTCATGGCCCCTTTAAACCCTTTATTGGCTGCAGGCTGCTTGGCATCCAGCGTGCCCAGCATGTTGTCAAAGGGCAGCCGCACGTTGTCAAAGTGCAAAGAAACCGTGTCACTCGCGCGAATGCCCAGCTTATGTTCCTGCTTGGCAATGGAAACGCCGGGCGTATGCCCCTCCACCACAAAGGATTTGATGCCAGCGCGGCCAGCCGTGGGATCAATGGTGGCCCAAACCACACACAGCCCGTCAGACTCTTCCAACGCCAGCTTGCCGTTGGTAATGAAGATTTTCTCACCATTGAGAATCCATTCGTTGGTCTCTGGATCAAGCACGGCATTTGTGCGCATGGAGCTGTTGTCTGAACCAGCCCCCGGTTCGGTAATAGCCATCGCCCCCCACTTCGGCTCGCCTTCGGTGAATTTCTTCAGGAAACGCAGCTGCTGCTCTGGCGTGCCCGCCGCCTGCACCGCCGACCCACCCAGCATCGGGTGGGGCAAGCAGAGGTATTGGCCCGTATCGCCCCAGCTCATCTCTTCTACCATCATGATAAAGCCCAAAATGGAAAAGTCGGGGCCTTTTGGTTTGGCATGTCCGTTGCTGCCATTGCGGCCGTTGCCGTTGCTGCCACTGCCGTTTACTTTCTTCTCAATATTGCGCAGCGACGATTTAATCATTTGCTGGGCAAAGGGCCAGGTCATATTGACAAACGCTTCTGGCCGTTGGTGTTCATGTTCATCCAAATCCCGCGAAAACGGCCGCATTGCCTGCTCAGCCACCATCTTGGTCATTTGGGATTGGTTCAATATCATCTCGGGAATCTCGAAACTAATCATTTTTTATGCTCCGTTGGTTACGAAGTAATTAAGTAATTGGTAATTGAGTAATTTTTCTAATTACCAATTGACAATTACCAATTACACAATCGCCATGCCATCAAACGATACAAAGCCACGCGCATTGCGCAGCCACAATTCCACAGGGTATTCGCGGATATAGCCGTAGCCGCCCAGCACCTGCAAGGCACGGTCAGCCACCAGCACCACAATTTCATCCACGCGCTGCTTCATGAGCGCGGCATCGCGGGTGATGACTTCACCCCGATCCATCTGCCAGGCAGCTTCCCAGACCAGCAAACGGGCTTCGTCAATGTCAGTCGCCATGTCGGCCAGCATGAAGGCGATGGATTGCTTGTGGGCAATGGGCTCGCCAAACTGGACGCGCTGCTTGGCGTAGTCCAGGGCGTATTCGTATCCGGCGCGCGCCACGCCGACGGCGGCTGCACCCAGCGCCACCCGGCTGTGGTTCAGAATCAGGCTAAAGTCGATGCCTTCATCACCGCCCAGCTTGCTTTCGGCGGAAATACGGCAGTCGGCCAGTGTTACCTTGAACGTTGGCAAGCCCTTGATGCCCATGAGTTTGGCTTTTTCGTCTACGGTTAGGCCAGCGGTCTCTGTAGGAACGAGGAAAGCCTGGGTTTGGCCGTCTTCGTTGGCGTAGACCAGGATGAGTTCGGCAGTGTCGGCCAGCGGCACGGCCGTTTTTTTGCCATTCAGCACGTAGATACTGCC
>CBDUOF010000516.1:0-3557 GCA_965368765.1 uncultured Anaerolineae bacterium | reverse complement strand
AATCACTATTTTTAAATTCAAAGAACATTCCCGTTTTGACCTGATTCGAGATAATTAAATGGAGAATATATGAATATTGCATTATGGATTGTTCAAGGGCTTTTGGCTCTGGCGTTTTTGATGGCTGGCGGGATGAAATTAATGCAGCCCAAAGAGAAACTGGCGACAAATATGGCTTGGGTGGAGGATTTTTCTCCCAATACGATCAAGATAATTGGATTGCTGGAAGTTTTGGGCGCGATTGGTTTGATTTTGCCTTGGCTGTTGGTTATCTTCCCAATATTGACTGGTCTGGCGGCATTTGGTCTGGCTCTGACCATGCTTGGGGCTGCCGTTACCCATATGCGCCGTGGTGAGAGCCAAATGTTGGTGCCAAATATTGTGTTGGGGCTGTTGGCTGCTTTTGTGGGAGTAGGGCGGTTGTTTTTTTAGTTTAACCTGCCCACTAATTTTACATAAAATTCGATAGATAAAAGCGTCTGATTAAAAATACTTTTCAGGCGCTTTTTTGTTGCGTCGTTGCGAAATGGTTATCGGGCAACGGCCGATTCCAGCACGCCATCTTCATGCATCTCTTCTGTAAAAACGGGCAGGGTGAAGTAAAAAGCAGTTCCTTTGCCATACTTACTCTCAAACCAGATACGGCCGTTTTGTTTGTCTATGAGCGATTTGGTGATATACAATCCTAACCCGGTTCCGGGCCTAGCCCGTACGTCTGAATCGTCAGAACGGAAAAATTTAGAGAAGATTTGTTTTTGTTCTTCTGCCTCAATACCCAGCCCTGAGTCTTTAATGGTTACCTTTACCGCCTGACGCTGTGGTTGGAAATCGGCGGTTACCTCAATTTCACCATTATTCGGCGTGTATTTAATTGCGTTCCCCAGCAAGTTAATCAGAACTTGAGTCATTCGATCGCGGTCTGCCAAGACCAACGGTAAATTGTCTGGTATTTTTAGCGCAAGCTTGTGACCTTGTATTGAAAGATCGTGCTCAAAGCTTGTAGCAACCTTTTGAATCAACTCCGATAAATTTAAGGTCTCCAGATTCAGGCGAATGTTGTCCATTTCCAGCCGCGAAATATCATCCAAATCAACAATGAGCGCCTGCATGCGTTCCAGGCTGAAATTTACCTTTTCCAACAGTTGCTCTTGCGTTGGGTTGAGTTCGCCTACACGACTAAACAAAACATTTGTCGTGGCAATCTGCGAAATAGGGTTGCGCAACTCATGGGCGGCCATGGCAATAAATTCAGTTTTGGCCAAATTCGCCTCTTTTACCGCTTCAAACATTTGCTCCATTGCAGCCTGATGAGCCTGTTCCTGATCGTGCAGAAACTTTTTACGGAGACAGCTATTGACACGGGTTTGCAGCAATGTCTGATTGGGCGGTTTGACCAAATAATCCTCGGCCCCTAATTCAATGCAGCGAATGGCACTGTCTGTTTGACCGTCAGCGGAAACAACAACTACAGGAATTTTGGCCAATTCAGGCTCCTGAGCCATATATTCTAGTACTTCGAACCCTGTCATATTGGGCATCATGATGTCGAGTAAAATCAAATCGAAAAAGTGGGCCCGCATAAGCTCTATTGCTTCCTGGCCATCACTAGCCAGCGTCACATGATGCCTGTTTTGTTCCAGGCCTAACTTCATAATCTGTCGAATGACTGCGTTATCATCTACGACCAGTATGGAGCCTTTTAAGTTTCCCATTACCATAAGTGCGCATTAACTCCCAATCGGATTATTTATAAAATCAATTCATATTTATGATTGGTATCAGCCAAACATTAACAATACATTCTCACAAAAATACTCGCCACAGGAGTAGCCTTATTGGTGACAAACGGTATCTGGCATCCTATGATAAAGATCATCTCTTTCAACTGCATTTGGGTTGACAAATCCAGGCAGCGGCGTAATATCGGAGAACCTTCAAAAAAGAGCTTTCTACGCCTTGTCTTGCGGGTACACAGGCAAAATGGGGGAAAACGAGAGGGCCATTATACTTATGTGAAGCAAGGAAGCAGCATGCGCAAAATAGAAACGGAAGTTTTGGTAATTGGTGGTGGTGCTACAGGAACGGGTGTCGTTTATGATTTGGCGCAGCGTGGGTTTAAAGCCGTGCTGGTCGAAAAACGGGATTTAACACACGGGACAACCGGACGATATCATGGCTTGCTGCACAGCGGTGGGCGTTATGTTGTCAAAGATCCCAAGGCGGCAACAGAATGTATCGAAGAAAATCTAATATTACGCAAAATAATGCCGCATTGTTTAGAAGACACCAGCGGCTTTTTTGTTGCGACACCCTGGGATGACCCCGATTTTGGCGACAAATTTATTCAGGGATGTCAGGCTACTGGCGTTCCCTGCGAAGAGATTTCTGTGGCTCAAATGCTTCGCGAGGAACCCCACCTCAATCCCAATATCAGCCGCTGCTTTCGCGTGCCAGACGGCTCAGCCGATTCGTTCTTGTCTACTCAGGTTGTGGCCGAGGGTGCCCGCCAGTACAAGGCCCAAATTCTGACCTATCATGAAGTCAAAACACTCCTGCGCGAGGGTGACCGCGTGACCGGGGCCGTTTGTCACGATTTGGTGAAGGATGAAGATGTTACCATTTTGGCTGACGTGGTGGTGAATGCATCTGGGGCATGGGCTGGCAAAATAGCAGACACCATTGGTGTTGAGGTAAATGTGCGGGCTGGCAAAGGCACCATGGTGGCATTGAGCTACCGCATTATTAACACTGTGGTCAATCGCTGCAAGATGCCGGCCGATGGCGACATTATTGTGCCGATTCATACAGTTTCGGTGATTGGCACGACCGATGAGGGGGTACCGGATCCAGAGCATTTTGCGATTGAGCCCTGGGAAGTGAAGCTGATGTTGGAAGAGGCCGATAAGCTGGTTCCTGGTTTTTCTGACATGCGGATGCTTAGAGCCTGGGCGGGTGTACGGCCGTTGTACCAGGAAACCAAAGTGGCTGATACGCGTGATGTAACCCGTGCCTACACGCTGCTGGATCACGAAACACGGGATGGCTTAGAAGGCTTTATCACCATCACGGGTGGTAAATGGACGACGTTCCGCCAAATGGCTCAGGTCACGGCCGATCGCGTCTGTGAAAAGCTCAAGACGCAGCGGGAATGCCGCACCCACCTGGAACTGCTGCCCCATCCCTTTGCGCCAGGCCACAACAAAACCTACCATACCTTGGGGGCACGACTGGCCCGAACGGAGCAGGAAAAATCATTTGGCGAGCTAATTTGCGAATGTGAAATGGCGACCCGGTCTGACATTGAACGAGCGATTAATGAGGGAGATGCTAAGACGCTAGATGATATTCGCCGGGATGTGCGCCTGGGCATGGGGCCCTGCCAGGGCGGCTTCTGTACGCTACGCGTCATGGGCATTTTGCACCAGATTCGCCAAATGCCCATTGAAGAAGCCAATGTGGCCCTGCGCGACTTTTTACAGGAGCGATGGAAGGGGTTGATGCCTATATTATGGGGGGCGCAGCTCAAACAGGAACGGCTGGACGAACTAATTTATTTA
>CBDUOF010000515.1:0-3561 GCA_965368765.1 uncultured Anaerolineae bacterium | reverse complement strand
AACAAATCAAACAATCTTCAAAAAAGCCCGGCAACTTTCCAATAATTAATGCTGGACGAAGTTTCCCAGGACGCAAATCGGTTTGAGGAAATCAAAAGAGAACAATTTGTCCAGCGTGTGCCATCAAAAGGTTTCCTTCAGGTCATCCATCGTATAAGGTTCTTCCTCATCTTCCATGCCGCGCATAGCCATCATCAAAGATAGATTTGACCAATCCAGGGTGTCGATATCTTCAAGATTATCCTGAGAACCAGTTGCTCTCTTAGATAACAAAAATTCAACAAAATCCAGAACTTGTGTTTGCATCGGTTCAGGAAGAATTAGTATGCGTTGGTGAATTTTTTCTATCACGGTCATCTTTTACCTCCGTCAAGGATTCATCAATAACTGCACCTGACTAAAAGTATAGCAGATCGTAGGAGTAGATAAACGGCCGTTTCCCAAACCTAAAACCCCTCCAACTCCGACAAATCGGCCAGTCCATTAGTAAGCCCAGCGATTTGTTGCAGCAACGCCAGGCGGTTATGGCGTACGGCCGTATCCTCATCCATCACCAAAATATCATCAAAAAAGCGGTTGATAGCTGGCTTCAGATCGCGCAGTGTGGTGATGAAGGTTGGCACCGTGCCATCCTGGGCAGCGGCTGCTCGCTGGTAGGCGGTCAGAAGCTGCTTTTCGGCGGGCAAGGCAAACGCATCTGGCTGCAAATCAAACTGTTCTTCCAGTTTTCGCGTGATTCGGACGCAGCGGGCGTAGGCGTCCAGCAGCTCCGGCCAATCCTCGGCGGCGATGGCATTGGTGAGGGCAACGGCCGTTTGCGTTGCCGCATACGGATTGTGACCCTGTTCCGCCAACACCGCTTTCACCACAAAGGCTGAATGGCCCAGGTCACGCAGCACGCCTTCGAGACGGCCGTTTACAAAATCCATCACCTGCGCCAGCGTGACAGGCTCGCACGGCACAGGTAGTAATTCCGCAGCAGCAGCAAACGCCGCTTTTAAATCAAACGGTTGCTCGTGAGCAATCAGGTTTTCAATGAGGTGCAGTGCCGCCCGGCGCAGGGCAAACGGATCGTTGGAGCCTTTGGGGGCCAGGCCAGCCGCAAAGAGCCCGACCAGGCTGTCCAGTCGATCCGCCAATGCCAGGGCCAACCCCGGTTTGGAGCCACTGACGGCACTATATTGCCCGGCAATCGCCTCGGCCACGGCGTCACTTTCGCCGCTGCGTTTGGCATAATGGCCGCCCATGATGCCCTGGAGTGAGGTCATTTCGACGACCATGTTGCTGGCTAAATCAGCTTTGGAGAGCGCGGCGGCGCGAACGGCCGTCTTCGTTTCAGCTTCATTCAAGTTGAGCATACCAGCGACGGCAGGCGTTAATTTTTCCAGCCGGTGCACTTTGTCCAGCATCGAGCCAAGCTTTGCCTGAAAAGTCAGCGTGTCCAAGTCAGGCAGGAAATCAACGAGCTGGCGTTGGCTGTCTTTGCCATAGAAAAACTCGGCGTCGGCAAAGCGGGCTTTGAGCACATGTTCGTTACCGTTCACCACGAAGTTGAGGTGCTTCTCATCCCCGTTACGCACGGCAATGAAATAGGGCATCAGTTCGTTTTTGTCGTTGTAGACGGGGAAGTAGCGCTGATGTTTACGCATAACCGCCACCAGCACCTCGGCGGGCAGCGCCAGAAAGCGCTTGCTAAAGCGGCCCCGCAGCGGCGTTGGTTTTTCCACTAGATTGGTCACTTCATCGAGCAATGCGGGGTCGTCGGGAATGGTGCCGCCCATTTCGGCAGCGAGCTTGCTGGAAACGGCCGTAATCAACTCGCGCCGCTTCTCCTTATTGATGACGATGCTGTTCAGCCGCATGATGCCCCCGTAATTTCGGGCATCGTTGATGGGACTCTCTGGCGAGTCATACGGCCGTAGGCCGCGACTGTTGCGCCCACTGACCACCCCGGCATAGCCAAAGGGGATCACGTCAGGGCCAAACAGGGCGACAATCCAGCGCAGCGGCCGACTGTAGCTGACATTGGTATGGTTCCAACGCATGCTGCGTTCATACTTGAGCCCGGCAATCAACGTGGGCAGTTCTGTCGCCAGTACCGCGATGGCGGGACGGCCCGCTTCGCGCACCACGGCAGAAACATAGCGCTTGTCACCTTCTTCCACAATCTCCAAATCAGTCACGTCAATGCCCTTACCTCTGGCAAAGCCGATGGCTGCTTTCGTGGGGTTGCCATCTTTATCGAAGGCACGATCGGCCGGGGGGCCTTTGGCGACGGTTTCCAAATTGGGCTGACGGCCCGCCAGGCCATGCACCTGCACCACCAGACGGCGCGGCGTCCCGTCCACTTCAATCCGATCGTAGCTGAGGCGCGCGTTTTTGAGGAGTTCGGGAACGGCCGTTTGCAGTTGGCCAATCGCCGAATCCAGGTCAGACACGGGCAGCTCTTCACTGCCAATCTCTAGCAGAAAGGTTTGCGGCGAATCACTGGAAGCCGCAATCTGCTGCAGCCGACTGAGAGGAACGGCCGTTTCCGTTTTGGTGCCATCAAGCAGCGGATATTCCAGCCGCTGCCGCTGAGCGACGTACAGTTCAGACACCTGTCGCGCCAGCCCGCGCATCCGCCGGAAATAGTTGGCCCGTTCAGTGACGCCAATCGCGCCGCGCGTGTCCAAAATATTGAACAGATGGGAGCATTTGAGATTGTAATCGTGGGCGGGAATGACCAGATTGGCTTCGATGCAGCGTTTGGCTTCCTGCTCATAAACGTCATAAATTTGGCGAATGCTGTCCACATCGGCCACGTTGAAATAGTATTGACAATGCTCAATTTCGCTTTGCAGCAGCACGTTTTCATAGCTAATGCCAGCGCCATATTCCATTTCCCAGACGCTGTCTACCCCGTGCAGCGCCAGGGCAATCCGGTCTAATCCGTAGGTGATCTCTACTGAAACCGGGTCGAGGGTGAGGCCACCCGCCTGCTGAAAGTAGGTAAACTGAGTGATCTCCTGGCCATCGAGCCACACTTCCCAACCCAGCCCCCAGGCGCCCAGCGCCGGACTTTCCCAGTTATCTTCCACAAAGCGAATGTCGTGGCGGCGGGGGTCGATGCCTATGGCTTCTAAGCTTTTCAGATAGAGCTCCTGCGGATTGCCGGGATCTGGCTTGAGGATGACCTGCAGTTGGTGATGCATCTGCATACGGTTGGGGTTATCCCCGAAACGGCCGTCGTCGGGCCGAACACTCGGTTCAACATAAACCACATTCCACGGCTCCGGCCCCAATACCCGCAGCACCGAGGCGGGGTTCATCGTGCCAGCGCCAACCTGCACATTGTAGGGCTGCTGCACCAAACAACCCTGCTCCCTCCAATAATCCAGCAACCGTAAAATAATATCTTGAAAACTCAACGTTTCGCTCATGCACTTCCTCGATGGCTCAAAATCAAATGACAGCCGCTGATTATAACATGGGGGGAAACCGCAGGCATCTTACAAATGCGAAGTACCAAATTGACGAAGATCACAACTAGTTATTCACGTTCTTTAAGATTTCGTCTCC
>CBDUOF010000514.1:0-3567 GCA_965368765.1 uncultured Anaerolineae bacterium | reverse complement strand
GCCACCCTACGACGGGCCAGATGTCGCCATTCCCATGTTCACCGAAAAAACCAGCGAAGTGGTACCGGACAGCAGCTTTGTGGCCCGGGTGCGCACCGGCAGCGACGGCCATCTCTGGATAGGCAAGGCGATGGCGCAGGGCGCTACGTTCATTTTGGCTGAAAAATCGGCCGCTACGCTGGGCCTGACCGTGCCAGAAAATGTTGTCTACTGGCAGGTGCCAGACAGTGCCGAAACGCTGGCCTGGCTCTCAGCCGCCTGGTACGGCTTCCCCAGCCGCCAGCTCATCATGATTGGGGTGACGGGCACCAACGGCAAAACCAGCACCACGGATCTCGTGCTTGGCGTTCTCCACGCCGCAGGCCATAAAACCGGCATGATTAGCACCTTAAAAGCGATGATTGGCGACCGCGAAGAAGCGCTTGAGCTGCATGTCAGCACGCCAGAAGCACCGGTAGTGCAGCGCTATCTGCGCCAAATGGTGGAAGCAGGAATGACCCACTGCATTTTGGAAACTACGTCACACGGACTGGCACAGCATCGCGTGACGGCCGTTGAATTTGATATTGCCGCTATCACTAACATTACCCACGAACATTTAGATTACCACGGCAGTTATGAAGCCTACGCCCAGGCCAAGGAACGCTTGTTCCGCAGCGTGGCCAACAACGATCCCACGCCGCAAAAACCGGAGTCTATGCTAAAAACGGCCGTGCTCAACCAGGACGACAGCTCATTTCAACGCCTGAATGCCATCGCGACGCCCAGGCAACTCAGCTACAGCCTGCACAATCCCGCCGCCACGCTGTACGTCACCGATCTGGTGACAGATCCGGCTGGCTCCAGCTTTACCCTGCATCTGGACGGACAGGCACTGCCCGTGCGTTCGCCGCTGCTGGGCATTTTCAACGTGGCCAATATGCTGGCGGCAGCCGGTGTAGGGTTGGCCCTGAACCTGCCCGCGTCAACCATCCAGGCTGGACTGCAAAGCGTGGGGCAGATCCATGGGCGTATGCACCAGATTCAGCGGGGACAGGAATTTATTGTACATGTCGATTTTGCCCACACGCCAGACGGATTGCAAAAGGCAATTGAGGCGGCACGTGGCATTTTAGATCAGATGGGGCGGAACGGCCGTATCATTGCCGTCTTTGGCAGCGCGGGAAAGCGCGACCCAGAAAAGCGCCGCATGATGGCCGAAATCTCGACCCGGCTGGCTGACTGTACTGTCCTCACCGCAGAAGATCCACGCACCGAATCGCTGGACGATATTCTGGCAGCGATGGCCGCTGGCTGTCTGTCGCAAGGCGGCGTAGAGGGCCAAACCTTTTGGCGAATTCCGGATCGGGGGCAGGCGATTTATTATGCCTTGGGATTGGCCCACCCCGAAGATTTTGTGCTGGTTTGCGGCAAGGGGCATGAGCAGTCCATGTGCTTCAATACAACCGAATTCCCCTGGGACGACATCCACGCCACCGAAACTGCACTAGACGCCTTTTTGGCAGGCAAGCCCATGCCCGCCTTGGGGTTGCCTACCTTTGATCCCAATTTTTCAATTGACGATTAACACGTTACGAACTACGATTGGCTGGAAAGCAATCGTTAATCCGAAATCGCAAATCGTATATTCCCGGAGGTTTTATGCTCGCTCAACTGATCAGCCGTGTCCGTCGCAATCACGGTTTAGAACACGCCACCATTCATGTGCTCAGCGAAAAGCACAAAAATTTCAGCGCCCAGGGAAACTCTAACCACAAAGGATTTAGTTTAAACATCTACGGCGATATCTCCGAAGAAGCTGTGGCCGATGCGGTGGAAGAGGCCTTTACGCGTATGAAAAAAGGCGAGCATCATCTGGCGGTGCATCCCAACTGCGGTACGGTATTACTGACCACTGCCACGATGGCAGCGGTGACGGCCCAGGCAACCTTCGCCATCGAACAGCGCCGCCAGAAGCAATCCTCCATGAGTCTGTCTGTCTTGCTGAATGCACTGCCAACGGCCGTTCTTGCCGTCGTCTTTGCCCTTATCATCTCTAAACCGGTGGGGGTTCAACTGCAGGCCAAATACACCGTCGAAGGCGATCTTCAGGAGATGGCGCTGAGTAGCGTGCGCCCTGTTGAGCCATCACCTGTGACCCGGCTGTTCCAGCTGTTGCTCACTGGCGGCAGCCAGCTCCACGCAAAATCATACCGAATCGAGACGGTTAATTGAGGAAGCGCTGGCTGGCCGATTTACTGGACTAATTCTTACCACTCATGTTCTACATTTTTCACGGAAACGATACCCACGCCCAGCAAGAAACGGTCGCCAAGCTCATTGCGAAGCTGGGTGATCCCTCAATGCTGGAACTAAACACCACACGACTGGAAAGTAACGCCACGTTTGCGCAGCTTCAGCAGGCCGCCAGTGCCATGCCGTTTTTGGCCAAAGCCAGGCTGGTCATTGTGCGGGATTTGCTCAGCGGCAAGCTAGATAAGGCGCTGCAAAAGCAGCTGGAAGCGTATCTGCCCACCCTACCAGAGACAACCCGCTTGCTCTTTTTAGAATCTCAGCCACTGCGAGCCACTAGCCGCTTGGTGAAGCTGGCCGAAAGCGAAAAATCGGGCTATGTGAAGCAGTTTGTCAAACCAGAAGGGGCAGCGTTGGAGCGCTGGATTCGCCAGCAAGTGGAGGAGGAAAACGGCCGTATCTCCCCACAGGCTGCTCACATGCTGGCCGCAAACGTAGGCAACCAAATGGAGATTCTTAGCCGTGAACTGGAGAAGCTTCTGCTCTACTGCAATGGCGAAGAGATTCAATCAGAGCAAGTCAAGCGGCTCAGCCCCTATGCCGCCGAGGCGAGCATCTTTGATCTTGTCGATGCCCTGGGCAACCGCAACAGCAAAAAAGCGTCACAGCTGCTGCAAGAGAAGTTTTTGGAAGGAGCCGATCCGTTCTACCTGTTCTCCATGTTTACCCGCCAATTTCGGTTGCTTATTCAGGTAAAAGAGCTAGCGGATGAAGGAAAACGGCCGCAAACGATTAGCCAGGACCTAAAGATGCACGGCTTCGTTGTGGGCAAGCTGTACCAGCAGTGTCAGGGCTTCAGCCTGACCCAGCTAGAGCAAATTTACCGCCATTTGCTCAATATAGACGTGGCTGTCAAAACGGGGCGCAACGACATGACAACGGCGCTTCATCTGTTGGTAGCCAATCTAACCGTCGCTGCCTAAATGCCAATCATTCTCCGACGCATTCGCCAAAATCCTCAGCAGATAATTCCCTTCATTTTTTTAATAACCGGTCTTTTATTTCTCTACGGTGCCCGTCAACAGTTTCTGTATGTGAACATTGACATGACCCGTATTGACCAAAAGGCTTATTTAGATTCCGCCCGCCTTTTAAGCGACTCGAACTACACTTCCCTGACTGACCGAAACCGAATGCCTGTTTACCCGTTTTTGCTTTCACTGCTCTATGATGAAAGCCTAAGTCCTGATGCTTTTTTTGCTCGGGGCAAGCTGCTCAATGTGGCGCTTTCTCTATTGATATTGCCCCTTCTATTTTGGATTTTCAAGAAATACT
>CBDUOF010000513.1:0-3571 GCA_965368765.1 uncultured Anaerolineae bacterium | reverse complement strand
TGATTGTGGGCGGTGCAACGATTGGCGATTTGGTTGTTGGGTTACGCTCTCCTGAGGAGCCGCTGACCCTGCCGGATCAGCGTTTGCTCACGGACATGTCGCGGCAGCTTGCCCCCGCGATTCAGACGGTGCAGCTCGCCGCTGATTTAGAACGGGCACGATTGCGCATTGTTACCGAGCGCGGCGATGCGCGGCGACAGCTGGGCAGCGATTTGCACGACCGCGTGGGTCACCAGCTAGCCGGACTTACCCGACAGGTGGATAGGGTGATGGCTGATCTCAGCCCGGACGCCGTGGGCGCCAGAGAGTCGCTGAGTGAGGTTAGCCAGAACATAACGGCCGTTTCGGCCAACGTACGCCAGTTGGCGCATCAGCTCTTTCCGCCTGAGCTGGAGCTGCTGGGTTTGGTTGGGGCGCTGCGCGAACATGCTGAAACGCGCAGCGGGCTGCTCGTTCTAATCGATGCGCCGGCTCAGCTTGCTTTGCCCACGGCGGTGGAAACGGCCGTCTACACCATTGCCCTGGAAGCCATTACCAATGCAGAAAAACATGCCAGCGCCACAAGCTGCACGGTGCGGCTGACGCTGCTGCCAGAAACGGCCGTTATCGCCCTGGACGTATGCGACGATGGCTGTGGCTTGCCCATACTGATTCATCGCGGTTTGGGCTTGCTCTCTATGCAGGCGCGGGCTGTTGAAGTGGGTGGAAGCTGTACTTTTGAACAAAATGTGGGCGGCGGAACGGCCGTTCGCGTTCGCATCCCTTATCGGGTCAATGCTTCCCATCCTGAATGAAATCGCTTAAGATTGTGACATCGAGACTTCCTGCACCTGGCGCAACTGATTATCTTTGAGAAGGAGAAACCGATGCCGTACGCTGTCAATGGAAAAGTAAAGATTTATTACGAGGTTGCGGGTCAGGGCCCGCCGATCATTTTGGCACATGGCTTATCTGGCGACACCACCTATTGGCGCGGCTATGGGTATGTGGATCAACTGAAGGAGGAGTTCTCCGTTGTCCTGTTTGATGCCCGCGGGCATGGCAAAAGTGACGCGCCGCATGAAACGGCCGCTTATGCCCCCCAACATATGGTCGATGATGTGCTGGCTGTAATGGATGCGCTGGCGGTTAATGAGGCACACTATTGGGGTTATTCGATGGGTGGCTCCATTGGCTTTCACCTGGCCAGTCAGGCAAATCCGCGGCTCATTTCGTTAATTGCTGGAGGTACAGACCCTTATTTTTCCGCTGTCGATGCTGCTGCGCCTCATCCGTTACGTTTGATTTTTGAACGGGGTGTGGTTAACGGCCCAGAAGCACTGGTCGTTGGCATGCGCGCACAATCTGGTGCCCTATCGCCGCAATACGAAGCGCGGCTGCGTGGCTTGGACCCTCGGGCGATGGTTGCTTTTTTGCGGCACGCCGAAACGCGCCCCAGTTTTCACGACACCCTGCCGCGCATTCATGTGCCCTGTCTGCTTTACGCTGGCGAAGAAGATGATGGCTGCGTTCAATCCAGCGAAAAAGCAGCAGGAGAGTTAAGGAACGGTCGTTTCTTTTCACTGCCCGGTCTCAACCATGCAGGCACGAGCGCTGCTGCAGACTTGATTATGCCTCAAGTAAGGTCGTTCTTACTGTCCGTACCCGAATAACCATCCTGAAATTCTAACAGCCATTATGATAAATATGATTCGCCTGCTAATTACCGATGACCAACTGATTACCCGCAGCGGCCTGCAAAATTTATTGATGGCCCACAGCCATCTTGAGGTTGTTGGCGAAGCGCCGGACGGGGAAACGGCCGTTGCCCTTGCCAATTCGCTCCAGCCAGATGTGATCCTGATGGATTTACGGATGCCGGGAATCAACGGCATCGAGGCCACGCGGCGCATTCATCGCGCATCTCCGCAGATTAACATTCTCATTCTAACCGTTTTCGATGATGATACGTCCGTTTTTGCTGCCATTCGTGCCGGAGCCAAAGGATATTTGCTAAAAAACGTAGAGCAGAAGGAACTGCTGCAGGCGATTGAAACAGTTGCCAGCGGTGGGGCAATTTTTAGCCCGGGCATTGCCCAAAAGGTGTTAGGCTACCTCAGCTCGCCGCAGCCACAGCATTTGGCCGCCGACTTGTTTGATGAATTAACGGCACGAGAGCGGGAGATTTTAGAGCTCATTGCCCAGGGGAAAACCAATAGCGAAATTGCCCAACAGCTGAGCCTCAGTCCTAAAACAGTGAGCAACTACATCTCAAACGTCTTGCTCAAAGTGCAGGCCACCGATCGGATTAAATTAATGCTCATGGCGCTGGAAGCGGGTCTGGGGAAGGATAAGTTTTAGGGGGCTGAAGCGGGAAGCGGAGTAAGAAGTGAAAAGATGGGACAGGGATACTTTTCACTTCTTACTTTTTACTCCAAAAACTACTTTTCATACCCTTGCGGATTGGCCACATGCCACTTCCAGGCCATTTCGATAATTTGGCGCAGGTTGGGGTAGATGGGTTTCCAGTCAAGTTCATGGTTAATGGTTTCGCTGCTGGCAATGAGAATATCCGGATCGCCAGCGCGACGTGGGCCAATTTCGGCCGGGATAGGGTGTCCGGTCACGGCGCGGGCGGTGTCGATTACTTCTTTGACGCTGAAGCCACGGCCGTTTCCTAGATTGTACTTTCGGCTGTGCCCCCCGTTCAAGATCTCTTTCATTGCCAAAATATGGGCTTCGGCCAGATCGACGACGTGGATGTAGTCGCGGACGCAGGTGCCGTCCGGGGTGTCGTAATCATCGCCATAGATGGTGATTTTTTCTCGCTGGCCCAGGGCCACTTCCAGCACTAGAGGAATGAGATGGGTTTCTGGGTCGTGGTCTTCGCCGCGCGTTTCGCTCGCGCCGCAGGCGTTGAAGTAGCGCAGGCAGGTGTAGCGCATGTCGTACAGCCGATCCATCCAGTACAAATACCGCTCTAAAATGAACTTTGATTCGCCGTACGGACTGCCGGGCACGATGCGCTCGTCTTCATCGATGGGCATGCGTTCTGGATCGTCAAACAGGTTTGCCGTTGAGGAAAGAATAAACCCTTTCACATCATTGGCAACGGCCGCTTCAATTAAATTGAGTCCATTGGTGATGTTGTCACGCAGGTACATAAATGGTTTTTCTACCGATTCGCCCACCAGCGTGTACGAGGCAAAATGCATAATGCCATCTGGTTTGTGCTCGCCGATGACGGCATTGACGGCGTCCCGGTCGGCCAGGTCACCCTGGACAAACACGGCATCGGGGTGAACGGCATCCCGATGTCCCTGGTACAAATTATCAAAGACGACGACGTCCGCGCCCGCTTTAATGAGTCGTTCGACGGTGATGCTGCCAATATACCCGGCCCCACCAGTGACGAGAATTTTCATATAAATCTCCTTGAATTGATGATCTTTTCGCAGTAATTAACTGGCTCGTTTGCCAGTACTCGTTTTACACGCTAAACCTTGCAAGGGCGCTGTCAATTTGGTTGTGCGGTCAGGGTGAGGTCTAACTGCAGTTCACGGCCGTTTCTCAGCAGCGTGAGCGTCACGGT
>CBDUOF010000512.1:0-3612 GCA_965368765.1 uncultured Anaerolineae bacterium | reverse complement strand
ACGGCCGTTTCCTATACCCATCCTGTTCCAACCGTGCACCAGATTTTTGAGCAGCAGGTGGCCAGAATCCCCAATAAAGTGGCACTCATCTATGAGGATGAAGAAATCACGTATAGTCACCTAAATGAACGGGCGAATCAGCTTGCTCATTATCTGCAAAAGCAGGGCGTGGGGCCGGAAACGCTGGTAGGCATCTCCGTCGAGCGCTCGCCCGATATGGTGATTGCCTTGTTGGGCATTCTTAAGGCCGGGGGAGCGTATTTGCCGCTCGACCCGACCTACCCAAAGGAACGGCTGGCCTATATGTTGGCAGACTCCGGCGTAAAGACCTTGCTAACCCATGACCATTTGCGACCCAATTTGCCACAGACGAAAGCGGCCGTTTTTCTGTTGGACCGCGATTGGCACAACGTCGAGACAGAGCCCACGAGCAACCCAGAGAGCGGTGTCGATCCGGACAACCTGGCCTATGTCATTTACACGTCGGGTTCAACGGGGAAGCCGAAGGGTGTGCTGGTGACCCATCGTGGTATTCCCAACCTGGCGGAAGCCCAGATCGAGATGTTTAATCTCAAGCCAGACAGTCGCTGCCTTCAGTTTGCCAGCTTCAGCTTTGATGCCTCTGTCTCTGAAGTGACCACAACGCTGCTGGCTGGCGCGACGCTGGTGCTGGCTCCGCAGCGCAACATGATGCCCGGTCCGGCGCTCATCCATCTACTTCGCGACAAAGAGATCTCGGTGGTAACGCTGCCCCCATCTGCTCTGGCTGTGATGTCACCAGATGAGCTAAGCGGCGTGAAGACGATTGTTTCAGCAGGCGAAGCGTGCTCGGCAGAAGTTGTGGCGCGCTGGGCGCCTGGACGGCGCTTTGTCAATGCCTACGGTCCTACGGAGGCTACCGTCTGTACCACCATGATCATATTGGAAGATGGCAAGGAGACGCCGCCAATTGGTCGGCCAATTAACAACTTCCAAACAGTGGTGCTGGATGCCAATCAGCAGCCGCTGCCCGTGGGCATTCCCGGTGAACTATACATTGGCAGTAATGTGGCTCTGGCGCGAGGCTACCTGAACAGACTAGAGCTGACTGCTGAACGGTTTGTCGAATTAAGAATTAAGAGTTTTGAATTAGCATTGGATCATCTATTGTCGCCGGTCAATCGTAAATTTTATCGCAGTGGCGATCTGGTGAAGTGGCTGCCTGATGGTTCGCTGGCGTTCCTGGGTCGAGTTGATCATCAGGTAAAGGTGCGGGGGTTCCGCATTGAGCTGGGTGAAATTGAGACTGCCTTACGGGAGCATACGGCCGTACAGGAAGCCCTTGTGCTCGCCCGCGAAGACAGCCCTGGCGACAAGCGACTGGTCGCCTACCTATTGTCGGCCAATGGTTCAACCCCCACTCCGACGAACTTACGCAACTTTTTGCAGGAAACCTTGCCCGATTACATGGTGCCCAATGCGTTTGTGCCTCTGGATACGTTCCCCATCTCACCCAACGGCAAGGTGGATCGGCAGGCATTGCCCGTCCCCAGCCAGGATGTCGCCAGCCGAGAAAGCAGCTACGTGGCGCCTCGCACGGAATGCGAAACGATTTTGGTGGAGATTTGGGAGGAGATTCTGAGTGTACAGCAAATTGGGGTACACGATAATTTCTTTACGCTGGGTGGCCATTCTTTGTTAGCAACCCGTGTGTTTGCTCAAATCGACAAGCGAATTATGAAGGGGCTGCCCATTACGCTGTTGTTTCAGTATCCGACGGTGGCCGCGTTGGGCGAGGTAATTGAAGGGCAACGGCCGTCTGATTCATGGTCAGCCCTGGTTCCGATTAAAACAGGTGGCAGTCGCCCACCCTTTTACTGTGTCCATGGGGGCGCGGGTCATGTTTTTAATTACCAAAAATTGGCCGATTATCTAGCAGATGATCAGCCGTTTTATGGGATTCAGCCGCCAAGCTGGACAGGGCACCGGGTAAAACCGCCCAAGGTCGCGGAGCTGGCAGAGAAATATGTGGCTGAAATCTGTCAGTTTCAGCCAGAAGGCCCCTACTATTTGGGTGGCTTCTGTTTTGGTGGCATGGTGGTGTATGAAATGGCCCGTTTGCTGCAAGCGGCCGGGCATGAAGTGGCGCTGCTAGCCCTCATTGAACCCTCCGCACTGGGCGATCGCCAGTCACTGTTTATTCCTCAGCCAGCGGGCAACGGCCCACAGGTGGGCAATATGCCCTTGTTTGGCTTTGACAAAAATGTCCCTACCTCAGTGTTGGGCAAGATTCGCCGGGCAGGGTATGGATTCATTATTCGTTCACGGCGGAGCCTAATCCGGGCAGTTCAGCGCGTCAAACGATTCGCTTTTGGTTTGTATGTCAGTAGTGGTGCCCCCATTTTGCGACGGCATCGCGATTATTACCTGATGGAGTTTGTCACGGGGAAGTCGCGTAAACTGTATCAGCCAGACGGAACGTTTAAGGGCCAGCTTGATATGTTCATGATTCGGCGTAATCGCTTCTTGAATCAGACGCTTGGCTGGGATAAGGTGGCCTCAAATGGTGTGCAGATGTGTCAATTTCCTACGCATCACATTGGGGTGATACAGGAACCCTACGTGCAGGAGGTTGCGGCCGCGCTGCAGGCACGTCTGGATGAAGTACAGAATCGACATGATTGAGTCTGATTGGTTCGCCTACACAAAACCGGCGCCAGAGGCGGCGCTACGGTTATTTTGCTTGCCGCATGCCGGGGGAGGAGCGAGCAGCTACCGGGAATGGGTGACTGGTTTGGCACCTGAGATTGAGGTGATGCCAGTGCAGTTCCCGGGCAGAGAGACGCGGTTTATGGAACGGCCGTTTGACAACATCACGCCGTTGTTAGAAGCGCTGTTGGTTGCAATACGGCCGTATCTCGATAAACCGTTTGCATTTTTTGGTCATTCTCTTGGTGCCTTGATCGGGTATGAGTTGGCAAAATTGCTGGGCGGCGCTGGTTTTGTACCGCAGCATCTCTTTGTGTCGGGTTACGGTGCACCCCATTTGCCTGTGCAACTCCCGCCCATGTGCCATCTTGAAGATTCTGCGTTTGTGGACGCTTTGCGCGAGTTGAATACGGTGCCGACGGCCGTTTTGGAAAATGACGAGTTGATTGATTTACTCTTGCCCATGCTGCGGGCTGATTTTGCTGTTTACGAGCAGTACCAGTACAGGGAAGCGGCGCCGGTTAGTTGCCCCATCACCATGTTGGGCGGAGATGCTGATCCGCTGGTATCCCCAGAAATGCTGGCGGCGTGGGCAACCTATTCTGCCCAGCTGAGTGAGTTGTATCTTTTCCCGGGCGATCATTTTTATTTACAAGAGCAGGAAACGGCCGTCTGGCGCGCCATCCGACGAAGCTGCCTCGTCGCCCAATCCTCGTGAATAACTATATGATTGATTAAGAGATTTCGCAGCGTACATTGAGGAGCCTTCTCACGGATGGGGGGCTGAGCCCTCGTTGTGAAGCCTGCTATTCTATTAATTGTAGGAGCTAATTCGCAATGGCTGTTTCTGGATTTAGTAAGTTTCAAGATAAAATGATGTTTTACGGTCTCAATGTATTGGAGAAGGTGCAGCGTGCAGGGGAT
>CBDUOF010000511.1:0-3631 GCA_965368765.1 uncultured Anaerolineae bacterium | reverse complement strand
GCTGCTGGGTGGTGGGGTATTTGGCTATTTCATTGGTCGACAATCTGTGGTGGCAGGGGTAGAAACGACCGTAAATCCCGGTCTTGCTGTGACGCCAACTTTGTCCATTGCTTCAGATTCCTCTGGCACTAATCTGCTCGATAACAACGCTGAGCCTTCCCAAAGCAGTGGCCTGATTTTGCCCACGCCTGTCAGCATTGCCCCAGAAACGGTGCGGACACTTGGCAACCCCAACGCACCCGTAACCATAGTGGAGTATTCTGATTATCAATGTCCCTTCTGTTTGCGCCACTTCCAGCAAACGATGCCCCAGCTCAAGGCAGAATATATTGACACAGGCCGGGTTTTTTACGTGTTCAAGGATTTTCCCATCACCAGCCTGCATCCGGTTGCCCCGCGCCTTCACGAAGCGGCACGCTGCGCCGGAGAAATTGCGGACAGCGACGGGTATTGGCAGGCACACGACACCTTTTTCAATAACAGTCAGCAATTAACCGACCTGCCCCAGCCCAATCTCGACAATATGTTGGTTACGCTTTTAAGCGAGGTTGAGATTGACGAAGAATCACTGAGGGAATGCTTGGAAAGCGGCCGTTATACAGACGATGTGAATGCCGATCTGGCTGAAGGCCAGCGGTTAGGTATCGATGGGACACCAGGATTTTTTGTGAATGGTTACCCTGTATCTGGCGCCCAACCATTTGAGGTGTTCCAGCAAGTCATAGCCCTGGCTGAGGAAGGTCGATTGGCTGAAGCGTATCAAGTCCAACCAGAAGTCAATACGCCACCGCAGGCAGGCCAGCCGATGGCCGTACCGGTTAGCGATGAGCCAGCCAAAGGGTCACTCAATGCACCCATAACAATCGTAGAATATTCAGATTATCAATGTCCATTTTGCCAGCGCCACTTCCAGGAAACAATGCCGCAGTTGCAATCATACATTGATGCCGGGCAGGTACGGTACGTATTTAAGGATTTCCCCATACACACCATCCACTCACAGGCGCAAAAGGCGCATGAGAGCGCCCGCTGTGCACGTGAACAGGGCGGCGATGAAGGCTACTGGCAAATGCACGATTTGCTATTTGCCAACCAGGAGCAGTGGGCCAACAATTCTAATCATGTGGACATTTTTAAGTCATATGCGGCAGAATTGGCTTTGGCTCAGGCCGAGTTTGATGAATGCCTGGACAGCGGTCGTTATGACGAGGCAGTGAATGCTGAAGTGGATGAAGGCGTTCAGCTTGGCGTTCGGGGAACGCCTTCATTCTTTATTAACGGGCAGCCATTAGTGGGTGCCCAACCTTTTTCCGTTTTTCAGCAGGCGATTGATGCCTTGCTGGCCGATGAAGGTTCATAGGAGATCGTTTTATGCGTCGTTATCTACGTTTTTTTCTCATAGTTGGTATTTTAGCCATTGTCCTGGCAGCGGTCTCGCCTGCGGCAGCCGCTACCTGTTACTTTTGGGAACAGCTTGGTGAGTATATTTGTGACAGCGAGGTTGAAACGGCCGTTCCAGATTCCTTCGTCACGCCAGAGACCCTGGATGATACGTTGTTTGGTCGTCGCTGGTACGGCCGTTTGGCTGACAACACCAACGTCTACAGCCAGCCAAGCCGTGCTTCGGCCGTAGTGCGAAATGTGGGCGATGGCTATCTGTTTGCTACTGTCAACCGCTGGTTTGACAATGAGGCAGGCGAAAAGTGGTATGAGATTAACTACAATGAGTACGTTCACGAGGATGATCTCACGCTGACAGAACCAGCCGATTTTCAAGGTGTAGAGGTGCTGCAGCAGCCGCAGCGGCCGTTTGGCTGGGTGGTTCAGGATGTTACACCAAGCCGCGAACCGGATGGGGAGCCAGATGAATTCTTTGCTGAACTGCCCCGCTATACCTTTGTGCAAGTTTATGATGTTGTTGTAGGTGATGAGGATTGGCTGTGGTACGACATTGGCAACGGCCGTTGGGTGCGCCAGACTTACTTTAGCATTGTAGACGTCAATCCTCGTCCGGAAGGTGTGGGCGAAAATGAGTTCTGGACGGAAGTGGATTTATACGAACAAACCTTCGCCGCTTATGAGGGCGACCGCATGGTTTACGCTACGCTAATCTCCTCGGGGCTAAACCGCTGGCCAACGCGTGAAGGGCTTTTTCAGGTGTGGGACCGCTTCTACGAATACAAAATGTCTGGGGCCGAAGGACAGGTAGATTATTACTTCCTGGAAGATATTCCCTACATCATGTATTTCGATGAGAAAATTGGGGCGGCGTTGCATGGCACCTATTGGCATGATCGCTTCGGCTACAAACATAGCCACGGTTGTGTCAATATGCCGATCAAGGACGCCGAATGGACATTTTCCTGGTCGGCCGACGCCCCCAACGATTTGTGGGTTTGGGTTCATACTTCAGACCCGTACACGCATTTGGAACAAAATGAATAAAGTGCAGCTGACGCCAAACACAACGCTGTATCCTGTACCGGTTGTGCTGGTGACCTGTGGAGCAGGGGAGAAGGTGAATGTTTTTACCTTGAACCGTATCGCCAGCTGCAATGCTGAGCCGCCGATGGTTTCTATCTCGGTACGGCCGTCACGTGCCAGTCACGATCTCATCGACCAATCTGGTGAGTTTGTCGTGAACATCCCCTGGCCTGGATTGGAGCTTGTAAGCGACTTTGTGGGTACGACCTCCGGCCGAGATATTGATAAATGGCAAGAAACAGGGCTTACCATCCAGCCTGCCGCTGTTGTAAAGCCGCCGCTGCTCGATGCCTGCCCTGTAAATTTGGAGTGCCAGGTGCGCCACACGCTGCGCTTGCCCTCTCACAGTATGTTTGTGGCCGAAGTGGTGGCGCTCCATGCGCTGCCAGACGTTTTGAACGGCCGTCAGGAAGTAGATTTTCAGCATATCGGAGCTGGGTTGGTTTATCGCGCCAGCGTGGTGCGCGAACGACCCGTAGAAAAGTTCCGTCCTGATGAGCTGCGGCTGCAAATTCATCGTTGGAGAGATGGTGAATAAACGTCGCCTATGCTATTTGGCAGGCGTGCTCTTACTGGTGCTAGGGTTGTCCCTTTGGCAACTTCCCACACTGCTAAAAGCGATGCCCAGCCGCTACGTGGCTCGATTGCCAGAACCCTGGCAGGCAATGGGCGAACGCGGTGACGGAGAAGCACTTTTACCCACTGTAGCTGCACCTGTAATAGCAGATGCTGATGCCTTGCTTCGGCAGCCCGAAGAACTGCCGCCCCCTTTGACTGTTACAACTGTTGTCCCACTGACCCCTATAGTGACAGAAATGGTCGTTCCCACAGCAGCCCCATTCGCCACACCAACAAATACACCCATTCCAATACCCCCAGCGCTACGCCTGGATGGTTTCCAACACCAATTCCAAACCTGGAACAATTGCGGTCCGGCCACCATCGCTATGGCGCTGAGTTACTTCGGGTTGAACTTGAGTCAGGCAGAAACGGCCGTTTTCCTCAAGCCCAACCCCGAAGATCGCAACGTCAACCCCTACCAGATGACGGCTTACGTTAATGAACAGACAGCTTTTAAGGCTCTGGATCGCACCAATGGCGATCTAGAAACGGTGAAACGATTGGTTGCCAATGGCTTTCCAGTGAT
>CBDUOF010000510.1:0-3644 GCA_965368765.1 uncultured Anaerolineae bacterium | reverse complement strand
CACCCATTTATCCCGGTACAGTTCAACGGCCGTTCCCACTGGATACAGCACTGTTAATCGATCCACCACGTTTCACTTCCCACTCGTTTACGATTCACTGTCTCCAATCGCCTTCAACCGTGCCAACCGCTGTGGCTCCGCCTCAACCAGCCATGCCAAACGCGACAATTCTGCATACGCCTGAGCAAAAAACGGCCGTGCCTCAGCAGATCTCCCCAGAGCAAGCAAACATTCGCCCATTTCCTCATTGGTAAAGCCATCTGTCTCGCCAATCCGCTGAAGTTCAGCCACCAGACTTTGCTGGATGGCCAATGCTTCCGGAACGCGATTGAGCGAGCGCAGCATTCGCCCCACGCACCACCTTGCGATGCGAATCGTTTCTGGCTTATCCTGGCGATGGGCCTCATGCCAGGCCAACGCCTTTTCAAACGTGAGCAGAGCTGTTTCATCGTCACCCAAACTGTGGTACGCCCAGCCGAGGTTGTTATACAAAGAACCGCACCACCCCTTGGCACGGGCGTCAGACGAGGCTTCGGCCAGGGCGAGGGCCCGCTCATTCCAGCGCAGCTGCTCGGCCGATTCTGGTTCGGCAATGGCGATCATGTGCGCTGCGTCGATGGTGTGAAAATCCACAGGATGACCAACGGCCGTTCCCAACTGAAACGCTTCATGAAACAGGTCCAAGGCCCGCTCTGGCTCACCGGCCGAGTTAAAGCTGCGACCCCGCTCCAGCAGACAGCGCATGCGCGGCACAATCATCGCGTCCTGCACCATCGCCTCTGCTTCATCTAGCAGGGCATGGGCCTCGTCAAACTGGCGCTGCAGGCTGTGGGTACGCGCAATTTGGCTGAGCAATTCGACGTGATAGGCGCGATTATCTGAGGCGGCAACTTCTGGCAAAAGCGCCTTGAAGCGTACGGCCGTTTCTGCTGGTTCATTATAATCCCACAGCGCGTGTAACTCAGGAAACTCACGTTTCATTTTCCATATCTCCCTGGTCTATGACACTAAAAGCCAAAGCGGCGCAAAACCCCATCTACCATGCCCACATAGCTGCCACCGAAGTGACACACATGGCTAAGCAGCGGGTAAAGAGCGTACAAATGGCGACGTTCCTCAAAAAAGCCCGGCGGCAACGGCCGTAAAGCCTCATATCGCCTAAAAAATGGATCGCCAAAACAGTTGAACAAGGTAATGTAGGCCAGCTCCATTTCATCAATACCAAAATAGATGGCGGGATCCAGGAAGCCGGTAACACGGCCGTTTGCGGCCAAAACATTACCGGTCCAAATGTCGCCATGAATGAGCGATGGCTGCTTCGGCTCCACTAACCAGTTCTCCAATTGGCCACACAAATTGTCGAGACGGGGCAAAAATGTGTCAGGCAATCGGCCCCACTGGACTCCCAGCCGCGCCAGATGATTAATTCGCTGCTCGCGGAAAAAATCAAGCCAGCTCGTGCGGGGTGGATTGGGTTGGGGGAGAGCCCCGATCAGGGTGTTGAATGGGAGGCCGAAGGTCGCTGCTGTGACACTGTGCAGCGCGGCTAAATGTTCAGCGGCGTCTTCTTCCACCTGGGGCGAAAAGCGGCTCTGCCCTGGTATCCATTCCATTATAAGCAAATGGGGCTGGCAAAAAACAACTTGCGGTACAGGCAGGTTCGTTTCTTCAGCCAAAAAGCGCAGCATCGCCCCTTCGATATCCAGCCGTGGCTCCAGGCCATCGTCAAACTTCACCACAAGTGGCGTGCCGTCGGCCAACTGTACGCGCACCACTTGTCCAATTTGCCCCCCGGATAACGGCACGATCTCCTGAATTTTGCTGGAAACGGCCGTTTCCACAACGCTACGCACATCCATTACGGCCGTCTTATCACCACATTGTCAAACGCCACCTGCGCCTGAGGCTGTACAAACGTGCCGGCATCCAGCGCAATGGTGCCGCTGCTGTAGGCAGTGTCCGTGAATTGATGAAGCAATATTCCGTTGACGTAGACCGATATCGACTGCCCCAGCGCCTCGACTTTCAGGCGATTGGTGCTGCCCACGCCTTGATTGATAGCCGGGGTATCTGTCCAGGCATCTACAAAACGCGTCCAGCCAGACTCACCGTCCCGCCGCTCCACCATAAACAGGCCATCGCCCGTAATCTCGAAACGGTAAAAGCGGCTGGTGTCCTGCATCCGAAACAAAACGCCATAGCTGCTGCCCAAATCTCCCTGTAGAAGCTGCGCATCGACTTCCAGTATAAAATTATCGAAGGTGAAGTCTGGCAGCGTCGTAAACTGAATAATATTGTTGTCTGCCAAATCAATGACGAGCTTTTCGTCAATGACGGCCGTTTGCGCCGCATTATCTCCTTCAATAACCCAGTTGCCCATTTGCCCAGGTACAAAGCCATCAGAAAAGATCACGTCTGCACCCTGGGCTCCCGGCACGCCAGTGGCATCAGCGCACGCCACCAGCATGACCAGGCAGAGCAGCATAAAAAAAGTTCGCCAGGGAACCATGAATCGTGCGAGCGAAGCAATCAAGGTGCCAGCACCAATAAATCATCAAATTGAACGACGGCCGTCCCCTGCTCCAGCGTACTCACCCCCAAACCAACGTCGCCACCGGCAAATGAATCGTCCGTCACAGACACCAGGGGCAAGCCGTTCACCGACAAGGCCAACTCGTTGCCAATGCAGCTTGCCCGCACTAAATTTGTCGCCACGCCCTGGTTGATCAAATCAGAGAAAATATACTCCTGATTGGGGGTCAGATATGTGGGACGATCTTGAGCGCTCTCATATTTGCCAATCGCATAATAGCCATCGCCGCTGATCAGAAAAAAGTAGAAATTCTTTTCATCCTGATAGCGACAGATGACGCCATAGGCATTGTTGTTGGGGCCACTGGTTTGGCGTGCCTGCACCGTCACAATCACGTCGCCGAAATCGCGTCCGACGTTGCTCCACCAGATTTGTCCCGTTTGGCTGGTGCTAATGTTGAGCGTGCCATCAGCAATCTCAACCACGGCGCCGCCCTGATTGTACTCACGCCAACCACAATTTTTCTCGCCGCCAAAATCATCGCGCAGCAGCGCCCCGTTTTCGTCGCACGGGTCGGCCTCGGCTGACCCAATTGTGCAGGCTGCCAATGAAAATGTAACCAACGTAAACAACAACAATAACATCCATTTTCGCATCATTATTCTCCGAGGACTAGGTAATCGGCAATACAATTTCAAAAGAAATAACGCGCTAAGTATTCACGATTATTTAGAGAAAACGCACAGAGCCACTGAGTTGAGCGTGGAAGGCCCTGTGCGGTTTACCTAAGATTTACTTCGCTTTTCATCTTCATCCAGCTTGTTTTGCAAACGTTCCAATTCGTCGGCAATACCTTTTTGCTGGCGTGATGTATATAAATAGTAACTGAATGCACCCAGCCATAAAATAACGATCAAAGCAACAATTAGTGACCAGTTTTCAAACATATTTTCCTCGCGGTTTCAGAATTGAGCCGAAGTTTACCTAAAAATGGAAGAACGGGCACAGAGATACGGCCGTTTTCCGCTACAGTCGACTGTTCCACAACGGCTCTGGCACGTCGCGAAGCTTGTTTTCGTATCGTGCCATTACAAACAGTGCATCAGACAGC
>CBDUOF010000509.1:0-3648 GCA_965368765.1 uncultured Anaerolineae bacterium | reverse complement strand
TCGGAGGTGCGTCGCACTTCCCGATAAGGAGTGAGTATTCTCAAATGCGAACGGGGCTAACCAAGGCGAAACTGAGGATGCTTACTCCTCAATAAATAGGCTGTTTGGCAATCAATCCTCACAGTAAATGAAGAAGGTGGCGAGGCGGGACGCCTGCCACAGCACACAAAGAAGTCCTGTCTCTGGCCGGAAGCGGCCCAATGTAACATCTCCCGTGGCGCAAAAACATTTCGGACTCATAGTTAGAGATGAAAATCAAACATGAGTTAAGATGATTCGAAAGCCAAGGCTATCGTGTTTATCAAGTGGAGAATTGTTATTACGAACCATTACGTTAACATCCGTAGAATCAAGTTGCCACGAACCTCCGCGCCTAACGATCCAAGGGGAATCATTTTCCCACTTACTTAGAGTTAATTCCCACACATTACCTACAGTGTCTGTGCATCCATATGGACTATCTCCCACTGGAGAAAACTTTCCAACAGGTGTAGTACCATTTATTCCGCTTTCCTGAGAATTACAGCAATTTTCTTTCCATTGATTCCCCCAAGGATAGATTCTTCCATCCCATCCTCTAGCTGCTTTTTCCCACTGTTGTTCTGTTGGAAGCTCTACCCCGGCCCAGCTTGCATATGCTTTGGCATCATGCCACGAAACGTAGACTACAGGATGGTCAGCAATTCTAAGAGGTGGTGTCATTCCATGCCAATGCCTGGGCCGATCAAACCTCATATCTGACACAAAGTATGAATACTCAGCATTGGTCACCGGTGTTTTAGCAATCCAAAATTCCTCAAGATAAGTGGGTAAATTTCTTGCTGTGCCAAATAAAAAATGACCAGAAGGAATTCGTAAAAACTCTTTACCAGTTTTTTCGTGAAAAAAACTATTGAGATCAGTTTGCTTAGATCCATACCGACCAGCTTTTGCTCGGACAAAATTCACCGTTGCAACATTTTTCAAGTAGATATTTGGTGAATCAGGCATCTTGTTATTGGCCGATTGTAACGCAGCAACTAATTGATATAATCCGCGACTGTATCCCCCTCGAAACGGAATTTGTTGAAAAGCCCGCCATAAAACAGGTAAACGGCAAGCTTCTAGCATAAGTGGGTAAAGCTGCATTTCATCTTCATGCACACATTCAATCGCTGCGTTAGTTTCCATTTTTACCCAGCGGGAGGTAACTGCGTCTGGAGAAAGTAACAAGACAAAGATACCGCTTTCCTCCAGACCACGGCCGATAGCCTCAGCCCATTTTTCGCCGGGTTGGATGCTGTCCGGCGCAATCCAGATGTCGTAGCCGTGGGCTTTCAGGTCATAGGCCAGCCGTTGGGCTACTTCGGCATCCTGGTGGGCGTGACTGATGAAGATTTGGCGTGGGTTGCGGGTGATGGGGGCTGGGGGTTGTGGGGCGGCGGTGGGTGCTATTTTGCCTTGCACGTAGTCGTCGGGTTGGAAAAACGGCCGGTCCCGTTGAATCGCTGCCAATAAATCCTGCATTTTGTTGTGTTTCCGGCAAAACTCCAGTAACAACAAGATGTATCGATTTTTTGTCATTCCATCTGTTAAATTGTCATGCACTGGACGGAAATAATCGAACAGCAAGGTTCTTAACTCTTCTGAACTGAAGAACTCTTGGACAAATTTGCGTAGTTTGGCGGTGTTGTAACTCATAGTCTCGCTGGCGTTTGGTTTGATTAAACAAGTATACGCCATCGAGCCTGATTTTCCAGAACCAACCATCTATTTCAGGCTGCGCAGCTCACTGAAAATCTTGTACCGTCTGTCAATATCGGGTATTCTGGCAGTTGTTTCAACTAGATACTTCAGATTTCAAGACTGATGGGGGCAAGATGCCAAAGCCAAACGACAACAAACAACATCTGGACAACGAATTGGTCTCAATGCGACAGCAAATTATGAACCTGGAACAGGAGCTGCATACGCAAAGGGAGGTTTCTTTTGCTGCCGGAATATTTCAAAATGATGTGACCGTACGAATTTTGCTGGAATCCCTCGCGGAAGGCGTCGTCATCTGCGACAAAGGGGGTCGGATCATCCTGATCAACCGACGGTCTGAAGAACTTTTCGGCTATGGTCAAGATGAGGTGGTTGGCCGATTATTGAACATCTTCCTTCCAGAACGCTCCTTCACCCGCCACGCCAAACACATTGAAACTTATTTCAAAGATCCCCACATACGGCCGATGGGCAGAACGCTCGATTTAACCGGCAAACACAAGGATGGTTCCGAGTTTCCCGTTGAGGTGAGCCTGAGTTATTTAGAAACAGAAGTCGGCATTTTAGGACTGGCATTCGTCACGGATATAGCTGAGCGAAAACAGGCAGAATGGGCGCTAAAGCTAAAAAATGAAGAGCTGGATGCCTTTGCCCACACGGTTGCCCACAACTTACAGTCATCGTTGTCTGCGCTCATCGGGTATGCTGAAGTCCTGGCCGATACGCACAAGACCTTATCAGACTCGGACAAAGATGAATATATAACTGCCCTGGCGCGAAACGGCCGTCGCATGAGCAATATCATCGATGAGCTTCTCATTTTTGCCAGCATTCGCAAGGAAGAAGTGATTCATAAGCCGCTAGATATGGATAGTATTGTGGAGAACACCATTCAGCGCTTAAACTTTATGATAGATGAGTACCAGGCGAAGATCATCTTACCAAAGCGCTTTCACAGTGGGATGGGATATGGTCCCTGGATTGAAGAAGTCTGGTTCAATTATCTAACCAATGCGGTGAAGTACGGCGGCAGCCCCCCGGTTGTGGAATTTGGGAGCGAAGTGCAGGACGCCTTCGTGAAGTTTTGGGTCAAGGACAACGGTCCCGGACTGACTAAAAATGAGCAGGAGCTGCTGTTTAAATCATATGCCCAAATAGAAACGCCAAAAGTTGAGGGTCACGGTTTGGGTCTATCTATCGTCAAAAAAATAATCGAGAAATTGAATGGTCGGGTAGAGGTCGAGAGCGCGGTTGGTCAAGGCACCATTTTTAGTTTCTATCTGGCGCGCAGCCCCCAGGCGGACAACAAAGAATCTGACAATTAAACTGCTCAAACGACATCACACAGGCCGAGAAACGGCCGTTTCCACCATCGCCATCCCCTTCTTCATCTTGCGCCACAAATCGATTGCCACTGGCAAGAATGAGAGTGCCCACAGCAGGTAGGCCAGCCCATGCAGCGGTCCTCGCCAGGGCAAGATCAAGATGCTCGCCCAAAGCAAAACCGACCCCATATTGACCAGCCCAAAACTGAGCCAGGTGCCACCCAATGCGGCGTTTTCCTCATCAAAGAAGTAACGCTGGAAGAAGTAAGGCACCACGGCAAAGCCAACTTGCAGCACCCAGCCATAAATCAACGCCTGTGGCGTGGTGGCCTCCAATGCTTTGGCGGGCATCACCCCTTCAATGCCAAAGATAACAAACGGGGCCATCGACAAGGGGGCAAACAGCCAAAAGTAGGACGCCAGCATGTGGGCCATCCCCGCCGTCCAGGCCGGTTTGTCGCCGCGTAAAGGCTTAATGGCGATAACCAGCAGCCATATTGTGGCGGCCGTGTGCAAAACCGCACCGGGGACGGCCAACGTTTGGCTGGCAAGCCAGGGGCTCAATACCAGGAACAAC
>CBDUOF010000508.1:0-3648 GCA_965368765.1 uncultured Anaerolineae bacterium | reverse complement strand
AGCTAATAATAATGTAACTTTATTTGTAAGTCTCCCTACATATAGTACCTTGATACTATCTCACGCCAACGCGTATAGACAGCCAATACTGAATAGGTTTCATCATAAGATACCAAGCCTGGCGGCGTCACACCGTGTGGGCTCGTCAATAAAGGTGGATGATTGCATGATAAAAAATAAGCACTTTGATAAAAAGTATTTTCTCGTTACGGCCGTTTTTCTCCTCATTTTCACATTTTTTATCACGTTTACCCAACCGGCAGCCGCAGATAATCAGCTTGTTCGCCTCAATGAAATCATGGCTGGAATGAATGGCAATTCCAAAGTGCAATACGTTGTGTTGGAGGTCGCTGATGGCAACCAGCTTGAGTGGGGGCCACAGCCTGGCGATCCGGTTGGCGCCCCTGGCCGCACCATGCTCGTCTTCCACAACGCCAATGGCACGGAAACGGGACGCTACGTTTTTCCTAGCAATCCGCCACCGGACAGCAGCACAATCTTGGTCGCAACAGCCGAATTTGCCGCCTTACCTGGCGCACCTACTCCTGACTTCATCATGCCAGCGGAAATAGTCCCCATTGCAGGCAAGGTTGCCTTTCGCAACAACCCGGACAACAGCAACGCCCAGCCAATAGACATCGCGCTGGCGTACGGCGGCACTGGCTATAGTGGTAGCACCGCCGGTGCCACAGACGGCCCAAATGGATCCGAGCTGCCCATCCTGGACACGGCAAGCCTGCAGCGCGTCTCGGGTTCCGGCTTCGGCCCTGGTAACCAAACGAACAGCGATTTTTCCTTAGGCGCACCCAACCCCATCAACAGCGCCAACAGCACTTTTTCCATCCTGCCTTCTGTGGCCTCGATGGCCGAACAGGGCGAACGCTTATTTTCCCAGGAAACGTTTATGGGAAACGGCCGTACCTGTGCCTCTTGCCATGTTCCCGATAATGGTGACTTTGGCCTGTCACCTGATCAGGTTCTCAACAAACCGGCCGACGACATGCTGTTTGTCACCGAGTTCAATATCAATACGCTGGTTGTGACTTCGACCGCTCCCAGTGGCTTCGCCCAGCCCAGCGATTTACGTGGCGACATCACCGGCACAACCGGTTCAGCCACCGTGTTGGCCGGCACGGGCAATACCTATCTGATTTATGGTGGTTCTGATCTTTCTGGCACCATTACCGATGCAAACGGCAACAGCGCCAGCTTCGTTTCGTTCACCGCTGGCGATTTGGCCGGGCCCAATCCAGTTAACGGCAGCAGCAATGGTTTGGAGAATTTTAATTTATTGCACGGCCCCTCGGCCAATACAATTAGCTTCCCAGACGGCCGTGCCCTCATTCTGGAAAATATTGATGGGTTTAACCAAATTGAGGTGTTCCGTGCCTCACCCAACCTGTTCAACATTGCCGAATCTGCCCCGTATGGGTTTAGCTCAGAAATTGCCGACTTGGGCGACTTCTCTCAAGGGGCGATTGAACAGCACGCCCCCCGCAGCCTGCTGCGCCGCCCTGGCATTGACTTCCGCCTGCCAACCGCAGCCGAACTCGATGCACTGGAAGCCTTTCAGTTCAACATCCGCATCCCTGCAGACGGCAACTACGACCTGGATCGTTTCGCCGTCACCGATGATCAATTAGAGGGGCGCGACATCTTCTTCAATGAAGCCCAATGCTCCAAATGCCATTCTGGCCCCATTCTCGCCACTTCCGACGGCACAATTGCTGGTGCGCCCGAAGGCGTAAACGCCAAATTTGATACAGGCACCGATGAAATTCCCGTCAATGCCCTGGACGGGATGCCGCCAGAAGAACCAGACAACAACGGCATCAGCACCCGGACTTACAGTACGCCTGGTTTGTTTGGCTCTAATTTTGTGGGGCCATACTTTCACAACCATACGCGCCTGGATCTGCGCCGGGCAATCACCTTTTACTCTGGCACTGAGTTCACCAACTCGCCCGCTGGGCAGTTGCTTGGCACCTTGGACGTGGTAGCAGGTGAAAATAATGCCGAGCGCATTCTAGATTTCCTGGAAGCATTAAAAGAGCCCTGGACCGTGTGCGCCACAGGTTGTGACTTTAATGATGTGCAAACAGCGCTCAACACCGTTCAAGATGGCGACTCGATCACCATCATTGGTTCCCTTGACATTGCCGCACCGCTCGTTTCTGGTCGCAGCGGAATTAACAGCGTGGTGCTGTACGGCAGCAACGGTAACCTCAACTGGATAGGTGGGGCCAACAGCCGCCTGATCTCTGCCCAAAGTATTGGCAATATGACGCTTCTGGGTCTAAACCTGACTTGCTCCGCCAACTGCAGCAGCACAACGGCCGTTCGCGCCGCAGGAACCGGTCAGATTCTCATCAAAAACAGCACGGTTACTGGCTTCAATCAGGCGCTGAGCATTACCGGCGCCAGCAATGTAACGGTAAAAGGCAGCACGGTGGCGGGCAGCACCACGGCGCTCGTGCAATCCGCTGGCATGTTGGAAGCGTACGCCAACAACATTTCTGGCTTTAACACCGCTTTTAGTAGCAGTGGCGGCACGGCAAATCTCAACAATAATTTCTGGGGAACAGCGCTCGGCGGCGCACCTAATGGCCTACCCCAAGCGGCCTGGGATGCTCGTCTGGCAGCTGCCATGGTAATGTGGACAGATGTTTCCAGCCGAGTTGGCCGCGCCAAGCTAGATGATGCCGAACTGGAAAGCAGCGACAACAGCGGGACGGCCGTTCTCATAAGTTACGGCCGTGCTTTAGCCAACGCACCATTTAACGAACCGCTCACTGGCGGCGGCCTCTGTTCAGACTATTACGAACTCTTTGCCCGTGGCACAGCGTCTGGTGGTGCCACCTGGACACTCAACATTCCCGTAGACGACAACCCCGCCTGTAACGCAGATGTCCTGGCTCAGCAAGCCTTGCGCCAGGTTGGTAATCCAGCTGACTGCCCCGGCACAGGCAATCCAGCCTGTTGGGATGCTGCCGCAAACGTCACCACCAATGGTCAAACATTGCAGATCAGCGGCCTCAGCACGGCGTCACTAGCGCGGGGCACGTTTGCCGCCGACGTGACAGGTAGCATCTCGCCCACCGCCACGCCAACGGCTGGCCCCAGCCCCACGCCCACCAATACGGCAACGCCCTCCGCCACGCCGATTCCAACGCAAACACCAACGGTTGGCCCCAGCCCAACGGCCACCAATACAGCTGTGCCGCCAACGGCAACAGCGACGGCAACCGCATCGCCCACGCTGCCACCAAGCAGCAGCGTCGTCTTCATCGCCGAAGCAGATGCCGCCCTGTTAAGCAATCGGGCTAGCAACAACCTGGGATTGTCTCAACAGCTCACCACCGATGCCGCACCCTTGATGTATTCGCTGCTCCGTTTCAATGTACAGGGACTTGGCGGACCCATCGCCGATGCCACGCTACGCCTTTTTGTGCAGTCTGATTCAACCCCTGGATTTGATATTGCAGCAGTGGCAGACAATAGCTGGAGTGAAACGGCCGTCACCTACAGCACCGCCCCAGCCACAGGGAATACAATCAACAGCTCAGGCGCCTTCAGTTCGGGCACTTGGGTCGAGATCGACGTGACCAGCACCATTTCGGGCGATGGGCAGTTTAGTTTGGCCGTCTT
>CBDUOF010000507.1:0-3649 GCA_965368765.1 uncultured Anaerolineae bacterium | reverse complement strand
CGCTGGAAAGTGACGGCGACCTACCCATTATTAAGTTGAGAAATCATGCGTAAACCAAAACCTTATACAAAAAAACCAAAGAAGAAAAAGGACGACATGCCCCGTCAGCGCAAAGGGGATTACCGCATTTTTGTCGGCGCCTTCCCGCAAGGGGAGAAAGTCGATCAGATTCAGACCCTGCGCGAGAACATTGATTTGAAAACAGCCCAAATCACGCCCCCTCATGTGACCCTGGCAGGCACCTATTGGCGCAGTGGCGCCCCAACGGCGGCCAATGAAGCAGCGCTAATCGAAAAGTTAACCGCGCTGGCGCCGTATTTGCCCACTTTTTCGCTCGAACTCGGCAATATTTACACCTTCGGCCAACGGGTGATTTACCTGGGCGTGCTGCCTTCTGACGACATGCTGGCTATCCGAAACAGACTGCTGGGCGTGATGGGGCAGGATAAACACCGGCAGTTTAGGCCCCATATGACGTTGGCCATGCGGTTGAAGGGCGATCGGTTTGCCGAGACGCTGGCGGAGCTGAAGCAATCTGAGTGGGCAGACGGCCGTTTCACCACGCCCATCCACGACCTGCGGCTCATGCAGCGCGGGCCCCATGATCCCGCCTGGCGCACCATTCATACCTTGCCACTCTCACAACTTACGGAGTAACAACCCATGCCCATCGCTATTCAGCTGCGTGATGTCGTAGACGCTGACTTGCCCATCTTTTTTGAACATCAACAGGACCCAACGGCCGTACAGATGGCCGCCTTCACGGCAAAAGATCCCAGCGATCGGGCTGCATTTATGGCGCACTGGGCAAAAATTCGGGCAGATAGTGACACCACCATTCAAACCGTCTTGTTCCAGGGAGCGGTGGCCGGGAGCGTGCTGTGCTACGGTCCGTCTGGCGAGACCGAAGTGAGTTATTGGTTGGGACGGTCATTTTGGGGCCAAGGAATTGCCACAGCAGCCCTACAGAAGTTCCTTGGCCAGGTAACGGAACGCCCCCTCTTTGCTCGGGTGGCACAAGACAATATTGGTTCGCTGCGGGTGCTGCAAAAGAGCGGCTTTAACATCGTTGGTGAAGAAAAAGGCTTTGCCCAGGCACGCGGGACAGAAATCCCAGAGTACGTGCTCACCTTACTCGATGGCTAACCACGCTCAATTTTCTATCAACGAAGTAACATATCACGCTAAGCAGGTTGGGTCGCCCGAGGCACCGCCGCTGCTGCTGCTGCATGGCTTTACGGGCAGCGGCGACAATTGGGCAGCTCACGCTGCCGCTTTTGCCAGCCATTTCCGGGTAATCACCGTCGATATTTTAGGCCACGGCCGTTCCGCTGCGCCACCAAACCCCAATCGGTACACCATGCCCCAGGTTGCCGCCGACATGATTGCCCTGCTAGACAAGTGGCAAATTGCGCAAACCGCCCTGCTAGGCTACTCCATGGGTGGGCGACTGGCACTTTATCTAGCCTGCCATTATCCCGCTCGGTTTCGCCAGCTTATTTTGGAAAGCAGCTCACCCGGCCTGGAAACTGAAGCGGAACGGACTGCCCGACGTCAACAAGATGAGCGCCTGGCCGACTGGATTGAGGCCAATGGGATAAGCGCGTTTGTGGCGCGGTGGGAGGCACTGCCACTTTGGGACAGCCAGCAAGGGTTGCCCAACGACCTTAAGCAGCAACGCCGTCAGCAGCGTCTGCAAAATAATCCTGTGGGGTTGGCCAAGTCGCTGCGCGGCATGGGGACGGGGGCGCAGCCGTCGCTGTGGGGAGCGTTGCCCGCGCTCGCACTGCCCACGCTGCTCATTGTCGGGGCATTGGACAGCAAATTTGTGGCGATTAATCAGCAAATGGTGGCGCGATTGCCAAACGGCCGTCTCCACATCACCCCTCACGCCGGGCACACGGTACATTTGGAACGGCCGTCTGCTTTTGAAACGGCCGTCTGCCAATTTCTTGGCTAGGCCATTTCCGCCATCTGGAACACCATGGGGCTCAAATAAGGGATAAGCCAAATAACCCAAACAGCAACGCTAAAGCGATGGAAACTGGTGATGGCCTGCTCATTTTTTCGTAGCAGCACCATCGTGGCCCACAGGGCATGAATGAGCATCAAAACGATGGCCAAGAGACCGCTCAACCCGTGCACATCGTAGGTCATTCCCCCAACCATCTCAAACATGAGGCCGGTGCCCCAGGTGTCACACACGATTCCCAGCCAGAAAAAGGCCAGATGCCACGGCTTGAGTCGCCCGGTAAAGCGTTCGCTCCAAACACCGATGGAATAAAAAACTAAGGCAAGATTGATGACAATAACGGCCGTTCCATTCATAACACCTTCTCCAGGAAACAATTAATTCAGGGGTAACAACGTTTTTCTATGCTGATTGATTGTAATGTGCCAGAAGCTGATTGACTTGGCACATTGTCATCAGTTTTGCAGTATGTTCTGCCAAATGCCACCTGAAATGCCTGAGCAAACAGGCCACAATGGCGTCAGTTATTCCCCTTGCCAGCCGCTACCGCTATAATCTACCTATGAATACATCAAAACAAATGCTTCCCCTGTTCATTTATGATGGCGACTGCGGCTTTTGAGAAAAGTCGGCGCGGCTCGTGGAGTCGTGGACAAACGGCCGAATTGCCCTACAGCCGTGGCAAGCCATTCCAGACCGCATGGCGGCGCTGGGACTAAGCGATGAAGATGGCATGGCAAAAGCGTGGTTTGTGGATGCGGCAGGCCAACTAACGGGTGGCGCAGAAGCCATTAATCGATCGCTGCGCTATTGCTGGTGGTTACGGCCGTTTACCTATCTCTATCCCCTTCCCGGCATCCGGCAGCTACAAGATCGCGCCTACCGCTGGGTGGCTGATAACCGGTACCGCCTGCCGGGCAGCACGCCACAATGTGCGCTGCCTGAGCAAGACGTAAAAAATGAAAAGTGAAAAGCAGATAGACCAGTTTATTCTCTATCCCTCTGTGCCACTCTGCAGCTTCTCCACGTGATTCTGTGGTCCTGTTTTGCGGAATTTTCATGAAACAGCTAAATGAAAAACAACGTACACAATTGGTGAAGCTGCTGCCGGATGAGCCGCAAACGGTGATTTCGCGGGCACATTTGCGTTGGGGCACGGCGCGGGCCTACGCGGTTGGGCTAACGGACGATGGGTTTGAAACGGCCGTTATCGAAGACCCTGGCTGCCCTGGCGAACCAATGATTTTTGGTCAAAACGCACCGCAAATTGCCGACCTCATGCCCCACATTCCTGGCTGGTTCTGTCTCAACGTCGCCACGGACCTGGCAGCCAAACTTGCCTCACTGCTGGCAACAGGCATGAACTGCCCGGTGCGGCAGCTGGCCGACGTGTACCACATTCTCAATCAGTCACCCCCTGCCCTCTACCAGAATCATCCCGCCGTACGCATGCTCACCCCGGATGATTTGTCCCTGCTGCTGGCCGCTCCGCCAGAGCTGCGCGGCCCAAATCCCGAACAGTTGCTTCACAAAACGGCCGCTGCCGGCGCCATCATCAACAATCAGCTGGTCGCCATCGCCCAAAATTATGCCCTCACCGAAGGGTACGGCGATATTGGCGTTTTCACAGTGCCCGGCTGGCGGGGACACAATTTTGCCACCGTCGCTGCCGCAATG
>CBDUOF010000506.1:0-3649 GCA_965368765.1 uncultured Anaerolineae bacterium | reverse complement strand
TCTGCGGCGACTGGACATTATTATGGTCGTTGGGCAAGACGATGGCCTGAGGGCAAATAACGAGCAGCTTTCGGGTGCGCTGTGGCAAAAAGGCATTGGCAACGCCCTGCGCATTTGGGACGGTTGGTCGCACGATTGGCCGTATTGGGAGAAGATGCTGTTGACGTATATTGGCGGCCATGATTGAGTGTGGCGGCGTGGGGAGTGAACGGTGACGCGTGAAGCGTGGTTAGGAAGTGAAACGTAAAAAGTGAAAAGTAGAAAGTGACTGGTTGCCTGTACTGGCAGACTGGCATTCTAAATAAGGATAAGGAGAGGGCTGTATGACAAAGAAGATTGGTTTGATGGTGGGGATGGAATGGTCTTGGCCGCCAGCGTTTATTGAGGAAGTGAACGGCCGTAACCAGGACGTGATCGCCGAGTTTGTAACGCTGGGCGGTACGCAGATGGATGAACCGTGTGAATACGCCGTCATCATCGACCGGATTTCGCACGAGGTGCCTTACTATCGCTCTTACCTGAAGAATGCGATGCTGCAAGGGACCCACGTGATCAACAATCCATTTATGTGGACAGCCGACGACAAGTTTTTTGGCGCATCGCTGATCACCAAATTGGGGCTCGCCAGCCCGAAAACGGCCGCTTTGCCCAACAAGGAATACATTCCCGGCATCGACCACAGCAAGAGTTTGCGCAATTTAACCTTCCCCATGCCCTGGCAAGATTTGGTCGATTATGTGGGCGGCTTTCCCTGCATTTTGAAAGATGCGCACGGGGGTGGCTGGAAAGAAGTTTACGTTTGCCACGATATGGAAGATTTGTACCGCAGTTATGACCAATCTGGCCTGCTGACGATGGTGCTGCAAGAGTTTATCAAATGGGATGATTACATTCGGTGCATGGTGCTGGGCCAGGAAGATGTGTTGGTGATGAGCTATGATCCCACCACGCGCCAATACAGCCATCCCGACCTGTCGCCGGAGATGCATGACCGGATTGTGTCTGATTGCCAGAAGCTGTGCCGCGCTTTTGGCTACGACATGAACACCTGCGAGTTTGCCATGCGCGACGGCGTTCCCTACGCCATTGACTTTATGAACCCGGCCCCCGACATGGACGTCAACTCATTAGGCTACGAGTTCCACCGCTGGTGCGTGGAGCATATGGCGGATCTGTGCATTGGCCTGGCCAAAGAGCCGCGTTCACAAGTGGCAGAAATGCGCTGGAGCGGGTTGTTCTAATTTCCCCAAGGATGCTAAGGTGAAAAGATGGTGTTGAAGGAAGCGATACGGACGTATCACGATTTGTTGACCGATGAGTTAGCGGCGGATTCACAGGGGCAGCTGGATGATCAGATGCAGCAGCGGGGCCTGTACTTTGGCACACGGCCGTTATGCACCGTGCTGCGTCCCCGTTTTTTAACCCCGGATCAATATATTTACCTGCGCAAATCAATTCGACCCTTGCTGCGCGCCTTTGAGAAAATCTCTGAGCTGGCGGTCGAGGATGCGGCGTTTTGCACCCAGTTTGGCCTGCTCGATTGGGAAATAGAGCTGATTAAGCATGATCCGGTTTTCAGAGGCCACACGCCGTTGACCCGGCTGGATGCTTTTTACGTTACCGATAACGACGAGCTGAAATTTACAGAATATAATGCCGAAGTGCCTGCCGCCTCGGCCTACAACGATGTGCTCAATGAAGTGTTTTATGGCCTGCCGGTGATGGGGGAATATCTGCGCCACTACGCGGTACGGCCGCTGCCCACGCGTCACAGCGTTTTGCACGTGCTGCTGGATGCCTACCGGCAGGCGGGCGGCCACAATCACCCCAAAATTGGCATCCTCGACTGGAATGAAGTGCCGACCCGCAGTGAGTTTGAACTGTTCACCCAATATTTTAGCTCACAGGGGGTGGATTCCAAGATTGTCGATCCGCGCGAGGTGGTGTATGAAAACGGCCGTCTCAGTCATGAAGGGTTTGAGATTGACGTAATTTACAAGCGGGTGCTGATCACCGAACTGATTGAGCGTGGGGGACTGGACCAACCTGTGGTGCAGGCCGTGCGTGACGGCAATGTCTGCATGGTAAACCCGTTTCGCTGCAAGATTTTGTACAAGAAGATGAGCCTGGCGGTGCTGAGCGATGAGCGGAATGCCCACCTGTTTGATAAGCGGGAAACGGCCGTTATCCGCAACCATATCCCCTGGACGCGCACCGTAGAAGAGCGCAAAACCGTGTACGGCGACCTGCCCATCGACCTCGTCCCCTTCATCCACAAATACAAAGATCAGCTGGTGCTCAAGCCCAACGACGATTATGGCGGGCACGGCATTGTGCTGGGCTGGCAAACCAACGCCACCGGCTGGGAGCAGGCAGTGCAGCACGCGCTGGAGACGCCCTACATTGTGCAGGAGCGGGTGGTCATTCCAGAAGAGCCGTACCCCAGCATTGTAGACGGCCGTTTGCAAATCTATGACCGCATGTTGGACACGGCGCCCTTCGTCTTCCACGGCGACTACGTCGATGGCTGCCTGACGCGCCTCTCGACCGACCCGCTGCTCAACGTTTCCGCCGGGGGTGGGTCTACCGTACCGACCTTTGTGGTGGAGAAACGATAATCAACCAGACAGCAGGGCGTGCCCGGATTTACCAATGGTTATCTGCCTATTTCGGGCACGCGCTGAGACTCCATTTCCACCTGTTTTTTGAAGCCAGACATAGGGGATAGGATGAACTCGGACGATGTCATCGAAAGCACAATGATTAAGATGTTTGCCCAGCTGCATGCCCAGGTGGGCAAGGCGTTGAAAGGGTATTGGTTCCACAGGAGCGAACTGTGCCCCAGCTGTGGCCGCAAGGCCGGCCCAATGCGCTACCAGGGCAAAGATGCCTTGTCGATCAACGCCTATATTTACCGTCGGCGGGGCATCCTCATTGGCTACCTGCTGTGCGGTCGCTGCGCCAATGCGGTTCATCAGGCGGCCAAACAGCGGCCCGGCGTGCAAACCGCCCGCCACGGCGACATCGAAACCACCCTAAATAACGCTTACGAAGCCCACCTGCGCCAAATGGATGCTTAAAAACAATCTGCAAATGACGCGGATCCTTGCCAATTGCCATTCCCGCGCAGGCGGGAATCCAGCTCTACAAACCGAAAGCGGGTATGACACCAGAATAGGTAAAGACTCTATAGGCACACGCTGCGTCAATCTGCGAAATCTGTGAATAAAACCATGATAGAAACCCCCGTCACCCGCGAACTCGACCAGAAACAAATCCCCTACCAGCTTTTTACCCACGATGGCCCGGTGCGCTCCCTGGCGCAAGCCGCCGCCGAGCGCAACCAGCAGCCCGGGCAGGTGGTGCGCAGCCTGCTCTTTCGTTTGGCGAAAGAGGAATTCCTCATGGTGCTGGTGGCTGGGCCACAGCAAATCGACTGGAAGCAGCTGCGCCGCACGTTGGGCCAATCCCGCCTGACGATGGCCAAGCCAGCGGAACTTTTGCGCGTCACGGGGTATGAAATGGGCGCCGTGGCCCCCTTTGGCCTGCCCAGCCCCATCCGCGTTTTGGTGGATCAATCGGTGCTGGACCAGACGGAGATTTCATTGGGGTCCGGGGTGCGGGGAACGGCAGTTATGCTAAAAACGGC
>CBDUOF010000505.1:0-3671 GCA_965368765.1 uncultured Anaerolineae bacterium | reverse complement strand
AAAAGAATTTTGAATAAGAATGAGCGGGAAATTGGTTTTTACCTGAGCAAATCACAAAGAAATCGCGCTTCGTCTTTCGAAGAACTTTCTGTGATTTGCTAGTTGCAAAAGGCTGCTTGATGCAAAAAGAAAACATTCTGGACATGCAGGGAATCCGCAAGCGGTTTGGCTCCGTAGTGGCACTGGACGACGTCAGTCTCAGCCTGACACGCGGTGAAATTCACGGCTTGCTGGGCGGTAACGGTGCAGGCAAAACGACTTTAATGAACGTTTTATATGGCTTGTATCGTGCTGATGGCGGCAGCATTGCCGTCGATGGCGTCCCCCTTGACATTCGCTCCCCCAAAGATGCTATTGAAGGCGGCATTGGCATGGTGCACCAGCAATTTTTGCAGGTGAATCGCTTTACCGTGGCCGAAAATATTGTGCTCGGTACGCCGTTACAAAATCAGTATGGGCTAAATCTCAGAGCAGAAAAAGAAGTTATCCGGGAGTTGGGCAATCGGTTTGGGCTGCCGGTAGATCCAGATAAAGCAATTCATACTCTGCCAATGGGCGTTCGCCAGCGCGTGGAGATATTGAAAGCGCTTTATCGGGGTGTAAAAATACTTATTTTGGATGAACCCACCACCAACCTGACGCCCCAGGAAGTGGATGCGCTCTTTTCTTCGCTGCGCACAATGGTGCAGGCTGGCCTGACGGTGGTGTTTATTACCCACAAGCTGCGCGAAGTGCTGGAAGTGTGCGACCGAATCACGGTGCTGCGACACGGCCGTACCGTCCTCACCCTAAACCGGGATGAGGCATCTGAAGAAGCGTTCATCAAGGGGATGGTCGGCGATGACCTGGATGTTGATCAGAGTATCCAGTTTACGGGCGGTGATTTGGCCAGCCAGGTTGCTCCAAATAGCGATACGGCCGTTCTTCAGGCCATCAATTTAACGGTAGGCGAAACGGCCGTACCTGAACTCAACAACTGCTCACTGTCCGTTTTTGAGGGGGAAATTGTGGGTATTGCCGGTGTGGCAGGCAATGGCCAGTTGGAGCTGGCGGAAAGCATGCTGGGCCTGCGGCCCATTGTAAGCGGCGAGGTGGTGCTAAACGGTCGATCGATCCAAAACCTCAGCACGCGCAACCTGCTCAGCGATGGCGTCGCCTACATTCCAGAAGATCGCTGGGAAGATGGCTTTTTAGCCAAGGCCAATGTCGCGCAGAACCTGATTTTGGGCTTGCATCGGCGGGAGCCTTATAGCAACGGCCGTTTCCTCAATTGGCCACAAATATTCCATCACTGCACAGCGCTCATTGAGGAATTTAGTATCAAAACGCAGGGGCCAAGCGATACGGCGGGCAATCTGTCCGGGGGCAATATCCAGCGCGTCATGCTGGCTCGCGCCTTTTCCCATCCGGTGCGCTTCCTCATTGCCCATAACCCAACCCGCGGCCTGGATATCCCCTCAATGGAGTTTATTTACCGCCAAATTCTACAGCGTCAGGAAAAAGGGATGGCAACGCTGCTCATCTCCGAAAACATGGATGAGCTATTTCTGCTGAGCAACCGCATCGTGGCAATTTGTAACGGTGCCGTGATGGGTCAGCTTGAGCGCAACCAGTTTGATCGATACAAATTAGGACGTATGATGAGTGGAGTGAAGCAAGGTGAGTGATCTGACCCTTAAAAACAGAGCACAACGTCGTCAAAAATTTCTGGGCCAGATTGGACCATATGTTGCGGCAGTGTTGGCCGCCTTCGTGGTAGTGGGCATCCTGCTGCTGCTGATGGGATTCAATCCGCTGCGCGCCTTCCAGACCATCTTGTTTACCTCTTTCCGCACCCGCAATGGCTTCATTCAAACCTGGCTCAAATTTATTCCGCTGGTGTTTATGGCCCTGGCCTTCACCATTCCGGCCAAAGGTGGCAAATTCAACATTGGTGGCGAAGGGCAGCTCATTATGGGGGCCGTCGGCGCCGCGGTCGTGGGCATTTTGTTGGCCGATGCGCCCGGCTTCATTTTGCTGCCGCTGGTGCTGATTGCGGGTATCGTGGCGGGGGCATTCTGGGCATTTATACCGGCCATTTTGCTGTACCGCTTCAATATCCATGAGATTCTATCAACTGTATTGCTCAATTTTGTCTCTTTCAGCGTAATCGATTATGTGGCGACAGAAATTTGGCCCGACCCGCTGGCGGGACACCCCACCACAACCCCCATCGGTGCCGGGGGGGAACTCCCCTTGCTCATCAGCAGCCCGCCGCTGCACAGCGGCTTGCTCATTGCCCTATTTGTGGCCGTAGCGGTCTACATTTACACAGAGCGCACGTCGGCGGGCTATGAATTGGTAGCGACGGGGGCCAATCCCAAAGCAGCGGCCGTTTTTGGCATTAATACCAAGGTGCTCTTTTTGCTGGCCCTTGTTTTGGGCGGCGCTATGGCTGGTCTGGGCGGTGCGGTCGAGGTCGCGGGCGTGCATCATCGATTGATTGAAGGCCTGCAGTCTAACTTTTTGGCCCTGGGCATTATTATTGGGTTGATCTCGAAGGGGAATCACGCGGTGTTGCCCTTTGTTGCCTTGTTTATCGCCATTTTGGAGGTGGGTGCCAGCGCCATGCAGCGCACGCTGGCTATTCCGGTTGAAATGGTATTCATTGTCGAAGCGCTCATTCTCATTTTTGTGCTGCTCAGCGACGTGGTTCGTAAGGACGACTAATTTATTTGTCTGCGTAATCTGTGTATTTTGCGGATTTTTAGATAGGAGCGATTGGTGGAACTAGACCAGATTGTAAGCTTTATGAGACTGGTATTTCTGGCGGTGGTGCCCTACATTTTGGCCAGCCAGGGCACGATGTTGGCCGGGCAGACAGGTCAGTTTAATGTGTCGCAGGAAGGGATCATGCTAGCGGGCGCTTCTCTGGGATTTTTGGGTGCATTCCAATTTGAAAGTTTGGCGGCGGGGGTTATAACGGCCGTTCTCACCGGAGCACTATTTGGACTAGCCTTCACTTACTTCACCACAACCTTAAAAATGAACCAGTTTGTCGTTGGGCTGGCGCTCTTTTTTGTTGGGTTGGGCATCTCCACGCTCGCCTTCAAACTGGCAGTTGGCGTTACGCTAACCCCGCCTCAGATTCCAACGCTCGATAAAATTCCCATCCCGCTGCTTAGCCAGATTCCAATCTTGGGCGAGATTATCTTTAGCCAAAACATCTTCGTTTATTTCGCCGTTTTACTGTCAGTGGGGTTGTACTATCTTCTTTACAAAACCCAGTATGGTCTGGAACTACGCTCCGTGGGGGAAAGCCCCAAAACGGCAGACAGCATGGGCATAAGCGTGATGCGGTCGCGGTATGTTACGGCCGTTGTTGGTGGCGCACTGATTGGGTTGGCCGGTGTCTATTTGCCGATGGTTTACACCGGCACCTTCACCGAAGGCATTGTGCAAGGTCGCGGCTGGCTTTCGACCGCCCTCACCTTTTTTGGTGGCTGGCAGCCACATCTCATCTTCTTTGGCTCCTTCTTTTTTGCCATGGTTGAGGTGTTTGCCCTGCGAGCCCAGGTATTTGGCTCCGGTCTGCCACACCAGCTCTTGCTCACCTTCCCCTACATCACCACCTTGCTGGTGATGATGTTTGGGGCGCGCTGGGCACGCACGCCGGGCTTTTTGGGTCAAAA